>DASWYU010000073.1:0-7713 GCA_036404795.1 Nocardioides sp. | reverse complement strand
CCCGTGGGAGGACCCCCCGCGCGTCGACGGCGTGGTGCAGGTGCGCGACGGGTGGCGCTGGGTGGAGCGCGGCACGGTCGGCGTGCAGGTGCCGGTGGAGTGGGTCGACGAGTCCCTGACGTGCGGCGGTGCGTGGGACGGAGGACCTCCGGCGGTGGCGTCGGTGGGCACCCACGACTACGCGGTCAGCGCGGACTGCATGGTCCCGCCGGGTCGAGACCCCCTCGTCGCGGATCCCGTGACGGACGAGGCGTTCCCGCCGTATCCGCCCGAGATGTGGCGCACCATTCTCATCATCGAGGACGAGGCGACCGTCTACGAGGGCGGCGACAGCGCCGTGCAGGTCCCCGACGGGACCTACACCTACGATGGCTGGACCCTGCGTCGGGTGACCCACGGCGGCACGCGCGTGTCGCTTCTCAGCGACACGGCGCATGAGGACGTGGCGCTCGAGGTCCTCGGGTCCCTGGTGGTCGGCGACGTGACTCCGGCCGGATGCCGCGCGACGGAGGAGTTCGGGCAGGAGCGTGATCAGGCGCTGCCGCCCGATCGCGCGGTGCTCGCAGCCACGGTCTGCGGGTACGAACCGATTTTGCAGAACCTTGGCGCGCCGCCGGTGCACCGACTGGAGGTGTCCCGATCGCTGGATGAGGGGGAGGCCGCCGCGCTGCTGTCCGCCCTCCGTGTCGCGCCCGCACTCCCGGCGGTCCCGGATCCCTGTGCCCACCGGGACGCCGTCTCCTACGTCCAGCTCCTCCGCTTCTTCGTCGACGGAGCCGTGAGCGAGAGCGAGGTCGCCGTCTACGACTGCGCCGTCGAGGTCGACGGGACCTGGCGGGTCCTCACCGACGAGGTGGCGTCCCACCTCGCCGGGCGCATCACCTGGTGAGACCTCCACTAGCCTCACGCCCATGAACGCTCCGGCCCCGATGCACCTCCCGCGCTTCTTCGTGAAGCAGAAGCTCACGATGATGGTCAACCGCTACGAGGTCGTCGCGGCGAACCCCGACGGCTCCGAGGGACAGTTGATGGCCGTCGCGCAGCAGAAGCGGCTCGCGTTCAAGGAGCAGGTGACGTTCTTCGCCGACGAGGGCCGCACGCGGCCGGTGTTCTCGTTCAAGGCGCGGCAGCGGCTCGACCTGGGCGCCGGCTACGACGTCACCGACGAGGCCGGACAGCCGCTGGCCTACTTCAAGAAGGACTTCGGCGCGAGCCTGCTGCGCTCGACGTTCACGCTGCAGGGGCCGGGGTACGCCGCGACCGGTCAGGAGCGCAACCAGGCCGTCGCCCTGATCCGCCGGTTCGCCGACATCCCGTTCCTGCGCTTCCACTTCGACTTCACCGACGACACGACCGGGCAGCTGCTCATGTCGTCGGACCGGCAGGTCTCGCTCCGCGACCGCTACACGGTCGACGTGCCCGACCCGCGCCTGGACTTCCGCGTCGCGGCGGCGATGGCGGTCGGGCTCGACGCCCTGATGGGCCGCTGACGGGCTGCTGCGGCGGGCGCTGAGGCGCGCCGTACGCTCGCTGCATGCTCTTCCCCCAGGCGCGCCGCGCCGTCGAGCTCGCCGCGGGCGAGCCCCCGGTCTTCGCGGACGACTACGACATCGCCGACGCCCGCGCGGCGGCGCGGCTCGCGGCCGCCCAGCAGCCGCGCGAGGACGTCGCCGAGGTGCGTGACCTCGACGCGGACGGGGTGCCGTGCCGGCTCTACCGCCCGGCGGACGCCCGTGCCGGACTCGTCGTGCACCTCCACGGTGGTGGGTTCGTCTTCAACGACGTCGAGGTCCACGACGCCGCCGTACGCGCGTTCGCCAACCGCGCCGGGATCGCGGTGCTGAGCGTCGACTACCGCCGCCCGCCGGAGCACCGCTTCCCGGCGGCGCCCGACGACGTCGACACCGTGCTGGCCTGGCTCGACGCCCACGCCGGCGCGGAGGGCCTCGCCGGGCCGACCGTCGTGCACGGCGACTCGGCCGGGGCCAACCTCGCCCTCGTCGCGGCGTTGCACCACCCGGGCCGGTTCGCCGCGACGGTGCTGATCTACCCGTTCCTCGATCCCTCGGCGGGCTTCGACAGCTACGCCACGGAGCAGCAGGGCTTCGACCCGCGGGAGGCGGCCTGGTACTGGGAGCAGTACGCCGCCACCCCCGCCGACCTCACCGACCCCGACCTCGCGCCGTTGCTGTCCGACGCCCTCGGGACGCTGCCGCCCACGCTCGTCGTCACCGCCGAGCACGACCCGCTGCGCGGGGAGGGCGAGCACCTCGCCGGCCTGCTCGCCGAGCAGGGCGTCGCGGTGGTCGCGACCCGCTACCTGGGCCAGCTGCACGGGTTCTGGCGGCACGCGGCGGTGTACGACGCGGCCGAGCCGCTCATGTGGCAGGTCGCGGGATTCCTGCGCCAGCACGCCTGAGAGGATGCGGGCCATGCGCGTTCACCTCGGCTCCGACCACGCCGGCCTCGAGCTCAAGGACCACCTGCTCAACTGGCTCACCGACAACGGCTACGAGCCGGTGGACCACGGCCCCTTCGTCTTCGACGCCCTCGACGACTACCCCGTCTTCTGCCTGCGCGCGGCCGAGGCCGTCGCCGCCGAGCGGGCCACGGGCGCCGACAGCCTCGGCGTCGTCATCGGCGGCTCCGGCAACGGGGAGCAGATGGCGGCCAACAAGGTCATCGGGGTCCGCGCCGCGCTCGTGTGGTCGGAGGAGACGGCCGTGCTCGCCCGTGAGCACAACGACGCGAACGTGGTCTCGGTCGGCGGCCGCCAGCACACGCTCGAGGAGATGACCCGCTTCGTCGAGGTCTTCCTCGCGACGCCGTTCACCGACGCGGAGCGTCACGTGCGCCGCATCGCCCAGCTCGGCGACTACGAGGTCACCCGCGAGCTCCCGCCGTTGCCCGCGTCGGCGCTCGGCGGCCCCGCCGCCGAGGCCTGACGCGAGGTGCCCGAGGGGCACACCCTCCACCGCCTCGCCGGCGCGCTCGACGAGGCTTTCGCCGGTCGTGTCGTGCGGGTGAGCAGCCCGCAGGGCCGGTTCGCCGCCGAGGCGGCCGCGCTCGACGGCGCCACCTTCGAGGGCGCCGAGGCGTGGGGCAAGCACGTCTTCTGCGACCTCGGAGCCGACCGCTACGTCCACGTCCACCTGGGTCTCTACGGCAAGCACGACGTGACGCACGGCGACGCCCCGCCCCCCGTGGGCCAGGTGAGGATGCGGCTCGTGGCGGGCGGTGACGGTCGGCCCACGACGTACGCGGACCTCCGTGGTGCGACCGCCTGCGAGCTCGTGACCGGTGCCGGACGCGCGGCGATCGTCGACCGGCTCGGCCCCGATCCGCTGCGGTCCGACGCCGAGCCGGAGCGCGCCTGGGCGCGCATCGCGCGCAGCCGCACCGCGATCGGTGCCCTCCTCATGGACCAGAAGGTGCTCGCGGGTGTGGGCAACGTGTATCGCGCCGAGGTGCTGTTCCGGCACCGCCTCGACCCCTACCGCCCGGGCACGAGCCTGCGGCGCCGGCAGTACGACGCGGTCTGGGCCGATCTCGTCGACCTGATGCGCGACGGCGTGCGCACCGGGCGCATCGACACCGTGCGGCCCGAGCACACGCCCGAGGCGATGGGACGCGAGCCGCGCCGCGACGACCACGGGGGCGAGGTCTACGTCTACCGGCGCACGGGCCAGCCGTGCCTCGTGTGCGGCACGGCGGTGCGGACGGCCGAGCTCGTCGCGAGGAATCTGTTCTGGTGTCCGCGATGCCAGCGTGCGCACTCGTCCCGGACCGTACAGTGACAGGACCGAGACGAGGAGGTCGCCGTGATGGTGGTCGACACGCCTCCTCAGCGCGTCCTCGAAGCCGCGGCGCCCAGGAGGCGCACCGTGCGTGACGCGCGCCGCTACCTGGTGGCGAACCGGGCGCTCGTGTTCCTCGTCGTGGCGACGTCGGTGCTCGGCGTCCTGATCGCGGTCAACCCGACGCGCTTCCCGCTGAACACGCTGACCGTGCCGATGGTCCTGTCGACGTTGTTCCTCCGGCCGCGGCAGCTCGCCGGCTTCATCACGTTCGCGATGGCGGTGCTGTTCCTCGCGACCACCCAGCAGCCGACGTTCTCGCCGCGGTTGTGGGCCTCGGTGGCGACCTACACGGTCATCGGCATGGTCGTGCTCGTCATCTCGCTGCGCCGGGTGCAGCTGGGCCTCGGCGGCGCCGAGGGCGAGTCGATGCTGTTCGACCTCCGCGAGCGCCTGCAGTCGCAGGGCCGACTCCCCGACCTGCCGGACGGCTGGTCGGCGGACGCCCTCATCCGCACGGCGGACGGCACGGCGTTCAGCGGTGACTTCTTCTGCTTCTCGGAGCCGACCGCCGACGGTCGACTGGACGTCGTGCTCGTGGACGTCTCGGGCAAGGGGGTGCGTGCCGGCACCCGGTCGCTGCAGCTCTCGAGCGCCCTCAACGGCCTCGTCGGAGCGGTGCCGACCGCCCAGCTCGTGCCCGCGACCAACGAGTTCCTCCTCCGGCAGGAGTGGAACGAGAGCTTCGCGACCGCCGTCCACGTCTCCACCGACCTGCGCTCCGGCGACACGGCCGTGCACACGGCCGGCCACCCGCCCGCCCTGGTGATCCGCAGCTGCGGCGAGGTGCAGCGGGTCGACCTCTCGGGCCCGCTCCTCGGCGTCGTGCCGGGCGCGGAGTATCCCCCGGCCACCTTCGGCCTCGAGTCCGGGGACGCGCTCGTCGTCTACACCGACGGCCTCGTCGAGGACGCCGACACCGACATCGACACCGGCATCGCGCGACTCAGCGGTCTGCTGCTCCGGCACCGCGCTGCGGGCATCGAGGGTCTCGCGGAGCGGGTCGTCGGGGATCTGGGGCCCGTGGCGGACGACTGCGCCCTGCTCGTGCTCCGCCGCGGCTGAGCCGCCGGAGGGTCGCGGCGCACCTGGGTTGGGGGGCGCTGGGCGCCATGTGGCACGATGACGTTCGCGTGTCTGCGCCCGGGTCCGTCCCGGGCGCATCGTCGCGCACGCGGATGTAGCTCAATGGTAGAGCCTCAGTCTTCCAAACTGATTACGCGGGTTCGATTCCCGTCATCCGCTCCAAGTGTGGTCGACGAGGACCCGTCTGCGCAGGTCAGAGCCTGTGTGTCGGGGCCGCGGAGGCCCTCTTGGCGGGGCGTAGCGTAGTGGCTAGCGCGCCTGCTTTGGGAGCAGGAGATCGCAGGTTCGAGTCCTGTCGCCCCGACCGCAACCGAGCTGCACCGCTGAAGTCCGACCACGAGGAGAACCACCTGTGAAGAGCGCCGTCGAGACCTTGAACCCCACCCGGGTCAAGCTCACCGTTGAGGTGCCCTTCGACGAGCTCAAGCCGAGCCTCGACAAGGCGTACAAGACCATCGCCCAGCAGATCAACATCCCCGGCTTCCGCCGCGGGAAGGTCCCGCCGGCCGTCATCGACCGCCAGGTCGGTCGCGGCGCCGTGCTCGACCAGGCGATCAACGACGCGCTCCCGAAGGTGTACGTCGAGGCGCTGCGCGAGAACTCCCTCGAGCCGCTGGCCCAGCCGGAGATCGAG
This sequence comes from Nocardioides sp., assembly GCA_036404795.1. Classification (GTDB taxonomy): domain Bacteria; phylum Actinomycetota; class Actinomycetes; order Propionibacteriales; family Nocardioidaceae; genus Nocardioides. The sequence goes on along the minus strand of DASWYU010000073.1, from coordinate 2,136 downwards.
GTGACGCGCCTCGAGGACAAGGACCTCCTCGAGTTCACCGCCGAGGTCGACATCAAGCCGGAGATCGAGCTGCCGGAGTACGACGGCCTCACCGCCTCCGTCGAGGACCTCGAGGTCACCGACGAGGACGTCGCCACGCAGCTGGACAACCTCCGCGAGCGCTTCGGCACCCTCACCGACGTCGAGCGCCCCGCCGCCGACGGTGACTTCGTCTCCATCGACCTCGTGGCCACCAAGGACGGCGAGGTCGTCCCGGGTGCCGAGGTCGCGGGCATGTCCTACAAGGTCGGTCGGGGCGGCATGCTCGACGGTCTCGACGAGGCCCTCACCGGCCTCTCGGCCGGCGAGTCCACCGACTTCACGTCGCAGCTCGTCGGCGGCGACCTCGTCGGCGAGGACGTCGCCGTCAAGGTGACCGTCAACGGCGTGCAGGAGCAGGAGCTCCCCGAGCTCGACGACGACTTCGCGCAGACCGCGTCGGAGTTCGACACCGTCGAGGAGCTGCGCACCGACGTGCGCGAGCGCCTCACGCGCGGCAAGCGTCTCGAGCAGGCGACCGAGGCCCGCGACGCGGTGCTCGAGGCGCTGCTCGAGAAGGTCACCGTGCCGCTGCCCGAGACGATGGTCACCGACGAGCTCAACGCTCGTCGCGAGGGCGTCGAGCAGCAGCTCGCGATGGCCGGCATCACGATGGACAAGTACCTCGAGGACGAGGGCCAGACCATCGAGGAGTTCGAGGCCGACCTCGAGCGCCGCGTGCGGGACGCCGTCGCCGCCCAGTTCCTCCTCGACGAGATCGCCAAGCGCGAGGAGCTCAACGTCGAGCAGAACGACCTCAGCCAGCACATCGTGCGTCGCGCCCAGCAGTCCGGCCAGGACCCGCAGGAGTTCGCGAACCACATGTTCGAGCACAACCACATCCCCGAGCTCGTGCAGGAGATCCTGCGCGGCAAGGCGCTGGCCACGCTCGTCGAGTCGGCCGTCGTGACGGACGCGTCGGGCAACCACGTGGAGCTCAAGAACCTGCGCCCCGACGGCTCCATCGGCGAGCCGGAGGTGGAGGCCGACGAGGACGCCGTCGGGGAGACCGCGGACGAGGCCGTCGAGTCGGCGGAGTCGGCGGAGGCCGTGGAGGAGACCACCGACGAGGCGGCCGACGCGGCCGACTCCGAGAAGAGCTGACCACTCCGTGGTGAGCTGACTTCCGGCGGGGGGCACGGATGACGCGCGAGCGGGCGGGCGACAGCACCGATGGTGCCTGGCGTCCGCCCGCTGCTGCGTCCGAGCCCGTCGAGACCCGGCGCGAGCCCGAGGACGTCCCGGGCTACGTCGAGCTGACCGAGGTCGGCCGCGGAGGCGACTCGGTGGTCTACCGGGCGCGCCAGGTCTCGCCCCACCGCGTCGTCGCGATCAAGGTGCTCGGCACCGACGACGACGGTCGCGTCGCCCGCTTCCGCCGCGAGGTCGACATCACGATCGAGCTGGGCCGCCAGCACCCCAACATCGTCAACCTGCTCGACGTCGGCACCACCGGCGCCGGGCGACCCTTCCTCGTCATGGACTTCGTCGAGGCCGGCACGGTCCACGACCGGCTGCGGCAGCAGGGCCCGCTGCCCGTCCACGAGATCCTCGAGATCGGTTACGTCCTCGCCGACGCCCTCGCGTTCGCCCACGACCGCGAGGTGCTGCACCGGGACGTCAAGCCCCAGAACGTCCTCGTCCTCCCCACCACCTGGGTGTTGGCCGACTTCGGCATCGCCCGCCTCGCCGGATCCGAGCACACCGCCTCCGTCGAGACGTTCACCTACCGCCATGCGGCCCCGCAGGTGCTGGACGGGGAGAAGCCGTCGCGCTCGGACGACCTCTGGTCGCTCGGGTCCACCCTCTTCACGTTGCTCGACGGCCGGCCGCCGTTCGCGAGCGACGACCCGGACGAGGACTCGGCCCTCGCCTACATCCGCCGCGCCCGCACCGAGCCCCACCGCCACCTGTCGGCGGAGGGCGCCGAGCGCGTGGCCGCCGTCATCGACCGCTGCCTGCAGAAGGCACCCGAGGACCGCTGGCCCGACGCCGCGTCCCTCCGCGACGCGTTCGCCGCCCTCCGCACGAGCGCGTGGCTCCCCGACGAGGTGGGCG
>DASWYU010000072.1:0-7152 GCA_036404795.1 Nocardioides sp. | reverse complement strand
AAGCTGCGCTGGTCGTTCCTGTCGCTCGACGCGGCGACGCGGTCGGTGCTGGTGGGCGAGTACGGACGCGGCGACCGGTCGACCCGCATCGCGCGGTTCCCGCTCGGCGACGACGGTCTCCCGGCGGGTTCGCCCGAGGACCCGGCGCTGACCCGCGCGAGCGAGGTGATCGACACCGGTGTGAAGGGGATGCAGGGCGTCGCGTCCGTCGACGGCCGGCTGCACGTGACGACCTCGCACGGCCCGTGGACGCCGGGCAGCATCGTCACCGCCCGCTCGCACGACGCGCGCGGCTGGCGACGCACGGCCACCGCGACCCCGATGGGACCCGAGGACCTCACGTGGTCGCCCGCCGAGCGCCTGCTCCGCACGGCCACCGAGCACCCCCGCCGCCGGTGGCTCGTCGCGCTGCGGCCGCCGCAGTGAGGGCCGCAACTTTCCCCGGTCGACCGGGGAACACGCCGCTTAGACCATCAACGTTGATGGTCTAAGCGGCACTTTCCCCGGTCGACCGGGGAAAGTGCCACCCCCCGACACCCCCGATCAGGGGCGGGGGACGCGGGCGAGCTGGCGGGACTGGGCGACGAGGCGGCCGGTGGAGTCCCAGATCTCGCAGTCCTCCTCGAAGAACCCGCCGGCGACGTTGGTCGTCGACTGGCGCAGGGCGAGCCAGCCGGGGGCCGGTACGGCGCGGACGTGCGCCGTCAGCTGCACCGTCGGAGCCCACCCGGGGCGGCCGAGGTCGAACGTGACCGGCGGCATCGCGTCGCAGGCGAGCAGCAGCATCAGCGGGTCGGGCTCGCGGTCGGGGAGGCGGAACCAGCCCTCGAGCACGCCCTCGCCCGACGGCCGGCCGGCGACCCAGCCGGCGCTGCGGGGCGTCAGCCGCATCTCGAACCGCTCGACGAGCGGCGCGATCCGCAGGAAGTCGGGCGGGGCGTCGGACGTGCGCAGGCATTCCTCCGGGGGCGGCAGGACGGGCGGGACGGCGGTGGTCGCGACCTCGTCGGTGAGGCTCGCGAGGTCGGCGAAGGTGGCGAGCGCGGTGATGCGCTGCGCGCCGTCCTGGGCGAGGTCCGCGGCGACGGTGGTGAGGGTGCCGCGCCGTACGACGCGGGTCGTCACCTCCGCCGGACCGGCCGTCGACGCGCCCACGTAGGTCGCCGCCACGGCGACCGGGTGCGGCCGGTCGGGCACGGTGTCGCGGACCGCGCTCCCGATCATCGCGAGCAGGAAGCCGCCGTTGATGCCGCCGCCGACGGACCAGCCGCCGGAGAGGTGGCCGGAGAAGCGGCGTACGTCGCCGTCCGCGTCACCCTCGGGCACCAGCGCCAGGTCACGGTCGAACGCGGCCGCGGGGACGCCGTCGGCGGTCTCAGTCTCGATCACAGACGCAGGGTAGCCGCCAACGAATCGCGGGCAGACCGCAGGGCCACTAGACTCGCCGGGGCCCTCCGGAGACCGAGCGGGCCGCACCGATCCCCTCGACGGAAGTGACGCCGCCTCCATGACCACCCTCCGTAACGACCTGCGCAACGTCGCCATCGTCGCGCACGTCGACCACGGCAAGACCACCCTCGTCGACGCGATGCTCCGCCAGGCCGGCGCCTTCACCGCCCACCAGGCCGAGAGCGTGGCCGAGCGCGTCATGGACTCCGGCGACCTGGAGCGCGAGAAGGGCATCACGATCCTCGCGAAGAACACCGCGGTGCACTACGCGGGTCCCGCGGCCGACGGCAAGCCGATGACGATCAACATCATCGACACCCCGGGCCACGCGGACTTCGGCGGCGAGGTCGAGCGCGGCCTGTCCATGGTCGACGGCATCGTGCTGCTCGTCGACGCCTCCGAGGGCCCGCTGCCGCAGACCCGCTTCGTGCTGCGCAAGGCGCTCAACGCCGACATGCCGGTCATCCTCGTCGTCAACAAGACCGACCGCGGCGACGCCCGCATCGCCGAGGTCGTCGACGAGACCTACGAGCTGTTCATGGACCTCCTCGACGAGAGCCACAGCCAGGACGCGCTCGACTTCCCCGTCGTCTACGCCTCCGGCCGCGCCGGCGTCGCCGGTCTCGAGCAGCCCGCCAACGGCGAGCTGCCCGACTCCCCCGACCTCGAGCCGCTCTTCAAGACGATCCTCGAGACGATCCCCGCGCCGGCGTACGACGAGGGCGCGCCCCTCCAGGCCCACGTCACCAACCTCGACTCGTCGCCGTTCCTCGGTCGCCTGGCGCTCGTGCGCGTCCACCAGGGCACGCTGAAGAAGGGCCAGACCGTCGCGTGGATGAAGCGCGACGGCGACGTCAAGAACGTGCGCATCACCGAGCTGCTCGTCACCGAGGGTCTCGAGCGCAAGCCCGGCGAGTCCGCCGGCCCCGGCGACATCGTCGCCATCGCCGGCATCCCCGACATCACGATCGGCGAGACCCTGGCCGACCCGGAGAACCCGGTCGCGCTGCCGCTCATCCACGTCGACGAGCCGGCCATCTCGATGGTCATCGGCACCAACACCTCGCCGCTCGTCGGCCGCGTGAAGGGCGCCAAGGTCACGGCCCGCCTCGTCAAGGACCGCCTCGACTCCGAGCTGATCGGCAACGTCAGCCTCCGGGTGCTGCCGACCGAGCGTCCCGACGCGTGGGAGGTGCAGGGCCGCGGCGAGCTGGCGCTGGCGATCCTCGTCGAGCAGATGCGGCGCGAGGGCTTCGAGCTCACCGTCGGCAAGCCGCAGGTGGTCACGCGCGAGATCGACGGCAAGGTCCACGAGCCCGTCGAGCGCCTCACCATCGACGCGCCGGAGGAGTACCTCGGCACGATCACCGAGCTGCTCGCCACCCGCAAGGGCCGCATGGAGCAGATGACCAATCACGGCACCGGCTGGGTGCGCATGGAGTTCCTCGTGCCCGCGCGCGGCCTCATCGGCTTCCGCACGGAGTTCCTGACCGACACCCGCGGCACGGGCATCGCCCACCACATCTCCGAGGGCTACGAGCCGTGGGCCGGCGAGATCCGCTCCCGCAACAACGGCTCGCTCGTCGCGGACCGCAAGGGTGCGGCGACGGCCTACGCCATGACCTCGCTGCAGGAGCGCGGCGTCATGTTCGTGGAGCCGACGACCGAGGTCTACGAGGGCATGATCGTCGGCGAGAACTCCCGCGCCGACGACATGGACGTCAACATCACCAAGGAGAAGCAGCAGACCAACATCCGGTCCGCGACCTCCGACAACTTCGAGAAGCTGATCCCGCCGCGCAAGCTCTCGCTCGAGCAGTGCCTCGAGTTCTGCCGCGACGACGAGTGCGTCGAGGTCACCCCCGAGATGGTGCGCATCCGCAAGGTCGTGCTCGACCAGAACGAGCGCGCCAAGATCGCGTCGCGCGCCCGCAAGTCGAAGTAAGCACGCGCCGTGCGTCGTCGGGCCCCGCACCCGCTCCCCTCGGAGCAGGTGCGGGGCCCGTTGCGTGTCCCCGGCCGCGGTAGCCTGCGCCGGTGCACGGACGGGTCAGGAAGGTCGAGGACGACGGCGGCGCGGGCGAGCGGCTCGCGACCTGGCTCGAGGAGATCGGCCTCGCCGACCAGCTCGGCGCGGCCGGGCTGCCGACCTTCCGCCGGGGTGCCGACGGGCTCGCCTTCTGGCAGGAGCCCGGCACCGGCGAGCCCCTCACCCCCGAGCGCCTGGCCGAGCTCGACGCGCTCCTCCACCAGCAGGGCGACGAACCCGCCCACGCCGTGCCCGTCGCGCTCGTGCAGCTGCGCCGCAAGGCGGCCGTGCGGGGCCGACTGCTCGCCAGTCCGTGGCACACCTACGCGAGCCTCGCCGCGCTCCGCGACCGCTCCGAGAACGCCGTCCGCTTCGCCGTGCACAAGGCCGCCAACCGCGGCGGTCTGCTCGTCGTGGTGCACGACGACGGCCGCACGATGGTGCCGGCCTTCCAGCTCGACGACACCGGCGAGCTGCGCCCCGAGCTCGGCGCCGTCCTCGAGCCGCTGCTGACCGCGCACATGGACCCGTGGCAGGTCTGGTCGTGGCTGACCCAGCCCGCCGGACTCCTCGGCGGGCAGGTGCCCCACGAGGCCGCCCGCGACCCCGAGGAGGTGCCGCTCGTGCAGCACGCCGCCGTGCGGCTCGCCGAGCGGGCGCGACTCACGCAGGGGTGAACCGCACGACCCAGTACTGCACCCCGAACGGCGCGTCCTCGTAGGTCACCGCGGCGCGCCACCCGTTCGGCCCGCTGCCCAGCCCCTCGACCAGCAGCCGGCCGAGCGTCGTCAGGGGGCCGACCTCCGCCCACAGGGCGGTCGCGAGATCGGTGTCGAGCGCAGCGAGCGCGGCGCCGTCGGCCGCCGCGAGGGCGGCGCCCACCCGCGCGTCGAAGGCCTCCGCCCGCTCGTCGAGGTGGCCGGGGGCCTTCTCGGTGCGGGTGGCGGTGCCGTTGGCGAGCACGAGCAGACCGGTGGTGGTGGGGTCGGGCCGCTCCGCGTCGTACGGCGCGTGCGCCACCCCGTCGAGGAGGTGACGGGCCACCGGGTGAGAGGCCGGGGAGCCGAGCACGCCCACCGGGCCGCCGGCCGCGCGGAGGGCGGCCACCGCCGGGTCCACCGCTACCCGGAGCTCTGCCACGGGGTCGACGAGGCTGGCGTGCTCGGGCAGCAGCGCGGGGACGGGCGGGACGACGACGATCTCGCGCAGCACGGGGTCAGCCATGGTGGGGCGGCACCTGCGCGCGGAGCCACGCGTCGCCGGCCGACTCCCCGCGGGCGCTCCCGGCGGCGCCGTCGTCGCCGGGGTCCTGGTCGTCCCGCGTCTGCTCCGGGAGCGCGTCGCCGAAGATCGCCGCGAGCCGGCGCTTGCGCTGCCAGTCCGACTCGGGGGCGGAGCCGTCGGCCATCAGCAGAGGCCGTTGCTCGCGGCGAAGTCCTCGGCGTTGAACTCCTCGTCGTCCGTCGGGTCAGCGTCGGTCGCGTCGTCCGTCGGATCGGTGGTGGTGTCGTCGGTCGCCGTGCTGCTCGGGGTGTCGGTCGGCGAGGCGGTGGCGTCGCCGGTGTTGACGCTGCCGCCACCCTCGGTCGAGCCGATCGAGCCGGTGAGGAACTCGGCCGTCAGGGGCTCGTCGTTGCGGATGAGCTCCCACAGGTCGTCGGCCTCGTCGGTCCAGACGAGGCGGTTGCGGTTCTCGGCGTACTCCTCGTTGGGCACCGTCAGGAAGTTGATGTTGTCGAGGCCGACGCCGTTGAAGCTGAGGGCGATGTCGGCGAGCTGCTTGGTGCGGTAGCCCTCGGTGACGGTCATGGAGTCGTAGACCGCGTTGACGAAGCTGTAGACGCGCGTCGGGTTCGTCAGCGTCTCGGCGGAGATCACCTTGTTGGCCATCGACGCGAGGAACGCCTGCTGGCGCTTCATGCGGCCGACGTCGCCGTTGATGGAGAGCTGGTGACGCTCCCGCACGTAGATGAGCGCCTCCTCCCCCGTGGCGGTGAAGGTGCCCTCCTTGGGGAGCGCCTTGTTGTAGCGGCTCTCCCGGATCGGCTCGGTCAGGCAGATCTCCACGCCGTCGATGGCGTCGACCATGTCCTCGAAGCCGCCGAAGTCCATCTCGATGGTGACGTCGATCCGGATGTCGGTGAGGGACTCGACCGTGCGCTGGGTGCAGAGCGCACCGGCCTCGCTGTAGGCCGTGTTGAACATGACCATGTCGGCGGCCGGCACGTCCTCGCCGTCCGCCGTCACGCACTCCGGGCGGTCGACGAGGGCATCGCGCGGCAGGCTCACGCCGTAGGCGAACTCCCGGTCGCCGGAGAGGTGCATGATGATCGTCGTGTCGGAGCGCGCGCCGTTGTCGGGGTTGTTGCGGTCGGAGCCCACCAGGAGGATGTTCATCGGCTCCTCGGGCGTGTCGACGTCCGCCTTCTCGGGCCGGTCGTCGCCCAGCGCCTCGTCGGCGTTGGCGAACGTGGAGATGTTGGCGTCGAGCTGGCGCACGAAGAACGCTGCCGACAGTGCCGTCACCATCATGAGGATCACACCGGTCGAGGCGATGACGGTGGCGACCGTGTGCCGACGCTTCGACTTCGCTCGGCGCTTCGGCGCGACGCGTCGGCCGGCGGAGCTCGGGGGGGTGTCGGGCACGACTTCTCCTGAAGATGGACGAGGGCCAGAGGCAATGTACGTGGACCGGCCAAGCCGGGTGGCATCAACGGCGGCGGTCGGACGCACGTCACAGCAGCCCCTCGAGCAGGCGGCATGAAGGTCGACCACCGGCGCGAGCTGCCGTCGTACGCCGCTCGTCGAGGTCGCTTCGACGTGCTCACGGTGCCCCCGCTGGCGTACGTCGCGATCGACGGCCACGGCGACCCGAACACGTCGCAGGCGTGGGCGGACGCGCTCGCGACGCTCTATCCCGTGGCCTACGGGCTGAAGTTCCTCAGCAAGGGGGACCTGGGCCGCGACTACACGGTCATGCCCCTCGAGGCGCTCTGGACCGCCGACGACCCGGCGAGCTTCACGACCGCGCGCGACAAGGCGCGGTGGTCGTGGACGGCGATGATCATGACGCCCGACTGGCTCACCGGCGAGCACCTCGACGCCGTGGCCGCGCGGGTGCGCCGCAAGGGCGGCGCGCCGGTGCTCGACGGGCTCCGGCTGGTCACCGTCGACGAGGGCCTGGTCGTGCAGACCCTCCACGTCGGCCCGTACGACGCCGAGGGGCCCGTGCTCGCCACGATGCACGGCACGGTGATCCCCGAGCGGGGGCTGCGGATGACGGGCCTGCACCACGAGGTCTACCTCGGCGACGCCCGCCGCACCGCCCCCGAGCGCCTCCGCACCATCCTGCGGCAGCCGGTCGCGCGGGCCTGAGCGCCGGCCGCACGCTCGTCACGAGCCGCCGCGCACCCGCCCCGTGCGGGCGAGCACCTGGCCGAGGGCGGCGACGCCGGCGCACACGACCATGCCGGTGGCCATCGGCCACGCCGCGTCCTCCCCCGCGAGCCCGACGAGCGGGGAGACGAGGGCGCTGTGGTTCCCCCCAAATCGTGGAGGACTTCCTTATGCGGCCTCGGGCAGCGTAGCCGCGTTGCTGGTCTCATAGTCGACCGGGCTCATCATGTCTGCTGAGCTGTGTCGGCGGTCGTGGTTGTAGAACCCGTAGCACCAGT
>DASWYU010000071.1:0-10915 GCA_036404795.1 Nocardioides sp. | reverse complement strand
GCTGAGGCCGCCGAGGTGGTCGACGAGGCCGCGCTCGGCCGCATCCGCGCCGGTCCACACCCGGCCGCGGGCGAGCGGCTCGAGGTCGGCGAGGTCCATGCCGCGGTCGGCGGCGGCCTTCGTCGTGAAGTCCACGTAGATGTCGTCGAGCCAGCCCTCGACGCGCGCCCACTCGTCGGCGTCGAAGGGGCGGTCGGAGGAGAACATGTCGCTGTAGCGGCCCGCCCGCACCGTCTCCCGCTCGACGCCGATGCGGCCGAGCGTCTCGCGGAGCACCTGCTTGCCGCCGAGCACGCCGATGGAGCCCGTCAGGGTGCTGGCGCCCGCCACGATCTCGTCGCAGGGCATCACGATGAAGTAGCCGCCCGAGCCCGCGACCGCGCCCATCGAGGCGACCACCGGGGTGCCGTCGGCGCGCACCTGCTGGACGACGCGCCGTACGGCGTCGGAGGCGACCGCCGAGCCGCCCGGGCTGTCGATGCGGAGCACCACCGCGCGCACCGACGGGTCCTGGCCCGCCGAGCGGAGCGCGGCGGCCAGCGAGTCGGAGCCGATGCTGGGCCCGCCGAACGGGTTCGGTCCGCCGTTGCGGCCCAGGTGGATCGGGCCGTGGGCACCCACGACCGCGACGATCCCCTTGCCCTTCGGCGTCGGCAGCTGCTCCTTGAGGCCGGCGAGGGCGCCGCCGGGCTTGGCGTACCGCTCCACGTAGCGCAGCGTCGGCTCCCCGCCGACCGCGAGCTCCGCGCGGACCGCGGCGTAGACGTCCTCCCGGTAGCCGATCCGGTCCACGAGGCCGCGCGCGACGGCGTCGTCGGGCGACAGCGGACCGACCTCGAGGGCGGCCCGCACGGCGTCCCGCTCCAGGTCGCGCCCCGCGGCCACGTCGGCGACGAGCGTGTCGGTCACCGAGTCGACGATCCGCGTCATCATCTCGCGGTGCGGCGCGGTCATGCTGCGCTCGAGGTAGGTGTTCGCGGCCGTCTTGTACTCGTGCCGCTGCCCCAGCTGCGTCTGCACGCCGAGCTTGTCGAGGGTGCCCTTGAAGAAGACGACCTCGGCGTGGGCGCCCACGAGGCCCACCTGCCCGGTGGGCTGCACCCAGATCTCCTCGAAGGCGCTGGCGAGGTGGTACGCCGCGTTCCCGCCGCCCATCTCGCCGTAGGTCTCCGACCACGCGACCGCCCGCTTGCCCGCCGCGCGGAACGTCGCGACGGCCGCGCGGATCTCCGCGGTGGCGGTGAGGCCGAGCGCGCCGCCGAGGTGCGCGACGACGCCGACGACGTCCTCGTCGTCCGCGGCCTTCTCCAGCGCCGTGACGACGCCCCGCAGCGTCGGCGTCTGGAGCGCGCGGAACGCGGCGAGCGGCGACGTCGGTGGCGCCTCGAGCAGGCCGCGCGTCAGGTCGAGCTCCAGCAGCAGGCGCTCGCCCGTGCCCTTCGTCGCGACGCGCCCGGCGACGGTGCGCACCGTCGCGATGACGGGGTCGAGATAGGGACGGAGCTGGTCGGCGAAGCGTGGGGCGGCCATGGACCGACCCTACGGAACGAGGGCCAGCCGGTCCGGGTCCACCACGAGGTCGGCGTGCGTCCGGCCGGCGGTCACGAGGCGGGCGTTGGGCTCGTCGACCTCGTCGACCCAGGCCGCGGCCGCGGCGGGCGTCTTGCCGAACCGCACGTGCCGGGCGACGAGGCGCTCGCGGCGCACGCCGTCGGGCACCTCGACGTACCAGGTCTCGTCGAGCAGGGCCCGCACCTCGCCCCAGCCCTGCTCCCGGTGGCTCCGGTCGGCCGCGTCGTCACCGGCACCGCCACCGGCGCCCAGCAGCAGGTAGTTGCCCTCGGTGAGCACGAGCCGGGCCTCCGGCCGTACGGCGAGGGCCGCCGCGACCGGCTGCTCGAGCTCGCGCTCGAACCCCGGCACGAAGACCGTGTGGTCCCGCTCCGTGCGGACGCGGGCGAGCGAGGCGGCGTAGCCGCGGGCGTCGAAGGTGTCGGGCGCGCCCTTGCGGTCGCGGCGCCCGAGGCGGTCGAGCTGGGCGTCGGCGAGGTGGAAGCCGTCCATCGGCAGGTGCGCGACCCAGCCAGCGTCCGCACCCGCGGGCGGGGCGGCGGCGAGCGCGGCGAGGAGCGCGTCGACGAGGGTCGACTTGCCCGCTCCCGGCGCCCCGACGACGCCGAGCACCGCGCGCCGGGCGCCCGCGGCCTCGACCTGCCGGAGCAAGATGTGGGCGCGGGCGACCAGCGCGGGGAGCCCGGGAGGAGTCGTCACGCCGCGTGCTTGGCGAGCTGCGCCGCGACGTACTCGCGGGCGTGCGTCGCCAGGTCCATGCCGTCGTCCCAGAGGTTGCGCCACACGGCGAGGTCGTTCGACAGCGTCGGGGAGACGACCGCGGAGGAGAACGACTCGAAGGTGATCGGGCCGGTGTAGCGGATCTCCGCGAGCGCCGCGAAGAACGCGTCGAAGTCGATGTGGCCCTGGCCGAGGTAGCCGCGGTGGTTCTCACCGATGTGCACGTAGCCGAGGCGGTCGCCGACGAGCCGCACGGGGGCGTCGAGCGAGTCCTCCTCGATGTTCATGTGGTAGGTGTCGAGGTGGATCGTCACGTTGTCCGCGCCGATGTCGTCGGCGAGGCGCAGCGCGTCGGCGGCCGTGTTGATCACGTTCGTCTCGTAGCGGTTGCAGATCTCCAGGCCCAGCGTCATGCCGAGACCGGCCGCCTCGGCCGCGAGGTCGGTGAGCACGCGCACGACGTTGGCGCGACCGGCGCTGCTGAGCGGCGCGGAGTACTTGCCGAGCGCCGAGTAGAGCGCCCCCGTGAAGTGGGTGCCGCCCAGCTCGTGCGTGATCCGCAGCGAGTCCTGCAGCAGCTTCTCGCCGCGCGCCACGACCGCGGTGTCGTCGCTGGAGACGTCGGCGTCGAACGCGAGGCCCCGCGAGCAGGCGATGCCGAGGCCCTCGGCCTCGAGCGCGGTCCGGGCCGCGGCGACGTCGAGGTTGACGGCGTCGTGGAGCGAGAGCTCGAGCAGGTCGTAGCCCGCCGCCTTGGTCTGCCGCACCGCGGTCGCGACGTCGGCCGGCGTGGTGCCGCCGACCCAGACGAGGGCGTGGACGCCGAGGGGGTTGCTCATCGAGAGGGCCTTTCGGTACGGCGCCGGATCGCGGCGCACGGAGGTGCGGAACGGGTGCAGAACGGGGTGCGGGTGGTGGCCGGCCGGACGGCGAGCTGGGGCCCACCGCCCGACCGGGGCCGGGGAGGTGACCGGGTCGGGGCGTCGGATCAGCCGGGGATGGCGCCGGTGATGAGACCGACGATCTCCTGGCCGGTGGTCGCCTCGGTGCGGCGACCGGCGACGCAGCGGCCCGCGCGCATGACCCAGACCTGCTGGCTCAGGCGCATGACCTGGTCGAAGTTGTGGCTGATGAGGAGCACGGCGTGGCCCTCGTCGCGCAGCTTCAGGATGAGCTGCTCGACGCGGGCGGTCTCCTGGACGCCGAGGGCGGCCGTGGGCTCGTCCATGATGACGAGGCGCGAGGAGAAGCCGGCGGCGCGGCAGATGGAGACCGCCTGGCGCTGGCCGCCCGAGAGGCGACGGACCCGCGAGGTGACCTCGGGGACGTTGACGGCGAGCTCGGAGACCATCTTCTGCGCCTCGGTGCGCATCCGCTTGCGATCGAGCATCCCGAAGCGGGTGAGCTCGCGGTTGAGGAAGAGGTTCTGCCAGACCGTCAGGTCCTCGACGAGCGCGAGGTTCTGGTGGACGGTCTCGATGCCGGCGCCGCGCGCCGCCTCCGGGGTGCAGAAGGAGACGGGCTCGCCGTCGAGCAGGATCTCGCCCGACTGCGGCTTGTGGACGCCGGAGAAGCAGCGCACGAGGGTCGACTTGCCGGCGCCGTTGTCGCCGACGAGGGCGGTGATCTCGCCGGGGGCGACCGTCACGTCCACGTCGCGGAGCGCGCGCACGCTGCCGAAGGAGAGGGAGACGTTGCGGGCCTCGAGGATCGGGGTGGCGGCGACCGCGGTGCCGCCGGCGGCGGTGTTCTTCTCGAGCGACGTCACTTCTGGAACCTCATCAGGAAGGCCGCCGCGACGACGACGACACCGACGGACAGGGGCTGGTAATACTGCGAGACGCCCAGCGTCGTGAGGCCGTTGAGCAGCACCGTGAGGAGCAGCGCACCGAAGACCGGACCGAGGATGCTGGCCCGGCCGCCGAAGAGGCTGACTCCGCCGAGCACGACCGCGGCGACGGAGTTGAGCAGGTACGACGTGTTCGCGGCCGGCGGCGTGGAGCCGAGGCGGGCCACGATGATGATGGCCGCGATGCCCGCGAGGAGGCCGGCGATCGCGTAGACGGCGATCTTGATCCGGGCCGTGGAGATGCCGGTCGCCGTCGCCGCCTCGGGCGAGCCACCCGTCGCGAGGACGTGGGTGCCGAACCGCGTGTGGTAGAGCACGACGTGCGCCAGCACCGCCACGACCGCGGCGATGACGACGATCCAGCTGACCATCTCGACGGGGCCGTCGAGGGAGATGTCGAAGAAGAACCCCTCGGTCACCGTGACCGGCTGGCCGTCGGAGAGCACGAGGGCCAGGCCGGACGCGGCGGAGAGCATGCCGAGGGTGACCACGAAGTCCGTGATCTTCGCCTTCGCCACGAGCAGGCCGTTGACGAGGCCGGCGAGCAGGGAGGCGAGCACGGCGCCGACGAAGCAGACCCACAGGGGCTGGTCCGCGACGTACAGCTGCCCGAGGACCACGATGCCCAGCGTCGTCACGGAGGCGATCGACAGGTCGATGCCCGCCGTGGCGACGACGAAGGTCTGCGCGACGGCCAGGATCACCAGCGCCGCGGAGGCCGAGAGCATGCCGGTGATGTTGCCGGTGCTCAGGAAGCCGGGGTCGAGGATCGCGAAGACCACGACCAGGGCGACCAGGCCGACGAGGGCGGCCCAGTCGGCCCAGAACCCGACGTCGGTGAGGCGGGCGAGGACCGGGTTGCGGCCCCCTCCGGGTGCGCCGGGCGGCTCGGTGGCCGGCCCCTTCGACAGCGCGGTGGTACCGGCCGGCGTACCGGTGGCGGCGGTGGACATCGTGGCTCCTCGGGTGCTCTCTCGTCAGGGGGAGGTGGGTCCCCCGGGGTCAGTTCAGGAGGTCGGCGAACGGGTCGTCGTAGTCCTCGAACGGCGCCGGGGCGGCGGCGAGGGCCTGGTCGACGTTCTCCGCGGTGACGAGCGCGATCGGCGCGGTCACGTTCTCGGGCAGGTCGGCGCCGTCGAGCGCGGCGCGGCAGGCGTTCACGCCCATCTCGCCGATGGCGTAGGGGTACTGCGCCACGACGGCGGAGATGCCGCCGTCCTTGACGCCGTTGAGGCCGTCCTCGACACCGTCGACGCTGATGATCTTGACGTCGCCGGTGCGGCCGACGTCGGAGACGGCGCGGGCCACGCCGAGGGCCATGTCGTCGTTGGCGACGAAGAAGCCGGCGAGGTCCGGGTTGGCGCGCAGGAGCGTGGTGGCCTGGGTGAGGGCCTCGTCGCGCGACCAGTTGGCGGAGACCGTCTGGACGATCTCGACGCCGTCGCCGACGGCCTCGGTGAAGCCGTCGAGGCGGGCGTTGCTCGTGACGTCGCCGGCGATGCCGCCGACGAGCGCGACCTTGCCGCCGTCGGGCAGCAGCGTGAGCATGTGCTCGCCGCCGAGCTGGCCGGCCTCGGTGTTGTCGGTGCCGATGTACGTCGCGGGCGTGGCGTCCGCCTGGGCGGCGGCGTCCGCGTCGACCGGGCTGTCGATGTTGACGATCGGGATGTCCTTGGCCGCGAGCTGCGCGAGACCCTGGACGAGGTTGGTGCCGTCGATGGGGTTGACGATGACGCAGCCCGGTTCCTGACCGGCGACGACGTTCAGCTTGTCGAGCTGGCCCGTCGTGTCGGTGATGTCCGCGGCGGCCTGCACGTCGACGCCGAACCCGGCCTCGTCGGCGCCGGCGTCGATGCCCGCCTCCATCTGCTGGAAGAAGGGGTTGTCCAGACCCTTGATGACCGCGGCGACGTCGCCGTCACCGTCGCCCGAGGCGGAGGAGTCGTCGCTGCACGCGGAGGCGACGAGGCAGAGGCTGGCCGCGACGGCGGCAGCAGCCAGGCGGCGAGAGGGAGCACGACGCATCGGGGTAGTCCTTCGGATCGGTGCCCCGGCAACGTCGCCGGGGCAGGTGCTGTGACCGCTGTCATGCGGCCGGGGAGCATCACACCGCTATTAATGACTTCTGTCAATCATTAATAACCCCCTTTCCGTTTCCAGTGATCCTTTATTAGGGTTCGCGGCATGTCGACCTCGCCTGCCGGTCTCCCGGGTACGCCGCTCGACGGTGCACCCGGCACGACCGCGGGCATCGTCGGTCCCGGCGAGCTGCTCGCCCTGTTCCGGGCCCGTCCCGCCCTCACCCGCGCCGAGGTGATGACCCTGACCGGGCTCTCGCGGTCGACCGTCAACCAGCGCATCGACCTGCTCCAGGAGGCGGGGCTGCTCGTCGAGCGCGAGCCCGACGTGGTGCCCGGCCGCGGCCGCGGTCGCCCCTCGACCTCCTTCGCCTTCAACGGCGAGCAGGGCGTGCTCCTCGTCTGCGACATCGGCGCCACGGCCCTGCGCGCCGCGGTCTGCGACCTCAGCGGCCGGGTGCTCCGCGACGTACCGCTCACCAGCGACGTCACCGCGGGCCCCGAGGTCGTGCTGGCCGCCGTCGACCCGCTCTTCGCCGACCTGCTCACCTCGGTGCAGCGCTCGCCGGAGGACGTGAAGGGGATCGCGCTGTCGGTGCCCGGACCCGTCGACCACGAGCAGGCGACCGTCGTCAGCCCGCCGATCATGACCGGCTGGGACCGGTTCGACATCCGCGGCTGGTTCGCCCGCACCTACACCTGCCCGCTCCTGCTCGAGAAGGACGCCACAGCGATGGCGTGGGGCGAGTACCGCACCCACTACCCCGCCGCCGACACCCTCCTCATGCTCAAGCTCGGCACCGGCGTGGGCGCCGGGATCATCGCCGGCGGCCGCATCCACCGCGGCGCCGACGGCGCGGCCGGCGACATCGGACACACGCAGACCGCGGGGGTCGACGGCGAGGCCGCGCCACTGTGCCGTTGCGGCAACCACGGCTGCGTCGAGGCCCGGGCCGGCGGCTGGGCGATGCTGCGGGACCTCGTCGACGCCGGACGCGACCTCAGCACCGTCGACGAGGTCGTCGAGCGGATCCGCACCGCGGACCCGCTGGCCGTGAGCCTGGCGCGCGCCGCCGGCCGCGTCCTCGGTACGGCGCTCGCCGAGACCGTCAACATCCTCAACCCCCGCGTGATCGTCGTGGGGGGCCAGCTCGCGGAGGCGGAGGAGCAGATCTTCGCCGGGCTCCGGGAGATGGTCTACTCGCGCTCCCTGCCCCTGGCGACGCGCCGCCTCGAGCTGCACCGCAGCCGTCTCGACGTGCGAGCGGGATCGGTCGGCCTGGCCCTCCTCCTGGCCGACCACATCTTCGCCCCGGCCACGGTCGACGCCGCTCTGGCAGAGCCCGCGTCCTGACCCGCTGACCTACGGGATCGCCCTCGCCGTACCCCTCGTCGGTGGGGACCGGGGTGCGCCCACCCCATTGGTTACCGCTCAGTAGGATACGTGTCACATCGGGTGGTGTGACGCAGCGAACGTCACGACACTAAGGTCGGACGACGCGCGCGTGTCGATGTGGCCGACCCGTGCGCACGTAGTGACGAGGAGCTCTTCCCTGATGAGTGCAATCCAGATCATCGCCATCGTCGTGGCCCTCGCGGTCACCGTGGTGGCCGTCGTGATGACGACGGCGGCCGTGCGGTCGATCGTCGGGACGGTGAAGATCGGCCAGCCGGCCGTCAACCGCACCGGCGACCCCGTGCGACGCACGCTGACCATGGTGAAGGAGACGTTCCTCCACACCCGGATGCTCCAGTGGCACTGGGTCGGCATCATGCACTGGTTCGTCTACGCAGGGTTCCTGCTGCTCTCGACGGCGGTCGCGACGGGCTACGCGCAGCTCTTCAAGCCCGACTTCGCGCTGCCGATCATCGGTCACTTCTTCCTCTACGAGTGGGCGAGCGAGGGCCTCGGCCTGCTCAGCACCATCGGCATCGTCTTCCTCATCGTCTACCGGCAGAAGCACAAGCCGCGGGGCGACCTCGACACCGCCCGTCGCAGCCGGTTCTTCGGCTCCACCGCGTGGCAGGCCTACTTCGTCGAGGCGATGGCGCTGCTCGAGGGCTCGGCGATCCTGTTCATCCGCGGCGCGGAGTACAACCTCGGCCAGATCGCGAGCGACCACCCCGAGGACTTCAACGCGTTCCACTTCCCGCTCAGCGGGCCGGTGGGCCAGGCGCTCTTCCCGACCGGGGCAGGCTCCGAGCAGACGCTCGAGAACATCATCGTCGTCATCGCGCTCATCAAGATCATGCTCGCGATGGTCTGGCTCATCGTCATCTCCGCGAACCTCACGATGGGTGTCGCCTGGCACCGCTTCACCGCCTGGCCCAACATCTGGTTCAAGCGCGAGGAGAGCGGCCGCACGGCGCTCGGCGCCCTCAAGCCGCTGACCTCCGGCGGCAAGCCGATCACCCTCGACGACATCGACGACCTCGAGGAGGACGCCACGCTCGGCGTCGGCAAGCTCGAGGACTTCTCGTGGAAGGGCATCCTCGACTTCACGACCTGCACCGAGTGCGGTCGCTGCCAGAGCCAGTGCCCGGCCTGGAACACGGAGAAGCCGCTCTCCCCGAAGCTGCTGATCATGGGTCTGCGCGACCACGCCTACGCCAAGGCGCCGTACTCCCGCGCCGGCGGCGACGAGAGCGAGGCCGCGGTCGCGCTGCTCGAGGACGACGAGGCCCTCCAGCGCGAGGCGGAGCGTCCGCTCGTCGGCGACACCGGCGACGACTGGTTCTACATGCCGGAGAACGGCGCGGCGGTCATCGACCCCGACGTGCTCTGGTCGTGCACGTCCTGCGGCGCCTGCGTGCAGCAGTGCCCCGTCGACATCGAGCACGTCGACCACATCGTCGACATGCGCCGCTACCAGGTGCTCGTCGAGTCGAACTTCCCCGCCGAGCTCAACGGCCTCTTCAAGGGCCTGGAGAACAAGGGCAACCCCTGGAACATGTCGCCGAACGCGCGCATGGACTGGGCGAAGGGCCTCGACTTCGAGGTGCCCGTCGTCGGCGAGACCATCGAGTCGCTCGACGAGGTCGACTGGCTGTTCTGGGTCGGCTGCGCCGGCGCCTACGAGGACCGGGCGAAGAAGACCACGCGCGCCACGGCCGAGCTGCTCAACATCGCGGGCATCAGCTTCGGCGTGCTCGGCAACGGCGAGACCTGCACCGGTGACTCCGCGCGCCGCGCGGGCAACGAGTTCGTCTTCCAGGGCCTGGCCCAGCAGAACGTGGAGACCCTCAAGGAGTTCAAGGCCAAGAAGGTCGTCTCCACCTGCCCGCACTGCATGAACACGCTGAAGAACGAGTACAAGGACTTCGGCATCGAGCTCGAGGTCATCCACCACACGCAGCTGCTCAACCGGCTGGTGCGGGACGGCAAGCTGACGCCCGTCACCTCGGGCGCGGGCGCACACCAGCGGAAGATCACCTACCACGACCCGTGCTACCTGGGCCGCCACAACCAGGTGTACACGCCGCCGCGCGACCTGCTGCAGATCATGCCGGGCGCCGAGGTCAAGGAGATGGAGCGCAGCAAGGAGCGCTCGTTCTGCTGTGGTGCCGGTGGCGCGCGCATGTGGATGGAAGAGACCATCGGCGAGCGCATCAACGTCAACCGCACCCAGGAGGCCGTGGCCACCGGGGCGGACCAGATCGCCGTCGGCTGCCCGTTCTGCCGCGTGATGATCTCCGACGGCCTCACCTCCGAGCAGTCGAAGGGCCAGGCCCGCGAGGAGGTCGAGGTCCTCGACGTCGCGCAGATGCTGCTCGCGTCGGTGAAGGGCGAGCAGGCGACGAAGCTGCTGCCCGGCGAGGGAGCGGCGGCCACCGCACCCGCCGCCAAGGCCGCGCCGACGAAGGACGCACCGAAGAAGGACGAGGCCCTCAAGGCGGAGCCCGAGGCCGGCGACGTCACGATCACCGAGGACACCGTGACCGAGACGGCCGACGCCGGCCCGCTCGCGAAGGCCTCCGGCGGCGACTCGCTCTTCGACTCCCCCGCGGCGAAGAAGGAGGAGCCCAAGAAGGAGGGCACCGGCGGCTCGCTGTTCGACGACGACGCCTCCTCGCTCTTCGACGCGCCGGCCAAGCAGCCGGAGAAGGGGGAGCCCGCGGACCCGGCGGCGAAGGCGTCCTCCGGGTCGCTGTTCGACGTCGAGCCCGACGCGCCGGCGTCCGCGCCCGCGGCGAAGGCGCCGGCCGACGACGCGTCTGCCGAGGCGGAGAAGCCCGCTGCCACGCCCAGTGCCGACCTCGGCGCCGGAGGGTCGCTCTTCGACATCCCGGCCCAGGAGCCCGCTGCGCCGGCGGCGAAGGCGGCTCCGGCTGAGAAGACGGAGGCTCCGGAGGAGAAGGCCCCGCAGGCGAAGCCGGCTGCGAAGCCGGCGGTCGACCTGAACGCCGGTGGCTCACTCTTCGACATCCCGACCCAGGAGCCCGCCGCACCCGCGGCGAAGGCTGCACCGGTCGAGAAGGCCGAGTCGGAGGAGAAGGCTGGGTCGGCCGAGAAGCCGGCCCCGGCGGCTCCTGCGGCGGGCGGTGGCGCGACGAGCACCCCGCGCACCGACGTCGACCTGAGCGCCGGCGGTTCGCTGTTCGACATCGCGGCACCGGAGACCGGTACGGCGCCCGCCCGCCCCGCCGCGGCTGCCGCACCGGAGCCCGAGCCGGAGCCCGAGCCGGAGGCCGCCCC
>DASWYU010000070.1:0-6725 GCA_036404795.1 Nocardioides sp. | reverse complement strand
CGCCACGGGCCACGCCGCCGCGACGACGCTGCTCGGCGCCGAGCTGCGGCGCGCCACGCCCGCGGAGGCGGAGGCGCTGCGCCTGGGGTCGGGGCTCGTGGTGGCGGTGGAGCGCGTGCGGTACGCCGACGGCCTGCCCCTCTCCCTCGACAGCGCCCGCTTCCCCGCCGCGCTCGTGCCCGACCTCCTGGCGCAGCCGCTGGAGGAGTCGCTCTACGTGCTCCTCGACGCCGTCTACGGCCTGCGGCCCGAGGTCACCGAGGAACAGATCACCGTCGTGCGTGCGGACCAGCGCGAGGCCGGCGAGCTCGCCGTGCCCGTCGGCTCGCCGCTCCTCCACGTCGCCCGCGTCGCCGCGACCGCCGACGGGGTGCCGTTCGAGATGTCCGACGACCTGTTCCGGGCCGACCGGGTGCGGCTCGTCGCGCGCCGTACGACGCGTCCCGCCACCACCGAGCGCGGCGGCACCCGCGCAGACGACGGCGTCATCGAGATCGGTCTCGGCGACTGACCAGCCCGCCCGCCGTCCACAGGTGGGGGGTGTCGACGCCCCGACTTTCCCCGGTCGACCGGGGAAAGTGCCAACCCCCTCACGCCACCAACGCGGCGGCGATCGTGACGGCGGGGACGGACAGGACGGTGCTGGCGAAGACGACGTCGCGGGCGAGCACGATGCCGCGGTCGTACCGCGTCGCGTGCACGAACACGTTCTGCGCGGTCGGGAGCGCCGAGAGCACGGTGACGGCGAGCAGCTCGGTGCCGTCCAGGCCGAGCACGGAGGCGCCGACGGCCCACGCGACGACCGGCTGCACGACGAGCTTGAGCCCGACGATGGAGCCGAGCTCGGGGGCGTCGCCGAGGCCGGGGCGGGGGCCGAGGCGGAGGAACACGCCGTACGCGATGAGCATCGACGGCACCGCCATCCCCGCGACGAGCTCGAGCGGGTCGTGCACGGGCCGCGGCAACGTCCAGTCGGTGCCGGCGAGGACGAGGCCGATGACGGAGCCGACGGTCAGCGGGGTGCGCAGCGGCCGGCTGACGATCCGCCAGACGGACAGCTTCTGCTCGGCGACGGCGACGTCCATGACGGTCAGCGCGAGCGGCTGGAGCACGAGGAGCTGGAGGAGCAGCACGGGGGCGACGAGGGCGGCGTCGCCGAGCACGTAGGCCGCGATGGGGATGCCGAGGTTGCCGGCGTTGACGTAGCAGGCGCAGAGCGACCCCACGACGGTGTGCGCGAGGTCGCGACGGAACACGAACCGGGCGAGCAGCACGTAGGCCACGATGTTGACGACGACGGCGGCCGCGGAGGCGATCAGCGTGCCCGAGAAGAGCGAGCCGATGTCGGCGTCCTCGAGCACCGTGATGAGCAGCGCGGGGCTCGCGACGTAGAACGCCAGCAGCGACAGCGCCCGCTGCCCGGCGAGGTCGATGATCCCGACGTGGGCGAGGAGCATCCCGAGGCACACCAGCAGCGTGATGGTGGTGAAACCCTCGAGCACCGCGGTCACGGGCGCACCGTATCGACGCCCCGACCCATCTCGAGCGGCGGTGGCACCGAACCACCCCCATGGACACCCGCGCACCCGGCCGCCGTCGCGGCCCGATCCTGCTGGCCGCCGCCGGTGGGGTGCTCGCCACGCTCGTCGGCATGGCGGTCGGCCACCTCGTCGCCGCGCTCGTCGACCCCGCCGCCTCCCCCGTCCTCGCGGTCGGCTCCACGGTCATCGACCTCACGCCGACCCCGGTCAAGGAGTGGGCGGTCGCGGAGTTCGGCACGGCCGACAAGCCGATCCTCATCGGCTCCGTGCTCCTCGTGACGCTGCTGCTCGCGGCGGTCGCGGGCGTGCTGGCGCGCCGGCACTTCGCCGTCGGGCTGGCGCTCCTGCTCGTGCTCGTCGGCGTGGCCGGCGTGCTCGCGCTGCTGCGCCCCACGGCCGGCGTCCTCGACGTCGTCCCGGCGCTCGCGACGGCCGCGGCGGGCGCGGGCGCCCTGTGGTGGTTCCACCGCGCGTCGGTGGGCGGCCTCGCCCCGGCGGACGGGACCGCGGGCGTGGATCCCGACGGGGACCCGGAGGCGCGCCGTACGCCGGCACCCACCCGCCGCGGTGTCCTCATCGCCTCCGGCGTGCTGGCCGCCACGGCCGTCGTCGCCGGATCCGTCGGCCAGTGGATCTCGGTGCTGCGCACCCGGATCGGCGACATCGTCCTCCCGCGCCCCGTCGAGGCGGCCCCGGACCTGCCGGCCGGTCTCGACGTCGCCGACCTCTCGCCGTTCCGCACCCCGAACGCCGACTTCTACCGCGTCGACATCAACCTCAGCGTGCCCGTGGTCGACCACGAGTCCTGGACGCTCACCGTCGACGGCGACGTCGAGAACGAGCTGACGATCACCTGGGACGAGCTGCTCGAGATGGACATGGTCGAGCGCGACATCACGATGACGTGCGTCTCGAACGACGTGGGGGGCCAGTACGTCGGCGCCGCCCGCTGGCTCGGCGTGCCGCTGCAGACGATCCTCGACCGGGCCGGGGTCGGCGACCGCGCCGACCAGATCCTCTCGACCGCGGTCGACGGGTTCACGATCTCCACCCCGCTCGACGTGGCGACCGACGGCCGCGACGCGCTCGTCGTCGTCGGCATGAACGGCGAGCCCCTGCCCCGCGAGCACGGCTTCCCGGTGCGCCTCGTCATCCCCGGGATCTACGGCTTCGTCGGCTCCACGAAGTGGCTGACGAAGCTGACGCTGACGACCTACGAGGACGACGTCGCCTACTGGACCGAGCGCGACTGGGCGACGGACGCCCCCGTGAAGATCTCCTCCCGCATCGACGTGCCGAAGGCCGCCACCACGGTCGATCCCGGCTCCGTCGTCATCGCCGGCGTCGCGTGGGCCCAGACGCGCGGCGTCGCCAAGGTCGAGATCCAGGTCGACGGTGGCCCCTGGCAGGAGGCGACGCTCGGGCCCGACGCGGGCGTCGACTACTGGCGGCAGTGGTACTACGAGTGGGAGGCCACCGACTCGGGCAACCACGCGTTCACCGTGCGCGCGACCGACGCGAACGGTGAGGTGCAGACCGACGTGCGCATGTCGCCGTTCCCCGAGGGCTCCAGCGGCTTCCACACGCGTGCCGTCATGGTCGCCTGACCGGACTCCGAACTTTTTTCCAGAAGTTCCAATCCGCCCCGGCACGGGCGGCGAACCACCTCCGACAGTCAGCCACGACAGGAAGGCCGCACCATGAAGACTCTCGCCCGCCGCTCCACGATGCGTCGCGCCAGCGGTATCGCCGCTCTCGCCCTGACCATGTCGGTCGGCCTCGCGGCCTGCGGCGACGACGCCGACGACGACTCGAACGACGGCACGTCCGACCCCGGCTCCAGCGAGACGTCCGACGACGCCGGCATGACCGAGGACCCGGGCATGACCGAGTCCGAGGGCGCCACGGACGACACCACCTTCGGTGCCGCCTGTGACCAGATCCCCGCCTCCGGCGCCGGATCGCTCGACGGCATGACGGTCGACCCGGTCGCCACCGCCGCCGGCAACAACCCGCTGCTCACCCAGCTCGTCGGCGCGGTCGGCCTCGTCCCGGGTCTCGCGGACACGCTCAACAGCGCCGAGGCGCTGACGGTCTTCGCGCCGTACGACCCGGCCTTCGAGGCCGTCGACCCCGCGGCGCTGGAGTCGCTGACGGCCGACCCGGAGGCGCTCGGCGCCGTCCTCGGCTACCACGTGCTCGGCGAGCGGCTCGAGCCCGACGCCATCGCCGGCACCTACGACTCGTTCGCCGGCCCCGAGATCACCGTCACCGGTGACTCGTCCGGCATGACCGTCGGCGCCGAGGGCACCGAGGCGACCGTCCTGTGCGGTGGCATCCAGACGGCGAACGCGACCGTCTACGTCATCGACTCCGTGCTCATGCCGGCGGCCACCACCGAGTGACCACGGGCTTCTGAGCTCTAGGGGAGAATCTTCCTCATGACGACCCTCCGTTCCGTGCCCTCCGGCGATCAGCCGGAGGGCACGGGCGGCCGTGCCCCGGCCGCCGACCCGCCCGACGAGGCGGGGTCCCGGCTCGCGGACCTGCTGCGCCGTTCCTCCCTGGGGGACGAGCAGGCGTTCGCCGAGCTGTACGACGCGACCTCGGCCCGACTGCACGGCCTCGTCCTCCGCGTGGTGCGCAACCCCGCGCAGGCCGAGGAGGTCACGCAGGAGGCGTTCCTCGAGGTGTGGCGGACCGCGAGCCGATTCGACCCGGCTCGCGGCTCCGCGCTCTCCTGGCTCATGACGATCGGCCATCGCAAGGCGGTCGACCGGGTGCGGTCCGCGGAGGCCTCCAGCCGCCGGGACACCTCCTACCAGCAGCAGAACCAGCCGATCGACCACGATGCGACCGCCGAGGCGGCCCACAGCTCCCTCGAGGCGCAGCGTGTGCGGACGGCTCTGGGAGCATTGACTCCCGTCCAGCACGAAGCCGTGAAGCTCGCCTACTTCGGCGGCTACACGCACACGGAGGTGGCCACCATGCTCGACCTGCCGGTGGGCACCGCCAAGACACGGATCCGGGACGGCCTGATCAGGCTGCGCGACGCGATGGGAGTGGGCCAGTGAACGACATCCACGCCCTGTCGGGCGCCTACGCGGTGGACGCTCTCTCCGCCGAGGAGCGCGCCGGCTTCGAGCAGCACCTGGCCGAGTGCCCGGCGTGCCGCGAGGAGGTCGACTCCCTGCGGGAGGCGGCCGCGCTCCTCCCCGCGATCACGGAGACCGAGCCGTCCCCGGGCGTCCGCGCCGCGGTGCTGGCCGGGATCACCCAGATCCGCCCCCTGCCTCCCCTGGTCCAGCACGGCCCCGAGACGGAAGCGCTCCCGGAGCGCGCCGGAACGGTGGTGCCGCTGCGGCGGCGCCGGTTTCGCACGGCGCTGGTCGCGGCTGCTGCAGCACTGATCGTCGCCGGCGGTGTCGGCGTCGGGATCAGCCAGATCGACGGCGACGCCGACGGCACCTCGCAGGAGGCCGACCCCCAGGAGCCGACCGACGAGCCCGCCGACGAGGTGCAGGAGGTGCTCACGGCCTCCGACGTGCGCATCGTCGACGCGTCCACCACCCTCCCGGAGGGCACCCGGGCGTCCGTGCACTGGTCGCCGTCGCTCGGCAAGGCCGTCCTCGTCACCGACGGCATGCCGGCCGCTCCGGCCGGCAAGCTCTACGAGCTCTGGTACCAGGACGGCGAAGGGTCGATGGTCCGCGCCGGTCTGATGCCGGAGGGCGAGGACAACACCGTCCTCCTCGAGGGCGACGGCACCGGCGCGCAGGGCATCGGCATCACCGTCGAGCCCGCCCCCCACGGATCGGAGCAACCGAGCACCGACCCCGTCGCCTTCTTCGCCCTCGAGGACGCGTGAGCACGACCCCGCGACGGGTCGCCGTGGTCGGTTCCGGCGTGGCCGGGCTGACCGCGGCGTACGTCGCCTCGACAACCGCCCACGTCACCCTCTACGAGGCCGACGACCGCCTCGGCGGGCACGCCGACACCCACCTCGTGCCCGTCCCCGACGGGCGCGGCGGCGAGCAGCTCGTGCCGATCGACACCGGCTTCATCGTGCACAACGAGCGCACCTACCCGGTGCTGCTGCGGATCTTCGCCGAGCTCGGCGTGGCGACGCAGGAGTCCGAGATGTCGATGTCGATCCGCGACGACGCCGCAGGGCCCCACGGCCTCGAGTGGGCCGGCGCCCTGCAGCTCGCGGGCCTCTTCCCGACCTGGCGGAACGCGGCGCGTCCGACGTTCCTGCGGATGCTCACCGAGATCCCGCGCTTCCACCGCCGCGCCCGCCGCCTGCTCGAGTCCGAGGCGAGCGACGCCGACGCGCGGGTCACGTTCGGCGAGTTCCTCGACGCCGGCCGCTTCTCCCGCACCTTCCGCACGCACTTCGCCGAGCCCCTCGTCGCATGCGTGTGGTCGACCGACCCGGCGCAGGCGCTCGACTACCCGGCGCGCTACCTGTTCCGCTTTCTCGACCACCACGGCATGCTCGGGATCTACGGCTCCCCGCAGTGGCGCACGGTGACCGGGGGCTCGCGGGAGTACGTCGCGCGCCTCGCCGCGACCCTCCCCGACGTCCGCGTCGGCACCAAGGTGACGAGCCTCGAGGAGACCGGCGACGGGGTCCGGCTCACCGACGGCAACGGCGAGGTCGCGACGTACGACGCGGTCGTCGTGGCCACGCACCCCCACCAGGCGCTCGCGATGCTCGCCGCCCCGACCGCCGCGCAGCGCGAGGTGCTGGGCGCGCTCACCTACACCCCGAACACTGCCCAGCTCCACACCGACACCTCGCTCCTGCCCCGGCAGGAGAAGGCGCGGGCCTCGTGGAACTACCTGCGCCGCGACCCGGCGCGACTGGCCGAGCTGCCGTCGCCCGAGGAGCGCGGTGGGCCCGTCACGCTCACCTACGACCTCTCGCGCCTCATGCGCGTGCCGCACCTCCCCGGCGCCCCCGACACCCGCTTCCTCGTCACGCTCGGCGGCCTCGACCTGGTGGACCCGGCCACCGTGATCGACACGATGGAGTACGAGCACCCGCTCTACACCCGCTCGTCGGTCGCCGCCCAGGCGCGGCTCGGCGAGTGCGAGACGCCGCGGATGGCGTTCGCGGGGGCCTACCACGGCTGGGGCTTCCACGAGGACGGCGCGCGCTCCGGCGTCGACGCCGCCGCG
>DASWYU010000069.1:0-13908 GCA_036404795.1 Nocardioides sp. | reverse complement strand
ACGGTGGCGACGACTCCACGGACGACGCCACCGACGCCGGCGATGACGCCGCCGAGGCCACCGACACGTCGGCGGGCGACGCCGACGAGGACGCCGAGCCCGGCCAGCGGACGTCGTCGCGGGGCGGTCGTGGCCGCGGCCGCGGTGACCGCTCGGACAAGGGCGAGAAGACCGACCCGTCGGACAAGGGCGACGGCGAGAAGGACGACGACAGCGCCGAGGGCGAGGACGCCGACTCCGGCGACGAGGGCGGCAGCTCGTCGTCGCGTCGCCGTCGTCGCCGTCGTCGGTCGGGCGACTCCTCCGGGGGCGCGAACGACGACCCGGAGAACACCGTCACGAAGGTCCGCCAGGGCCGGTCGATCGAGGACGAGATCACCGCGGTCTCCGGCTCGACGCGGCTCGAGGCGAAGAAGCAGCGCCGTCGCGAGGGTCGCGAGGCCGGCCGTCGCCGCGCCCCGATCGCCAGCGAGGCCGAGTTCCTGGCGCGCCGCGAGGCCGTCGAGCGCGTGATGGTGGTGCGCCAGAAGGAGGAGCTGACGCAGATCGCCGTGCTCGAGGACAAGGTCCTCGTCGAGCACTACGTGGCACGCGAGTCGCAGACCTCCCTCATCGGCAACGTCTACGTCGGTCGCGTGCAGAACGTGCTGCCCTCTATGGAGGCGGCGTTCATCGACATCGGCAAGGGCCGCAACGCGGTGCTGTACGCCGGTGAGGTCAACTGGTCGAGCCTCGGCCACAAGGAGGGCCAGCCGCGCAAGATCGAGTCGGTGCTCTCCTCGGGCCAGACCGTCCTCGTGCAGGTCACGAAGGACCCGGTCGGCCACAAGGGCGCCCGCCTCACCAGTCAGGTCAGCCTGGCCGGCCGCTTCCTGGTCTACGTCCCGGACGGCACGACGAGCGGCATCTCCCGCAAGCTCCCCGACACCGAGCGCGCGCGCCTCAAGACGCTGCTCAAGGAGATCGTTCCGGCGAGCGCCGGCGTCATCGTGCGCACGGCCGCCGAGGGGGCCAGCGAGGACGAGCTGACCCGCGACGTGGAGCGGCTCAAGGCGCGCTGGGAGGACATCGAGGCGAAGGCGTCCGGCAAGGGCGGTGCGCCGCAGCTGCTGTACGGCGAGCCCGACCTCACCCTCAAGGTCGTCCGCGACCTGTTCACCGAGGACTTCTCGAAGCTCGTCGTCGAGGGTGACGAGGCGTGGGAGACGGTGTCGTCCTACGTGCAGCACGTCGCCCCCGACCTCGCGGAGCGGCTCGAGCAGCACGTGCCCGACCCGACGGCGAACATCAGCAAGGACGTCTTCGAGCGCTACCGCATCGACGAGCAGATCGCGAAGGGGCTCGACCGCAAGGTCTGGCTGCCCTCGGGCGGCTCGCTGATCATCGACCGCACCGAGGCGATGACGGTCGTCGACGTCAACACCGGCAAGTTCACCGGCTCCGGCGGCAACCTCGAGGAGACGGTCACCAAGAACAACCTCGAGGCCGCGGAGGAGATGGTGCGCCAGCTCCGGCTGCGCGACATCGGCGGCATCATCGTCATCGACTTCATCGACATGGTGCTCGAGAACAACCGCGACCTGGTGCTGCGGCGCCTCGTCGAGTGCCTCGGCCGGGACCGCACCCGTCACCAGGTCGCCGAGGTCACCTCGCTCGGTCTCGTGCAGATGACGCGCAAGCGCATCGGCACGGGTCTCGTCGAGGCCTTCAGCGAGAACTGCTCCCACTGCCAGGGCCGCGGCATCGTGCTGCACGACCACCCGATCGAGCCCAAGGGCGGCGGCAACGACAACCGGGGCGGCGGGAACAACCGCGGCAACGGTGACAACGGCGGTGGCGACGGGGACGGCGAGCGCCGCTCGGGTCGTCGTCGCGGCCGGGGTCGCGGTGGCGACGGCGACAAGTCGTCCACGCCGACCCCGACGCCGACCCCCGCGGTGAAGCCGAACCCGGCGGAGATCGCCGCGGTCGCGCGCATCGCCGCCGCGTCGGCCCACGCGCCGGCGGCACCGGCCGACGAGCAGCCCGCGGACGAGCCGACCACCGAGCAGCCGACCACCGAGCAGCCGACCACCGAGCCGACGGTCGACGTCGAGCCCGTGGCCTCCGAGCCCGTGGCCTCCGAGCCGGAGGCCGAGCCCGCCGCCCCGGTGGTCCGCTCGGTGCAGCGCACGACGCGCACGGCGACGGTCGTCCCGACGCGCGAGGCGGTCGTGCTGACCGTCGACCCGACGGCGGAGCCGGCAGCCCCCGTCGCCCCGACCGCGCCGGCACCCGCCGTCACGGTGGTCACCCGGACGCGGCAGCGCGCCGTACCGCCGGCAGCACCCCGCGAGGACTGACCCGCTCCAGGAGGGTCGTGGCCCCAGCGCGACGGATTCCGTCGTGCTGGGTCCACGACTCGTCAAGGGGGGTCCACACCGCGGGAAGCCCTTGCCTGCGGGGCAATGACCACTAGGTTGCAGGACATAGACCGCGCAGAGCCGCAGCGGCCCTCCCGAAAGGTGCAGCCATGACCTACCGTCCCGAGACCCTCGCCGTGCACGCCGGGCAGGAGGAGCCGGACTCCGCCACGAACGCGCGGGCGGTGCCGATCTACCAGACGACGTCCTACGTCTTCGACGACACCGAGCACGCGGCGAACCTGTTCAACCTGTCGGTGCCCGGCAACATCTACACGCGGATCATGAACCCGACGCAGTCGGTGTTCGAGGACCGCCTGACGCAGCTCGAGGGCGGCGTGGGCGCGCTCGCGACGGCGTCCGGCTCGTCGGCGGTGACCTACGCGGTGCTGAACCTGACCTACGCGGGCGACAACATCGTGGCGCTCTCGACGCTCTACGGCGGCACCTACGCCCTGTTCGCCCACACGCTGCCGCAGTTCGGCATCGAGGTCCGGTTCGTCGACCCCGCGAAGCCCGAGGAGCTCGCCGCCGCGGTCGACGAGAAGACCAAGCTGGTCTTCGCGGAGACGATCGGCAACCCGCGGCTCAACGTCGTCGACATCCGGGCCTGGGCCGACGCCGCGCACGCGCAGGGCCTGCCGCTCATCGTCGACAACACGACGCCGACGCCCTACCTGGCGCGGGTCTTCGACCACGGCGCGGACGTCGCGGTGCACTCGGCGACGAAGTACATCGGCGGCCACGGCACGTCCGTCGGCGGCATCATCGTCGACTCCGGCAACTTCGACTGGGCGGCGCACGCGGAGCGGTTCCCGGGGCTCACGCAGCCCGACGCGGCCTACCACGGCGTCGTGTGGACCGAGGCCGTCGGCAACCTCGCCTACATCATCCGGGCCCGCACGGTGCTGCTGCGCAACACCGGTGCCGCCGTCGCGCCGCTCAACTCGTGGCTGTTCCTCCAGGGCCTCGAGACGCTCCACCTGCGCCTCGAGCGGCACAGCGAGAACGCGCTGCGCGTCGCCCAGCACCTCCAGGGCCACGAGGCGGTCGCCTGGGTGAGCTACCCGGGTCTCGAGGGCGACCCGTCCAAGGAGGTCGCGGACCGCATCTTCACGGGGAAGGGGTACGGCGGTCTCGTCAGCTTCGGCGTGAAGTCCGGCCGCGACGGGGGCAAGCGGTTCGTCGAGGCGCTGGAGCTGTTCAGCCACCTCGCCAACATCGGCGACGCCAAGTCGCTCGCGATCCACAACGCCACCACGACCCACAGCCAGCTGACGGCCGAGGAGCTGGAGGCCGCGGGCGTGCCGGAGGACCTCGTGCGCCTCTCGATCGGCATCGAGAACGTCGACGACCTCATCGCCGACCTCGACCAGGCGCTCGCGCAGGCCAAGTGACCTGTCCGAGGTGAGTGGCGCAGCGGGCCCGGGTGGGGGACTGGGTCTCGTCACCCCGCAGCACGCCGTCGTCGCGACGCCGGAGCACCCGCTCCCGCTGACCGACGGCGGCGTGCTGCCGCACGTCGAGGTGACCTACGAGACGTACGGCGAGCTCAACGCCGCCCGCGACAACGTCGTGCTCGTCGCGCACGCGCTGACGGGCGACGCCCACGCCGCCGGCCACCACGGGGACCCCGACCGCCGGGGGTGGTGGGACAACCTGATCGGGCCGGGCCGGGCCGTCGACACCGATCGCTTCTTCGTCGTCTCACCGAACCTGCTCGGCGGGTGCCGGGGGACGACGGGACCGTCCTCCCTCGACCCGGCCACCGGTCGGGCCCACGGGCCCGACTTCCCCGAGCTCCACGTCGCCGACCTCGTCGCGGTGCACCGCCGGCTCCTCGACCACCTCGGGATCGGCGCGGTCCACGCGGGCGTCGGCGGCTCGCTGGGTGGCATGCAGGTGCTGCAGTGGCTGGCCGACGAACCCGGCCGGCTGCAGCGGGCCGTGCTCGTCGCGGCGACGGCCCGCCTCACCGCCGAGAACATCGGGTTCTCCTCCGTCGCCCGTGAGGCCATCACCTCCGATCCGGACTTCCACGGGGGCCGCTACGCCGAGCACGGCACCACCCCCGCCCGCGGCCTCAAGGTGGCGCGGATGATGGCCCACATCACCTACGTCTCCGCGCAGGGGCTCGAGGCGAAGTACGGCCGCGCCGGCATCGAGGGCTACCTCCAGCACCAGGGCGACGCGTTCGTGCGCCGGTTCGACGCGAACTCCTACCTCGTGCTCACCCGGCTCCTCGACCGCTTCGACCCGTTCGCGGATCCCGGCTTCGCGCCGGCCGTCGCCTCCGGCGACCCCCGCGTGCTGGCGATCAGCTTCGACTCCGACTGGCGCTTCGGTACGGCGCACTCCGCCTTCCTCGTCGACCGGCTCGCCGCGGCCGGCCTCGCGGTGCGTCACCACGAGGTCGCCTCGCCGTGGGGTCACGACTCGTTCCTGCTGACCCCGCCCGGCTACCACGACCTCGTGGCGGACTTCCTCACCGCGCCGTAGCCGCCCCGGCGTGCCCGGCGTGCCCGGCGTGCCCGGCGTCGTCGAGGATCTCGATGCCGCGGGTCTCGGGCAGTTGCCAGAGCGCGACGAGCGCGAGGACGCAGGACGCGACGCCGATGATCACGATGACGGTGCCGAGCCCGAGTCCGGCGGACACCGACCCGATCGTCACGGGGCCGATAGCGGCGATGCCGACGATGCAGCCGGCGATGATCGAGAAGATCGCCTGCGCGTTGGTGCCGATCGGCAGCTCGCGCACCCGGGCGAGGTAGATCGGCATGAAGACGAACGCGGAGTAGAAGATGCCCTGCGCGCCGGCGCCGAGGAGCGTGCACAGGATCGTCGTGCGCGCCCGACCGTCGCGGAAGAGGCGACCGAACGCGAGCGGGGCACCCTTCCCGGTCGCGGGCACGCGGTCACGCACCGTGAGCCGCACCCAGATCGCCAGGAGCGCGGGCAGCAGACCGACGAGGAACAGGTAGCGCCACGCGACATCGGGCTCGAACGTGTGGAAGATGACGAGGTAGGCCACCGTCGACATCGCCCAGCCCCAGCTGTAGCCGGTGTGCACGAGCGCGGCGAACAGCCCGCGACGCGCGGCGGGCGCGTACTCGGCGACCAAGGCGGCGCCCACCGCCCACTCGGCACCGAAGGTGAAGCCCTCGGAGGGCGGTGAAGAGGCTGTAGCCGAGGATCGTCCACGTGAGCACGCGGGCCCGGCCGTAGCGGTCCGCGAGGACGCCGCCGACGACGCCGCCGACGGCGGAGGCGATCACGCTGGCCGCGGTGATCCACCCGAACACGCTGATGGCGTCGGTCGCGGAGAGCCCGAAGCTGAAGCCCGCGACGGTGATCGCGAACCCGTAGAGCGTCCAGGTCATGCCGTCGAGGGTCCAGCCGAGACCGGCGGCGACGTACGCCCGGCGGGCGTCGCCGGTGGTGTCCGGCGAGGTCGGGGTGGGGGTGGTCGTGAGGGTCATCGGGGGTCTCGCTCGGGGTCGGAGGGGCTGAGGAGGGCCGGGACGACGGCGTCCGCGACCTGGCCCACGTGGGCTGGGGTGAGGACCGCGTTGTGGTCGCTTTCGAGGACGGCGGTCGTCAGGTCGTGCGGGTAGAGCGCCCCCCAGCCCGCGCGACGGGGCTCGTGGTCGCGGGTGTGGAGGAGGGTGGCGGGGCCGGGGTAGGGCCGGCGCCGGTGAGGCCGATCAGTGCGGCGACCCCGGCGGCGTCCTGGCCGACGAGGAGGCCGACGGGGGTGCCCGGCGGCACGCCGAGGTCCCGGACACCGGCGGCCACCGCCCGGACGCGGTCCGCCAGCTCGGCGAAGGTCCAGGACGTCCCGGGCGACACGACCGCCGGGTGGTCGGGGCGGACCTCCGCGACGTCGAGGATGCGCTGGGCGACCGAGACGTGGTCCATGGCCGGAGGCAGGCCCAACGGCGCCCGGACGGTGAGCGGACGAGGCATGGGTGTCCTCCGCGTGAAGACCGGCCGAGTCCGATTGATCCGATGAAAGCGAGCGAAGGCCCCTTACTTAGATCGAGTCGACAATGTCACCCCGAGGTCACCCCGATTCGGCTCTCGTGCGCGGATCGGGGAGGATGGCTCGGGCGTCACCGGTTGTCCGCTCGCAACGTTTTGCCGAAGCGGCGCGGCTTCCGTACTATTGACCCTCGGTGTGCTCGCTGCGCACCGTTTCTGCGTGGCGCCGCCCTCGGCGTACGGCTTCCGGAAGCATCGGAGGTCGCGCTGTGCGGTGCACCAGCAGACCGAAGCGTAAAGAGCAATGACGAAGGAGACCGCGGTGTACGCGATCGTGCGCGCAGGCGCCAAGCAGCAGAAGGTTGCCGTCGGCGACGTCATCGAGATCGACAAGACCGAGGTGGCGGTCGGCGAGTCGCTGACCCTTCCGGTGGTGCTCGTCGTCGACGGCGAGACCGTCTCGGCGACCGGTCTGGACAAGGCCTCCGTGACGGCCGAGGTCGTCGGCGCCTCCAAGGGCCCGAAGATCATCATCCAGAAGTACAAGAACAAGACCGGCTACAAGAAGCGCCAGGGTCACCGCCAGAAGTACACCCAGGTCAAGGTCACCGGCATCTCGCTCTGAGCTGCGCTCTCCCTCCGCTCGACTTCACGAAGGACTGAACAGATGGCACACAAGAAGGGCGCCGCGTCCACCAAGAACGGTCGCGACTCCAACTCGCAGCGTCTGGGCGTCAAGCGCTACGGCGGCCAGCTCGTCAACGCCGGCGAGATCATCGTCCGCCAGCGGGGCACCCACTTCCACCCGGGCAACGGCGTCGGCCGTGGCGGCGACGACACGCTGTTCGCGCTCGCTGCCGGCAAGGTCGAGTTCGGCACCCGTCGCGGCCGTCGTGTCGTGAACATCGTTCCGGGCGAGTGAGCTGACGCTCGCTTCCCGCAGCACTCGAGTGAAGGGCGTCCCGGTCACGGGGCGCCCTTCCTCTTTTCTGGCACCACCCGTCCGTCGCTGAGCGCGTCGGCTATCCGAGGAGCACGCCCATGGCCGTCCCCACCTTCGTCGACCGCGTGACCCTCCTCGTGGCGGCGGGACGCGGCGGCAACGGCGTCGCGTCGGTGCACCGGGAGAAGTTCAAGCCGCTCGGCGGCCCCGACGGCGGCAACGGCGGCCCCGGCGGGTCGATCATCCTGCGCGTCGACGGCAACGTGACGACGCTCCTCGACTACCACCACAGCCCGAAGCGTCGCGCCGAGCACGGCGGCCACGGCGCCGGTGCGCACCGCAACGGCGCCCACGGCGGCGACCTCGTGCTGCCGGTTCCGGACGGCACGGTGGTGCGCGACGAGCACGGGGCGCTCCTGGCCGACCTGGTCGGCGCCGGCACGGAGATGGTGGTCGCGCAGGGCGGTCGCGGCGGCCTCGGCAACGCGGCGCTCGCGTCCGCGAAGCGCAAGGCCCCGGGCTTCGCGCTGCTCGGCGAGCCGGGTGACGAGCTGACGATCAGCCTCGAGCTGAAGGTCGTCGCCGACATCGGGCTCGTCGGGTTCCCCAGCGCCGGCAAGTCGTCGCTGATCGCCGCGATGTCGCGGGCGCGGCCGAAGATCGCGGACTACCCCTTCACGACCCTGGTCCCGAACCTCGGTGTCGTCACCGCCGGCGACACGGTCTTCACGGTGGCCGACGTGCCCGGTCTCATCGAGGGCGCCAGCGAGGGCCGCGGCCTCGGCCACGACTTCCTCCGCCACATCGAGCGCTGTGCCGCGCTCGTCCACGTCATCGACACGGCCAGCATCGAGCCGGGCCGCAACCCGGTCGACGACCTCGACGTCATCGAGAACGAGCTGGCCCGCTACGGCGGCCTCGAGGACCGGCCGCGGCTCGTCGCGCTCAACAAGGTCGACGTGCCCGACGGGGCCGACATCGCCGACATGGTCGTCGAGGACCTGACGGCGCGCGGGCTCGCCGTCCACCTCGTCTCCGCCGCCTCGGGGTCCGGCGTGCGCGAGCTGACCTTCGCCATGGCGCGGATCGTGCAGGACGCCCGCGCCGCGCGCCCCGTCGTCGAGGCGACGCGCATCGTGCTGCGCCCCGGCGGGGCGGACGGCTCCGAGGAGTTCACGGTCACCGCGACCGGCGAGGGCTGGCGCGTGCGGGGCACGAAGCCCGAGCGCTGGGTGCGGCAGACCGACTTCAGCAACGACGAGGCCGTCGGCTTCCTCGCCGACCGGCTCAACCGGCTCGGGGTCGAGGAGCGCTTGGTGAAGCTCGGCGCCGTCGAGGGTGACACAGTGCTGATCGGGCACCCGGACAACTCCGTCGTCTTCGACTTCCGCCCGGGCATCGACGCCGGCGCGGAGATGCTCGGCCGGCGAGGCGAGGACCAGCGGTTCACCGAGGAGCGCCCGGCCGCCAGCCGCCGCCGCGCGATCGACGAGGGCTTCGAGGACCGTGCCGAGGGCGAGGCGCGCGCCGACGTGGCACGTCGTGTCGACGGGCCGATGTCCTACGAGATCGGCGGCGCCGACGACCCGGATGCGCCCCCGGTCGCGCCGCCGGCCGACGACGACCTCGGGTGGAGCGAGGACGACCCCTCCCGCGGCGGGGAGCGGTGACGCGCGAGGCGGTCACGACGGCGCGCCGCGTCGTCGTGAAGGTCGGCTCGTCGTCGCTGACGACGGCCGCCGGCGGCATCGACCCGGAGCGGCTGCAGGCGCTCGTCACCGCGCTCGCGGCGGTCCGCGCCCGCGGCGTCGAGGTCGTGCTCGTCTCCTCCGGCGCGATCGCGGCGGGCCTCGCGCCGCTCGGGCTGAAGCGCCGCCCGAAGGGTCTCGCCGCGCAGCAGGCGGCCGCGTCGGTGGGCCAGGGGCTGCTGGTCGCGCAGTACACGGCGGCACTCGCGTCGTACGGCGTCACCACCGGCCAGGTGCTGCTCACCGTCGACGACGTGACGCGCCGCTCGCACTACCGCAACGCCCACCAGACCTTCGCGAAGCTGCTCGAGCTCGGCGTGCTGCCGATCGTCAACGAGAACGACACGGTCGCCACGCAGGAGATCCGGTTCGGCGACAACGACCGCCTCGCCGCGCTCGTCGCCCACCTCGTGCACGCCGACCTGCTGGTGCTGCTCTCCGACGTGGACGGCCTCTACGACGGCAACCCGGCGCTGCCCGGCACCTCGCTGCTCCCCGACGTGCGCTCCGACGACGACCTCGCCGGCGTCTCGATCGGCTCGGTCGGGTCCGCCGGGGTCGGCACGGGCGGCATGGTCACGAAGGTCGAGGCCGCCCGGATCGCCACCGGCGCCGGGATCCCCGTCGTGCTCACCTCGGCGCCGAAGGCCGCGGCCGCGCTCGCCGGCGACGTGGTCGGCACGTTGTTCCACCCCACCGGCAAGCGCCGCCCCACCCGGCTGCTCTGGCTGCGCCACGCCACCGAGGGCAAGGGCACGCTGCTGCTCGACACGGGCGCCGTGCGGGCCGTCCTGGGCCGGCGGGCCTCGCTGCTCGCCGCCGGCGTGACGGGCGCCTCCGGCGTCTTCCACGCGGGCGACCCGGTCGACCTCGTCGGGCCCGACGGGGTGGCGGTCGCCCGCGGTCTCGTCAACTTCGACGCGGAGGAGATCCCGCGCCTCGCCGGTCGGTCCACGTCGGACCTGGCGGCGGAGCTGGGTGCCGAGTACGAGCGCGAGATCGTCCACCGCGACGACCTCGTGCTGCTCTGAGGCCACCGTGACCGCGTCCGCCGGCGGCCGTGACCTCGCCGCGCCCGTCCTCGCCGGTGTCGTCACCGCGGTCGTCGGGTTCACCTCCTCGTTCGCGGTCGTCCTCGCCGGCCTCCGGGCCGTGGGCGCGTCGCCGGAGGAGGCGGCCTCGGGACTGCTCGCGCTGACGCTGGCGTTCGCGGCCGGGATCATCGGTCTCGCCCTGTGGCACCGCATCCCGATCACCCTCGCGTGGTCGACGCCGGGCGCCGCGCTGCTCGTCGGCACGGGTGTCGTGGACGGCGGCTGGCCCGCCGCGGTCGGTGCCTTCGTGGTGGCGGGTGCGCTGTTCGTGGCGACGGGGTACGTCGGGTGGCTCGGCCGCCTCGTCGCCCGGATCCCCACGGGCGTGGCGCAGGCGATGCTCGCGGGGGTGCTGCTGCCGCTGGTGCTGGCGCCCGTCGAGGCGGTGGCCGACGTGCCGGCGCTCGCGCTGCCCGTGGTGCTCGTCTGGCTCGCCGTCGTGCGGTGGGCCCCGCGCTGGTCGGTGCCGGCCGCCCTCGCGGCGGCGCTCGTCGTCATCGCGGTCGAGCTGGTGCGCACGGACACGCCCGTGACGGGCTCGCTCGCCCCGACGCTGACGTGGACCACGCCCGCGTTCACCCCGGCGGCCCTCATCGGGATCGCGCTGCCGCTCTACGTCGTCACCATGGCCTCGCAGAACGTGCCGGGGGTCGCGGTGCTCCGCTCCTTCGGGTACGACGCACCCTGGCGCTCGTCGATGGCCGTCACCGGCGTCGGCACGGCCGTGGGGGCCCCGTTCGGAGGCCACGCCATCAACCTGGCGGCCATCTCCGCGGCGCTGGCCGCGGGGGAGGAGGCCGGCCCCGACCGGGACCGGCGCTGGATCGCCGCCGTCAGCGCGGGTGTGACCTACGTCGTGCTCGCGCTCGCCTCCGGCGCGCTGTCGAGCGTGACGGCCGCGGCGCCGGGCGGCCTCGTGGAGACGGTCGCGGGCCTGGCGCTGCTCGGCGCCTTCGGCGCGGCGGTCGCCGCGGCCCTCGCGGACGCGGCGACGCGCACCAGCGCGGTCGTCACGTTCCTCGTCGCGGCGGGCGGCCTCAGCGTCGGCGGGATCGGCGCGGCGTTCTGGGCGCTGGTGGCGGGACTCGTCGTCCGGGCCGTCGTGGAGCGCCCCGTCCGCGAGTGACGGCGAACCGGCGTCAGGGCGGGGTGCGGCGTACGCTGGTCCGCGCCATGCCCGCCTACCTCGACCACGCCGCGACCAGCCCGCTCCGCGCCCAGGCGCGCGACGCACTGCTCGCGCACCTCGGCGCCACCGGCAACCCCGCGTCGCTCCACGGCGCGGGGCGCGACGCGCGTCGCGTGCTCGAGGAGTCGCGGGAGAGCGTCGCCGAGTCGCTCGCCTGCCGGCCGAGCGAGGTCGTGTTCACGTCGGGCGGCACGGAGTCCGACAACCTGGCGCTCAAGGGCGTCTACCGGGCGCGGCGCGCCGTCGACCCCGCGCGGCGGCGCGTGCTCGTGTCCGCCGTCGAGCACCACGCCGTGCTGCACGCCGCCCACTGGCTCGAGGCCCACGAGGGTGCGCGCGTCGAGCTGCTGCCGGTCGACCCCGAGGGACGGGTCCTCCCCGACGCGCTCGCTGCGGCCCTGGGCGACGACGTCGCCCTCGTCTCGGTCATGTGGGCCAACAACGAGACGGGGGTGCTGCAGCCGGTCGAGCGCCTCGCCGCGCTGTGCCACGAGCACGACGTGCCGTTCCACACGGACGCCGTCCAGGCGGTCGGCGCCGTGCCGGTCTCGTTCGACGCCTCCGGGGTCGACCTGCTGGCCGCGACCGCACACAAGGTCGGCGGCCCCCACGGCGTGGGCGTGCTCGTCGCCCGGCGCGGGGTGCAGCTCACGCCCCTGCTCCACGGGGGCGGCCAGGAGCGGGACCTCCGCAGCGGCACCGTCGGCGTGCCCGCGATCGCGGGGCTCGCCGCGGCCTACGAGATCGCCGTCAAGGAGCAGGCCGAGTCGGCGACGCGTCTGGCCCACCTGCGCGACCGGCTCGTCGACGGCGTCCGTGACCTCGTGCCGGGCGTGGTGCTCCAGGGCGCCGGCGCGGAGCGGCTGCCCGGCATCGCGAACCTCGGCTTCGGCGGCTGCGAGGGCGACTCGCTGCTCATGCTCCTCGACGCCCAGGGCGTCGAGGTGTCGACCGGCTCGGCGTGCTCCGCCGGCGTCCCGCAGCCCAGCCACGTGCTCCTCGCGATGGGCATCGAGGAGCAGGCCGCCCGGGAGGCGCTCCGCGTCTCGCTGGGCCACAGCAGCACGGACGCCGACGTCGACGCCTTCCTCGCTGCGATCGGCCCCGCCGTCGAGCGGGCCGGCGCGGCGCGCCGGGTCCGCCGGTGAGGCCCCGTGAGGTCCTGGTGAGGCCCCGATGAGGGTGGTCGCCGCCATGTCGGGCGGCGTGGACTCCGCGGTCGCCGCGGCCCGCGCGAAGGAGGCCGGCCACGACGTGACGGGCGTGCACCTGGCGCTGTCGCGCAACCCCGCGTCGTACCGCTCCGGCGCCCGCGGCTGCTGCACCATCGAGGACAGCAACGACGCCCGGCGGGCGGCGGACGTCATCGGGATCCCGTTCTACGTGTGGGACCTCAGCGCGGAGTTCCACGAGGACGTGGTCACGGACTTCAT
Organism: Nocardioides sp.; assembly: GCA_036404795.1. Lineage (GTDB taxonomy): Bacteria > Actinomycetota > Actinomycetes > Propionibacteriales > Nocardioidaceae > Nocardioides. The sequence continues at coordinate 1,118 of DASWYU010000069.1, read as the reverse complement.
GGACGAGTACGCCGCGGGTCGCACCCCCAACCCCTGCCTGCGCTGCAACGAGCGGATCAAGTTCGCCGCCGTGCTCGACCGCGCGCTCGCGCTCGGGTTCGACGCGGTGGCGACCGGCCACTACGCGGAGCTGCGGGACGGTGCGGGGGCGACCTCCGGGCTGGTCGAGCTGCACCGCGCGGCGGACGCGGCGAAGGACCAGTCCTACGTGCTCGGCGTGCTCGACCAGACCCAGCTGCGGCACGCGTTGTTCCCGCTGGCGGGCACGGCGAAGCCCGACGTACGGCGCGAGGCCGCCGCCCGCGGGCTCCTCGTCGCCGACAAGCCGGACAGCCACGACATCTGCTTCGTCGCCGACGGCGACAACGCGGGCTGGCTCGCGGAGAAGATCGGCGACCGCTCGCCGCAGCCGTCGGGGGAGTGGGGCGGCGACATCGTCGACGACGCGACCGGCGAGGTGCTGGGGCAGCACACGGGCACCTACGGCTACACGATCGGCCAGCGCCGCGGCCTGCGGATCGGCCGTCCGGCGCCCGACGGCAAGCCGCGCTTCGTGCTCGACATCGAGCCGGTCACGGGCACGGTCCGGGTCGGTCCGCGCGCCGGCCTGCGCATCGACGGCCTGAGCGGGATCCGGCCCCGGTGGTGCGACGCGGCGCCGGCGTGCGACGTACCGCTGTCGTGCACCGTGCAGCTCCGCGCCCACGGCGAGGAGCACGCGGCGGTGCTGACGGTGCGGGACGAGACGGCCGTCGAGGTGGAGCTCCTCGAGCCGGCGGAGGGCGTGGCGCCCGGCCAGGCCGCGGTGTTCTATGTCGGGACGCGCGTCGTCGGCTCGGCCACCATCGCGACGACGAGGCGGGCCGCATGACCTTCGCGACCGGCATCGGCTCCCACCCGGGGGCCGAGCAGGCGGCGTACGACGAAGCCCTCCGCGTCGTCCTCGACGTGCTCGGGGGCGACGGTGCCGCGGGACCGGGGCTGCCGTACGTGCCGGAGGTGCCCGGCCGCGGCGCCGGCGCCGCGATGACGGGGCGGGCGCTCGCGCTGCAGACCGGGCTCGACGTCGACCTGCAGCCGGCGGGCTGGCGCCTGACCGGCACCTCCGGCTCCCCCGG
>DASWYU010000068.1:0-1786 GCA_036404795.1 Nocardioides sp. | reverse complement strand
GCGCCAGGCGCCGGCCGCCCCGCGCGGCGCGGCCCCGGCCGGCAAGCCGGCTGCGGACGACGACCTCGACGACATCGAGGCGATCCTGCGCCGTCGGGGCATCAGCTGACGTGGCGCGCGGTGACGTCGCCTCCCAGATCGCCTCGCTCGCGGACCGCCACCGGCTCGCGGCGCGGCTGAGCGAGGCCGTGGCGGCGCTCGAGCCGGCGCCCGCGACCCCGTGCGCCGTGGTGGACCTCGACGCGTTCGACGCCAACGCCGACGACCTCGTCGCCCGCGCGTCGGGGACGCCGATCCGGGTGGCCTCGAAGTCCCTCCGCGTGCCCGCACTCATCCGCCGCGCGCTCGCGCGGGACGGGTTCTCCGGGGTGCTCGGCTACACCCTGCGCGAGGCGCTGTGGCTCGTCGAGGAGCAGGTCAGCGACGACGTGGTGGTCGCCTACCCGACCGTGGACCGACCGGCGCTGCTGCGGTTGACGTCGTCCCCCTCGGCCGCGGCCGCCGTGACGATCATGGTCGACGACGTCGCCCACCTCGACGTCGTCGACAGCGTCCGGTCGTCGAAGGCCGTCCCGGTGCGCGTCGCGCTCGACGTCGACGCGGGCCTCCACGCGCCCGGCGGTGTGCACGTCGGCCCGCAGCGGTCGCCGCTGCGCAGCGTCGACGCCACCGTGGCGCTCGCCCGCGCAGTGGTCGAGCGTCCGGGTTTCACCCTCGTGGGCGTCATGACCTACGAGGGCCAGGTCGCGGGAGTTCCCGACCGGGTCCCCGGCCAGGGCCCCCGGATGGCCGTCGTCCGCCGCATCAAGCAGGCGTCGCTGGGCCAGCTGCACGAGCGCCGCGCCGGCGTGGTCGCCGGTCTCTCCGAGCTCACGGACCTCACCTTCCTCAACGCCGGCGGGTCCGGCTCGATCGCCGAGTCGGCCGCCGACCCGAGCGTCACGGAGGTCACGGCCGGGTCGGGCCTCCTCGTGCCCGGACTCTTCGACCACTACCGCTCGTTCCGGCCCCGTCCCGCGGCGTACGTCGGACTGCCCGTCACCCGTCGCCCCCGAGCCGGCGCCGTGACGGTGCACGGGGGCGGCTACACCGCTTCCGGTCCGGCGGGGCCCGACCGCCAGGTGCAGCCGTGGGCACCGCCGGGACTCGAGCTGACGTCGCTGGAGGCGGCGGGCGAGGTGCAGACGCCGCTCGTCGGGGCGGGCGCCGACCTGCTGCGGATCGGCGACCTCGTCTGGTTCCGCCACGCGAAGTCGGGCGAGCTGTTCGAGCACACCGACGTCGCGCACCTGCTCGCGGGCGAGCAGGTCGCCGAGACCGTGGTCACCTACCGTGGCGCGGGCCAGGCCTTCGGCTGACCCGGGGGCGGCCACGCTCCCCCGGGCGACCCTCGACGCGCTCACGACGCTCCTCGCCGCCGCGCCCGCACGGCTCGGCGCGGGTCGGCTCGTCTGCATCGACGGCCCGTCGGGCTCCGGGAAGACGACCGCCGCCGACGCCCTGGCCGCCCGGCTCGCCGCGGGCGGTCACCACGACGTGGTGACGCTGCACATGGACGACCAGTACGACGGCTGGGACGGCCTGGGTGCGGCCCCCGGCCGCGTGGCGCACGCGGTGCTCGCACCGCTGGCCGCCGGGGGTGCGGGCCGCTACCGCCGCTACGACTGGCACGCGGGTCGGTTCGCGGAGGAGCACGTCGTGCCGCCCGTGGGACCGCGCACCCTGGTCCTGCTGGAGGGCGTGGGGTCGGGCGCGGCGCCGCTCGCGCCGTACCGGAGCGTCCTCG
>DASWYU010000067.1:0-16929 GCA_036404795.1 Nocardioides sp. | reverse complement strand
CCCCCCCCACGACCCGGTGGGGCGGTCAGGCGGCGAGCGCCAGCGGGCCGCGGAGGGCGGCCTGCCGGGTGGTTGCCGGTCGGACCGCGGTGAGGTCGCGGGCCACCTCGGTGGTCAGGTCGAGCAGCGTCAGGTCGAGGGCGCCCGCGGCTGCGGCGAGGATCTCCGACGAGGGGTCCTTGAGACCGCGCTCGTGGCGGTGCCGCCGCAGCACCCGGCCCGTCAGCTCGCGCCACAGCGGCTCCGGGGCTGCCGGGGCTGCCGGGGCTGCTGGGGCTGCCGGCACCCGACGGGGTGCCGTGCGCGTCGTGCGCGCCGTCGAGGTCATCCGCAGGAGCTCGCCCATGCCGCGATCGTAGGCACGCGGTCGTGCGGGTGGCGCCGTGTTCTGCTGAGGGCGGAACGGCGGTCCGGGTGCCACGATGGGTGCATGACGTCCCGTCCCTCCTCCCGGGTTCTCCGGCCACTCCGGCCCGCGTCGGTGCTGGTGCTCGTGCTGGTGCTCGTGCTGGGTGGGTGCTGGGGCGGCGGCTCCGGGGACGGGGACGGGGGCGGCTCGGGGAGCGTGGGGGCGGCTCCCGCGCCGTACCGGCTCGACCAGACGTGCCCTGACCCACCGGCGGGTCGGGGGACGAGCGTGGCGGAGCTGAACGGGTACCTGGCGGCCGCCGACCTCCCCGGCTGGCAGGCCGGCGACATCGGCGCGAGCGCGCGGCTGGCGGACGGCCGGCTGGTCTGGGTGTTCGGCGACACGGTGCGCACCGACGCCTACGCCCCGCGGATCGTCGCCAACTCGATGGTCGTGACGTCCGGCTTCTGCGCCGCGCAGGTGATGCCGGCGGACGACGGCGCGGTCGTGCCCGACGTGCGGGCGGCAGACAGCGCCGGCTCGGTCGCGGGCGAGGTCGTGCACTGGCCGATGTCGGTGGTGGCGTTGGAGCCGCACGGCAGCTACGCCGACCGGGGGCTCACGGACGTGCTCGTCGTGCTGACCGCGCGCACGGAGCGTGGTGACGCGGCGGACGGGGTGTACTCCTTCACCTTCCTCGGCACCTCCGCGGCCGTGTTCACCGTCGGTGCGGACGGCGTGCCGACGCTCGCGGAGGTGGTCGAGGTGACGCCCGACGACCCGGCGCTCGACCAGGTCAACTGGGGTGCGGCGGCGACGGTGGCGGGGGACTGGTTCCAGGTCTACGGCACCCGGCAGGTGGAGGGGGAGCTCGGACGGGAGCTGTACGCCGCCCGCGCCCCCGTCGACGACCCGCGCGACCGGACGCGGTGGGAGTTCTGGGACGGGGCGTCGTGGCAGGCGGACATCGACGCCGCGACGGCCGTCCTGCCGGCACGGGGAGGCGTGTCGCAGACGCTGTCGGTGGACGCGGTCGGTGCGGGCGGCTCGGGCGGCGGGTTCGTCGCGGTCTCCAAGCAGGACGGCGACCTCGGTGACTTCGCGACCGTCTGGACGGCGCCGAGCGCGGAGGGTCCGTGGACCCCGGGCGACCGGGTGCCGGCGCCGTCGGGCGTGGGGACGGGCGACCTGCAGTACGCACCGCTGGCCCATCCCGAGGTGCCGCTCGCGAACGGTCGCCTGCTCGTCTCCGTGTCGCGGAACACCACCGACCTGGCGCGGCTGCTCGCGGACCCGGAGGTCGGGCGGCCCGTCTTCACGGAGATCTCGCTGCCCTGAGAGCGTGCTCCCGCACGCCTCTCGGCCTCCAGGGGGCGGTGCTGAGGGGTGGGGATCCCGACTTGCGGCGTTCGAACAAATGTTCGATCATCGAGGGGTGTCCGTTCCCGCTCTCGCCCCGTCCGACGGCCCCGATGCCCCGGGTGACGTCGTGGCGCGGCTGCGGCAGAAGGTGGCGGCGCTCGAGGGTGGTCCCGCGCGGCTCGGCGTGCCCACCCATCCGTCGCTGGCGGGGCTGGTGCAGCTGCGGGCGGGGGCGGTCTACGGGGTCGACTCCGCGCGGCTGGCGCTGCTGATGATGGCCGGTGCCTCGGCGGCCGGGGAGTGGACCGCGGTGGTCGGCTGGCCCGACCTCGGGGTGGAGGCGGCCGTCGAGCTGGGGATCGAGCCCGCGCGCACGGTGCTCGTCCCCGCCCCGGCCGACCTCTGGCTCGAGGCGACCGCGGCGCTCGTCGACGTGGTGCGCCTCGTGGTGCTGCGGCCCCGCACGCGGGTGGACGCCCGGGCGGCGAGCATCGTCGAGGCGCGGCTGCGCAAGCGTTCGGCCGTGCTGGTGGTCTGGGGGGAGTGGCCGCGCTGCGAGGCGCGGATCGGGGTCGAGGAGAGTCGTTGGACGGGCCTCGACCACGGCGACGGTCGGCTGCAGGAGCGGCACGTGCGTGTCGCCGTACGTCGCGGAGCGGCCCCGCCGCGCCACGGCCAGCTGCACGTGGGGAGGGCGGGATGAACGGCACGGGCGTGCCGGGTTCGGGGTCGTCGGGGGCGGCCCGTGTGCTCGTCGTCTGGTGCCCGGACTGGTCGGTGGTCGCGGCGCTGACCGAGGAGGGTCTCTCGACGGCCGTGCCGGCCGCGGTGCTGGGCCGCAACGTCGTGGAGGTCTGCAACGACGCGGCGCGGGCGGAGGGGGTGCGGCGGGGGATGCGTCGTCGCGACGCCCAGTCACGGTGCCCCGAGCTCGTGCTGCTCGACGCGGATCCCGACCGGGACGCCCGGACGTTCGAGACCGTGCTCGGTGTGGTGGAGCGGCTCCGGCCCGGCGTCGCGCCGCTGCGGCCGGGACTGATGGCGGTGCGGGCGCCCGCACGCTTCGGCGGGGGTGAGGGGCACGCGGCGGCGCTCTACGCCGAGGCGTTGGTCGAGGCCGGGGTGTGGGACGTGCGGATCGGCATCGCCGACGACGTCTTCACCGCCGAGCAGGCGGCGCGCCGTGCGGGGGTGCAGGCCCACGAGGTGGTGGCGGCGGGCGGGTCGTCGGCCTACCTGCGGGGGCTCGGGGTCGACGCACTGCTCGCCGACCCCGAGGCCGGTGAGCTCGTCTCGCTGCTGCACCGCCTGGGTCTGCGAAGCCTGGGGGACCTCGCGGAGCTCGCACCCGGCGACGTGTCGCGGCGGTTCGGGGCCTACGGGCTGCAGGTGCACCGCCGGGTCCGGGGCGAGCAGACGGGGCCGCTCGGATCGCGCACGCCACCTCCCGAGCTGGCCTGCGAGGTGGCGTTCGAGCCACCGCTCGACTCGGTGGAGGCGATCTGCTTCAGCGTGCGCACGACCGCCGAGCGGTTCGTCGCCGGGCTCGCCGAGCGGCAGCTCGTCGGCACCGCGGTGCGCGTCGAGGCCTCGTGCGCCGGTCCGCGCGGCGAGGACGTCGTCGTCTCGTCCCGCGAGTGGCTCCACCCGCGGCACTTCTCGGCCCGCGACCTCGTCGACCGGGTGCACTGGCAGCTGCAGGGCCAGGCGCAGGGATCGCTGCGCAGCCGCCGCGCGGTCGTCGCGGTCACCGAGCCCGTCACCCGGGTGCGCTTCGTGCCCGAGACCGCCGAGCCCGCGGCCGCGCACGCCGAGGGACTGTGGGGCGGCGGGGCCTCCGAGCTCGTCGAGCGGGGGATGGCGCGGGTGCAGGCGCTGCTGGGGTACGACGCCGTGCAGGTCCCCGTCGTCCAGGGCGGCCGCACCCCGGCGGCTCGGCAGACCTCCGTCCCGTGGGGCGAGCGCAGCCGGGTGGTGCGATCGCCGCAGCAACCGTGGCCCGGCCAGATCCCCGGTCCGGCGCCCGCCCGCGTCTTCGCCGAGCCGCTCCCCGGCGAGCTGATCGACCACGCCGGCCTGCCCGTCGAGGTCGACGAGCGCGGTTGGGTGAGCGCCGAGCCCGCCACGGTGCGCGTGCCCGACGTCGGGTGGCTGCCGGTCGACGCCTGGGCCGGCCCCTGGCCGATGGACGAGGCCTGGTGGGAGGAGACCGGCTCGCCGCTGCGCCGCGCGGCACGGTTCCAGGTCGTGGGCGTCGACGGCCGCGCCTGGCTGCTCGCCTGCGTCGACGGCGGGTGGTGGGTCGAGGCGGGGTACGACTGACGGGGGTGGGTGAGCGGGTTCGGCGCGAGGGGGGCTGAGGAACGATCCGATGCTTGAGTGGCTCGGGGCGGGCTCGGGGGTGCGTTCAGGCCGATGCTGAGAGGGCTCGGGCTGGGCTCGGGCTGGGCTGGCTGGGCTCGGGGGGTGCATTCGAGTGGGCGGGGGCGCGGGCTCGGCCGGGGTGCGCTGCGCGTCGCCAGGTCAGAGTCAGCAGGTCAGGTGCGTCGTGTGGTGAGCTCGCGCCAGGCGGCGTACGTCGGCAGGCGACCCGCCTTGCGGAGGTCGGCGAGCAGCGGCGCGTCCGCGGTCTCGGGCGGAAGCGTCGGTGCGGCGGCCGTCCGGGCGGTCTCGGTGCCGGCCGTCCCCGTGCTCGGCCACGGCAGCCGCAGCGTCGGGTCGAGCGGATGGACGGTGCGGTCCTTCTCGGGGCGCCGCCCGCGCGGACCGAGGTGCGTGAGCACGCTGTCGTCCGCGAGCGCGGTGTATCCGTGCGCGAGCCCGGGGCCGACGTAGAGCGCGGTCGCTGTGCTGGCGGCGCTGGCGGTGGTTTCCGTCCTGTCGGTGGTGCCGGTGGCGTCGTGCGGGGCGCGGAGCCGGATCGACCGGTGGCGACCGAACGTGGGCGATCCGACGCGTACGTCGGCCACGACCACCTGGACCTCGCCGCGGCTGCACGTCAGGTAGGCCCAGTCCGCGGGGGTCGGGAGCGGCGAGTACCGGAGCCCGTGGATCACCCCGACCAGCCCGTGGGCGTGGTGGAGGTGCCCCACGGCGAGCGGATGCCCGACGGTCGCGCTCACTGATGCGGGGATCAGCGATGCGGTCTCGTCCGGCGGCTCCGCGGTGGCGACGAGCTCCCACAACCCAGGCAGCTCCTGACGGTCGCCGTGGTCGTGCTGGTCCGGCTGGTCGTGCGCGCTCACGGCGTCAGGCTAGCGACGACGCGGCATGTCGTTCGGTGCGGTGGGTGCACGGAAGGGCGGTCGCGGTCGCGGAGTCGCTGGGGCGGGCCCAGCAACGTCCCTTGCCGACGACGATGCGGTGGTTTCGCTGGGCGTCGGTCCTGAGGGGTGCTGCACGATCGGTCGGACCGTGCGGTTCTGGCGTCCTTTCGGAGTCGCGTCGGCGTCGGCTGGGTTCGCGAACTCGAGAGCCGCTCGTCGCTGGGTGCAGGTGCTGGGGGCGGTCTGGTGAGTGTGCCGGCTTTGCTGGGTGCGGAACTTCTGACGCACCGGTCGGCGCCGTCGCACTGCGTGAGCGCGACGACAGGAGCTTGGTGCTCCGCCGCCCGTGTCCTGCCCGCGCGGCCGGTGCTCGCAGTCGTCGTCGCGCGGGTGCTCGTCGACCTGTTGTGAGGAGGCCGGTGACCGCCGTCGGACGCTGGCCGGGCGCGATCGAGTCCTTCGGTGCCCCGGGAGCGCGTGACGTGCAGGCCGAACGGCCGCGAGCCGAGCGGGCCACGCCGACTGCCGGACTGTGCGGATACGACGCCTCCGAGGCGAACCGGGCTGTCGCAGGTGCACAGTTCGACGGCTCAGTTGTCGCCGAGTCGGACCGAGTCGGACCGAGTCGGACCGAGTCGGTCCGAGTCGGTCCGAGCCGGTCCGAGCCGGTCGGGGCCGTTCGGGGCCGGTCCCGTGGGTGATCATGCGGACGCGCCACGTCGGCCGTGGGACTGTGCGGTCGCGACATCTCCCGGGCGGAGCGGGCTGTCGCAGGTGCACAACTCGAGGCTCGGTAGGTCCCCGGCCGCTCTCGTACCGTCCGGTGTGTGGTGCCTGGCGGAGTGCGCGGCCCGGAGCGGCGCGAAAGGGTCATGAACGACAGCGTTCAGCGACTCAGGGTCGTCGTTCGTGCCCCTTCGTGTGGACCGCAGGCCACCGCACGCCAGGGCAGCCAAGGCCAGCAGCGGGTCGCGCCCGGGCGCCCAGGGCGGCGACGGATCGTGGCGGGCCTCTTCCGCGATGGGGACAGTGCGGCTCACTCGCGGCGGGTGAAGCGGACCTTGCCGCTGGGGAGGTGGTCGACCTGGTAGCGGGGGTCGTGGACGCGGCGGTGGTGGGGCGCGCAGAGGAGCCGCCCGTCTTTCACGGAGGTGTCGCCGCCGGTTGCCCAGGGTTGGTCGTGGTGGGCCTGGCACTGATGGGGTGGCCGGTCGCAGCCTTCGGCGGTACAGCCACCGTCCCGGATCGCCATCGCGAGTCGCATCGCCTTGGTGTGGAACCGGCCCGCACGGCCGATGTCGAGAACCTCGGACGGGCCGCCGAGCACCGCGGGGATGACCCCTGCCGTGCAGGCGAGACGTCTCGCTTCGCTGGCGCTGATTCCCCCGCCGGTATCGAGCGAGGCGTTCGTCAATCCGCCGAGGAGCGACTCGAGGGTCATCGTGACCACCACCGTGGCACCGGTACCGCCGGCGTCGGGAAGGTCCCTCTCCGTGAGGGTCTCGAGGAGCTCGCAGAACGCCTCACCCTGACGTTCCGGCGTCGCACGACCCGCCCGGAACCGGTCCTGGGGATCCGCGGCGGTGTTCGCATGAGCCGGCGCGGCGTACGCGTCGAGGGCCTTCCGCAGCATCGCCCCGTGCAGCTCAGGCAGGGTGAACCGGCCGTGCACCGCACCGTGGCCGTCAGAGACCATCGACAGCCGCGCCCTCGCCCGGGCTTGCCGCTCCTCACGCTCGAGGGCGGCGGCGTCGTGGGCCTCACCGATCTCAGGTGCGACCACGGTGAGGATCCGCTTTCCGAGGATGCGGAGGGCCTTCGCGTCGTGATCAGCCGCGTAGCCGACCAACGTCCGCTCCGCCTCGACCCGGGTCTCCGCGTCAAGGTCGTCCGGCAGCTCAGCGAGGGTCCGGACGATCACGTCGGCCTGCTCGACCGTCACCGCACCCGACGTGAACGCCTCACCGAGGCCGTCGCTGCTCGGAGTCCCGATCGCGGTGCCGATCCGTGCCAACCGTGACGCCTCGCGACGGGTGACGTTCGTCGCGTTCGCGAACCACGCCGCCGCCGACACCGACCCGTTCGCCCGCGGCAACTCGACATCCTCGGCATGCCGGAGCAACGACGCCGCCAGCGCCGAGGCCTGGCTGATCAGCCGCTGCACCTCCACCAGCGCCGTCCCGGTCTGACCAGCGCTCAGCCACGACCCGCCCGACAGACCACTAGCGCCAGCGCTCGCCTCCGAAAGGGCGCGGGCGGCCCCCGAGATCGCCTCCACCACCGGGTGCCCCCGATCCACGCCCGAGCCGCCCGGAACCTCGACCCCCGGCACCACCCACACTGGATCGACAGCAGCCGGCGCGGCATAGACGACGGCGGTGCTGTCGCCGTACGAGCAGTCCGTCTCCGAGGGCCACACCCCCGTGACGAACGCACGCTCCAGCCAGTCCGGCAGCACGTCGCTGCCGTCGCCGAAACCGCTGACCCCCGTCATGCCGACCACTCAACCCGACGCCACCGACAGTTCTCGATCGTGCAGCGGCACGCTGCTCCGGGCTGTGGACGACCAGAAGCACATCGAACATTTGTTCGATATCGTGCCGCCATGGGATGGAACAACCCGGCGGTGCCGTGGAGCGAGCTGGAGCGGCGGCTCTCGGCGCGCCCCGGTGCCGACGACGCGCCGATATCGCGCCGGCGACGTCGTCCGGACAGGGTCGAGGTGGAGGCGCCGAGCGGGTCGGTGCCCTACGCGGAGCTGCACTGCCACAGTCACTACAGCTTCCTCGACGGGGCGAGCTCGCCGGAGCAGCTCGTGCTCGAGGCCGCGCGGCTGGGGTTGCACGGCCTCGCGCTGACCGACCACGACGGGTTCTACGGGGCGCCGATGCTCGCCGAGGCCGCGGCGGCGCTGGAGGGGGTGCGTCTGCGGACGGTGTACGGCGCGGAGCTGTCCCTCGGCCTCGGCGGGCCGCAGAACGGGATCGCCGACCCGGAGGGTGCCCACCTGCTGGTGCTGGCGCGAGGGGTGGAGGGCTATCACCGGTTGGCTGCGGCGATGACGGACGCCCATCTCCGGGGTGACGAGAAGGGTCGTCCGGTCTACGACCTCGACGAGCTCGGTGAGCGCGGCCGGGGGCACTGGGTGGTGCTGACCGGCTGCCGCAAGGGCACGGTGCGCACGGCGCTCGCCGCGGGCGGCCCGCGAGCGGCGGCCGCGGAGATCGGACGGCTCGTCGAGAGGTTCGGGGCCGACCACGTCGTCGTCGAGCTCTCCCACCACGGCCGCCCGGCCGACCGCGAGGTCAACGACCTGCTGGCCGCCGTCGCGGGGGAGGCGGGGCTGCCGGTCGTGGCGACCAACAACGTCCACCACGCGTCGCCGGAGGGGCACCGTCTCGCGGGGGTGATGGCGGCGGTGCGTGCCCGGCGCAGCCTCGGCGACATGGATGGTTGGCTGCCGGCCGGCCCGGCCGCCTACCTGCGGAGCGGCGCCGAGATGACGCGGCTGCTGGGGCGCTACGACGGGGCGATCGCCCGCAGCGTGACCCTCGCCGACGAGCTCGGATTCGACCTGCAGAAGGCGAAGCCGCGCCTACCGACCCGCAACATCCCGGCCGGTCACACGGCGGCGAGCTGGCTGCGAGAGCTGGTGGACCGGGGTTTCGAGCGGCGGTACGTGGGTCGCGATACCGAGGACGAGGCGCGGGCACGCATCCAGCGCGAGCTGGCGGTGATCGAGGAGAAGGGCTTCTGCGGCTACTTCGTCATCGTCCACGACATCGTCGCGTTCGCGCGGAAGCAGCAGATCCTCTGCCAGGGCCGCGGCAGCGCCGCGAGCTCCGCGGTCTGCTACGCGCTCGGCATCACCGCGGTGGACGCCGTGTTCTACCGCCTGCCGTTCGAGCGCTTCATCTCCGTGCACCGCGACGAGGAACCCGACATCGACGTCGACTTCGACTCCGACCGGCGGGAGGAGGTGATCCAGTGGGTCTACGAGGAGTACGGACGGCACAACGCCGCCCAGGTCGCCAACGTGATCACCTACCGTCCGCGGATGGCGGTCCGTGACGCGGCCAAGGCGCTCGGGCACTCGACCGGCCAGCAGGACGCCTGGAGCAAGCAGGTCGACGGCTGGGGGCGGGAGGTGGACCGCACGCTCGACATCCCCACTCCCGTCGTCGACCTCGCGGAGCAGCTTGTCGGGGCCCCGCGCCACCTCGGCATCCACTCCGGCGGCATGGTGCTGACGGAGCAGCCCATCGGGGAGGTCGTGCCGATCGAGCGGGCCCGCATGGAGAAGCGCACCGTCATCCAGTGGGACAAGGACGCGGCCGAGTCGATGGGTCTCGTGAAGTTCGACCTGCTCGGTCTCGGCATGCTCGGGGCGCTGGACCACATGATGCGTCTCGTCCACCAGCACACGGGGGTGCGGTGGCAGCTGGACACGGTGCCGCGCGAGGAGCCCGAGGTCTACGACATGCTCTGCCGGGCCGACTCGATCGGCGTCTTCCAGGTCGAGAGCCGCGCGCAGATCGGCACCCTGCCGCGACTGCAGCCCCGCTGCTTCTACGACCTCGCGATCGAGATCGCGCTCATCCGTCCCGGTCCGATCCAGGGCGGAGCGGTGCACCCCTACGTGCGGCGGGCGACCGGGAAGGAGCCCGTGTCGTTCGAGCACCCCGACCTGGAGCCGGTGCTCGAGCGCACCCTGGGCGTCCCGCTGTTCCAGGAGCAGCTGATGGCGATGGCGGTCGCGATCGGGGACTGCAGCCACGACGACGCCGACCTGTTGCGGCGCGCGATGGGCTCCAAGCGGGGCGTGGAGCGGATCGAGTCCGTGAAGGACAAGCTCTACGCGGGGATGGAGCGCCGCGAGATCACGGGGAAGCGGGCCGACGCGATCTACGCCCAGATCCTCTCGTTCGCGAACTTCGGCTTCGCCGAGTCCCACGCGCTGAGCTTCGCGCTGCTCGTCTACCACTCGTCCTGGTTCAAGCTGCACCACCCGGCGGCCTTCCTCGCCGGCCTGCTGCGCAACCAGCCGATGGGGTTCTACTCGCCGCAGTCCCTCGTCGCCGACGCCCGTCGGCACGGGGTCAAGGTGCTTCGTCCCGACGTGCAGCGGTCGTCGGCGCAGGCCGATCTCGAACCGCTCGCCGCCGACGCCGAGGTGCCCGCCTCGGCGTTCCCCGAGCAGGTCGAGCACCGCCGCGACGGCGCCTTCGCCGTGCGGCTCGGCCTCGACGAGGTGAAGGGCATCGGGCTCGCCGTCGCGCGGCGCATCGTGGAGGAGCGCGGTGTCGCGCCGTACCGTGACGTCACCGACCTCTCCCGTCGGGTCGACCTCACGACGACCCAGCTGGAGGCGTTGGCCACCGCGGGTGCGCTGTCGGGCTTCGGTCTGAGCCGACGGGAGGCGTTGTGGGCGTCGGGGTACGCCGAGAGCAGCGCCCACCTGCCGGGCACCACGCCGGCTCCGGCAGCGCCGACCCTGCCGGGCATGACGGAGGTCGAGGAGACGCTCGCCGACCTCTGGGCGACCCGGATCTCGCCCGAGCGGCACCCGATCGAGCACCTGCGTGACCTGTTGCGCGACGCCGGGGTGCGGTCCGTCACCGACCTCACCGACCCCGTCGAGGCCGGAGGCGTCGAGCACGGCCGCCGCATCCACGTCGCCGGGCTCATCACCCACCGGCAGCGCCCCGGCACGGCGCAGGGCATCACCTTCCTCAACCTGGAGGACGAGACGGGGATGCTCAACGTCGTCTGCTCGGTCGGGGTCTTCACGCGCCACCGGCACGTGGCCCGCAACCGGGTCGCCGTCGTGATCCGCGGGGTCGCCGAGCGGAACGACGGCGTCACCAACCTCGTGGCCGACCGCATCGAGGCGATCGACGTCGTGGTGCCCGGGGCGGGCGAGGTGCTCCAGGCGCGCGCCCGGTCGCGGGACTTCCAGTGACCGGAGGAGCGAGGCGACCGGACCGCGGTGGACGGCACGCCTCGGAGCAGACCGAGCACCACGCGCAGCCCGCGCTCCCCGGCGTTGGTGCCCGGGTCTAGCGTGGCCGGGTGAGCGACCGGAGCCCCGCGGAGACCAGCGCCGAGGGGCGGTCGAAGACGACTCCCGGGACACCGGCGGACGAGGGGCAGCCCGACCCGCGGCGGTGGCGCGTCCTCGGCGTCAGCCTCGTCGTCGGGTTCATGGTGCTGCTCGACGTGACGATCGTGAACGTCGCCGTGCCGTCGATGAACACCGGCCTCGACGCCGCGCCCGGCGCGATCCAGTGGGTGGTGTCGGGGTACGCGCTCGCGTTCGGCCTGACCCTCGTCACCGGTGGCCGCCTCGGCGACGCCTACGGCCGCCGTCGCCTCATGGTCGTCGGCCTGCTCGGCTTCATCGCGTCGAGCGCCGCGGCCGGTCTCGCCCCCGACGCGACCTGGCTCGTCGTCGCCCGCCTCGTGCAGGGGGCGTCCGCCGGACTCCTCACCCCGCAGAACTCCGGGCTCATCCAGACGCTGTTCCGGGGTCGCGAGCGCGGGGTCGCGTTCGGCACCTTCGGCCTGGTCGTCTCGGTCTCGTCCGCGCTCGGGCCCGTGCTGGGCGGCGCGATCATCGCGATCGCCGGCACCGACGACGGGTGGCGCTGGATCTTCCTCGTCAACGTGCCCATCGGGCTCGCGCTCCTGCTGCCCATCGTCCGCCTGGTCCCGGGCCGCGATCCCGCGACCCGCTCCGAGCGGGTGCGTCTCGACCTGCTGGGCGCGGTGCTGCTCGGCGCGACCGTGCTCGCCGTGCTCGTGCCGGTCGTGAACCTCGAGGGTGGCACGACCACGCTGCTGCCGCTCCTCGTGCTGGTGCCGGTCCTCGCGGTGGGGTTCGTGCGGTGGGAGCACCGCGTCGTACGTCGCGGTGGCGCGCCCCTCCTCGACGTGGGTCTGCTGCGGCGCACTCCCGGTTACGCCAGCGGCGTGACGATCGGTGCGCTCTACTTCACGGGGTTCACCGGGGTCTTCCTCGTGCTGAGCGTCTTCCTGCAGGAGGGGCGGGGTCTGACCGCTCTCGAGGCCGGCCTGTTGCTCTGCCCGTTCGCGATCGGGTCGGCCGTCGCCGCTCCGATCGCCGGGCGGGTGGTCGACCGCATCGGCCGGGCGCTCACCGTCGGCGCACTCCTCGTGATGCTCCTCGGCCTCGTCGTGCTCGCCCTGGCGGTACCGGCCGGCGGTCCGCTCTGGCTGGCGCTCTCCGTCCCGCTGCTCCTCGCCGGCGCGGGCGGCGGTGCCGTGGTCTCGCCCAACATGACGCTCTCGCTCGCCGACGTGCCGACCCGGATGGGTGGCGCGGCGGGCGGGGCACTGCAGACGGGGCAGCGGATCGGTGCGGCCATCGGCGCCGCGGTCACCATGACGGCCTACCAGGTCGCGGTCGAACGACTCGACGACGCGGACATCGCGCTCCGGTGGGGGATCGGGACGTCGGTCGCGCTGCTCGCCGCGGCGTTCGTCGCCGCCGTGTGGTCGTGGCGTCGTGAGCCAGCACCGGGCACGCGGAGCGCGGACGCCCGGGAGACCCCGGAGACCCCGGAGACCCCGGAGACCCCCACCGCGCCCTGAGCCTCGCCCGAAGTTCGCCCTGAACCTCGCCCGGAACTGGCCCCGAACCCGCTCGGATCGCGCCCTCGCGCCGGCCTCAGACGGGCGGCGCCACCTCGCGCGGCCCGCCCCACTTGTCCGTCCAGCCCGGCGGTGACGCCAGCGTCGCGAGCAGGCGGTCGAGGTCGTCGTCGAACGCGACGATGTCGCCCTGCGCCGCCCGCACGAAACCGCGCTCGACCATCTGGTCGCGCATCTCGCGCAGCGGCGACCAGAACCCGTCCACGTCGAGGAACCCGCTCCGCTTGGCGTGGATCGACAGCTGCGCCCAGGTCCACTGCTCGGCGACCTCCTCGAGCGTCCCGGCGCCGCCGGGCAGCGTGAGGAAAGCGTCGGCGCGCTCCGCCATGAGGGCCTTGCGCTCGTGCATCGACTCGACGACGACGAGCTCCGTGCACCCGGTGTGGCTCAGCTCGCGGGCGTCGAGTGCTCGAGGGATCACGCCCACGACGTCGCCTCCGGCGGCGAGCGCGGCGTCGGCGACCGCACCCATGAGACCGACCCGGCCCCCGCCGTACACGACCGTGATCCCGCGCTCCGCCAGCGTACGGCCCACGAGCCGTGCCGCGGCCTCGAAGGCGGGGGAGTCGCCGAACGACGAGCCGCAGAACACGGCAACGGCGCGGAGTGGTTGGGCAGCGGCGGTCGGGGGGAGGGAGGGCACGGGCGGGGAGGCTACCGGACCCCCGCCGGGCACTCGGGGCGGCCGGGGACGGGGGACGTGTGGTGCGGTGGCGGACGGTCGCGCGGTGGGTGGGCCTGGTGCTGCTGGTGGCGTACGGCGCGGGCATGGTCGCCGCCGAGACCACGGGCGCCGTCGTGCCGGCGGCGACCGAAGCGCGGATCGGCAAGGTCTCGGTGACGGGCACGTCCGGTGGGGTGTGCACGGTGCGCGACGGGAGCGAGGTGAGTCGCTTCCGGACGGATCGCGTCGATCGCTCCGCGTCGTCGCGGAGTCTGACCGGGGCGTTCGCCTACCTGCGCCCCGGCCGCATCGTGAGCGGCGAGGTCCTGCAGTGCACCCGGGACGTGCGGGTGCACCGCGCGCCGTGGTGGTGGTTGCTGCTGCCCGCCCACGGCTCGCTGGCCACGATCGTGGTGGGTGCGGGGCTGCTGGCGGCCTCCCGGCGTCCGCGCGACGGCGTCCGCGCGACGGCGCCCGGTGAGCGTCCCTAGGAGCTGAGTCGCTCGGCGTCTTCGTGCGCGGCGGCGTTCACGTCGGCCCAGAGGTCGTCGAGCGACAGGCCGAGCACGTCGGCGATCGCGGCGATCGTCGGGAACGCCGGGGTGGCGACCCGGCCGGACTCGATCTTGCGCAGGGTCTCAGGGGACAGCCCGGCGGCGAGCGCCGTGTGCAGCATCGACCGTTCGCCACGCGCCTGCCGGAGGATCGCGCCGAGCCGACGTCCGCGCGCGACCTCGTCCGGGCTGAGGGGGAGCCTGACCAT
Organism: Nocardioides sp.; assembly: GCA_036404795.1. GTDB lineage: Bacteria > Actinomycetota > Actinomycetes > Propionibacteriales > Nocardioidaceae > Nocardioides. The sequence continues at coordinate 2,851 of DASWYU010000067.1, read as the reverse complement.
GGGGCCGATGATAGTCCCGGGATAACATTCCCGGGATAGTTATCCGAGCGTCGTGAAGGAGTGCCCCGTGATCGAGATCCTCAGCCCGGCCAAGGTCGACCAGGCGCGCGTGACCGGCGCGCTGGTCGGCGACATCCTCCACACGCTGAAGGCGCGTGCGACGGTCGGCACGAACCTGCTCGAGATCGACCGGTGGGCGAAGGAGATGATCGAGGAGGCCGGAGCGACGTCCTGCTACGTCGACTACGCCCCGTCCTTCGGCAGTGGTCCCTTCGGGCACCACATCTGCACCGCGGTCAACGATGCCGTCCTCCACGGTCGACCGCGCGACCTGGCCCTCGCGGACGGTGACCTGCTCACGCTCGACCTCGCGGTCCTCACCGGCGGTGTCGCCGCCGACGCGGCGATCAGCTTCGTCGTGGGCGAGTCGCGGCCTCCGGAGAGCGTGGCCCTCATCGAGGTCACCGAGCGCGCACTGGCGGCGGCGATCGAGGTCGCTCGGCCCGGCGCTCGGATCGGGGACCTCTCGCACGCGATCGGCAGCGTGCTGGCGGACGCGGGGTACCCGATCAACCTCGAGTTCGGCGGCCACGGCATCGGCTCGTCGATGCACCAGGACCCGCACGTGGCGAACTGGGGCCGCCCCGGCCGGGGGTACCGTCTCCGACCGGGCCTCCTCCTCGCCCTCGAGCCGTGGGTCATGGCCGACACCGACGAGCTCGTCACCGATGCCGACGGCTGGACGCTGCGCAGCGCCACCGGATGTCGCACCGCCCATTCCGAGCACACGGTGGCGATCACCGCGGACGGCGCCGAGGTGCTCACCCTGCCCTCGTCGAGTCGCGGAGCCGGTTCCTAGAGCAGCACGCCCGCGACGAAGCGCGCGAGGTCGCGGGCCTCGGTGGCGGAGATGGTGTGGCCGAGGCCCGGGTACGACGCGGTCGTCGCCGTCGTGTGACCCGGCAGCCAGGCGTCGGTGCGCGTGACGGCGTGCGGCGCGATGACGGTGTCGGCCTCGCCGCGGCCCGAGAAGACCGGTGGGCGGGTGCGGCGCAGCACCGCGTCCCCCGCCGCCTCACCCTGCAGCACGAAGCCGCCGAGGAGGCCCGCGCCGGCGTAGCGGTCCGGCCGCGTGCGGAGCAGGTGGGAGGCGACGAGCCCGCCCTGCGAGAAGCCGGCGGGCAGGACCGCCGTCCCGGAGGGCACATGGGCGGTGACCCAGTCGTGGGCGGCGTCGACCCCGGGGGCGACGTGTGCGGGGTCGGGTGTCCCCGGCGTGCTGATCGCGAACCACGCGAAGCTGCCGGGCGCGAGGGTCGCGGGGGCGCGGAGGGTCGCCCACGCGACGCCGTCGGGCAGCAGGCGCGCCACGCCGAGCAACGAGGTCTCGTCCGCGCCGTACCCGTGGGCGAGCACCACCGTCGGTCGCCCGTCGTGGGTGCCGCCGTCCCAGCTCGTCGTGGCAGCGGTCACCGTCGGCATGCTCATGAAGCTTGAGGCTACAACCGAAGGGCCCGGGCACTGGGTCCCTGGTCGGCGACGCGCCCGAGCCGGAGGTCGCCCCGGCGGCTGCGGGCCCTCGAGGCCGAGCTCGAGGCGAGCCCGATGATCGAGGAGGCGGTGCTGACGCTGGCGACCACGGACGAGCCGGACCTCGCCTGAGGGTCAGAGGTGGTCGGGCACGATCAGTGCGTCGGGGTCCTGGCGCACGGGCATCGCGGTCACGGCGATCCGCAGCACGGCCGCACCGGCGGTGACGGCCTTGCGGCGCTTGCGCTCGGACGTGCCGTCCCAGCTGCCCGGCTGGCTCCGGTCGGCACGCTGGCGCAGCGCCTCCTCGGCGGCGCTCTCGTACTCCTCCGCGCTGAACTCCGGCGTCGCCCCCACGGTCGGCCGCTCGGGGAGCCCGGTGAGGGCCGGGAGGACCAGGTCGCCGGCAGCGGCCAGCAGCGGGTAGCGATCGCCCTTCGAGAGCGTGTCCCACGACGTCCCGCCGGCTCGGTTCCGCAGCAGCCGGGGGAGCGCCTCGAACGACCGCGCGGCCACGGCCTCGACGGCGACGGTCATCTCACGCTCGGTGAACTTCACGGGTCTCCTGTTCTCGCGGCCGCAGGGGGCCGGTGGTCCGGTTTGCTGCAGGGACCCACCGTACGGCGCCTGCGACCCGCCGCCGAGGGAGCCGCCGGCGATCAGGGCCGGGCGAGTTCCCCCGGGAGGTCCCCGTCGGGGAAGCACCGGCCGAACCGGGCCAGCACTGACGGGTGCGCGGCGAAGGTGCGCTCGGCCGTGACACGCCCGACGGCGTCGGACCGGTGCCGGGGGAAGCGGGCGTAGGCGATCCCGTCCACGGCGTCGGAGGGCCACGACGCGTCGCTCGGCCAGAAGCCGAGCACGTCGACGGCGTCCGCCAGCATCGCGTGGCCGTCGGGCACGTCCAGCACCGCGACGAGGTGCAGCGGCGGGTCGTCGGACTCGCCGATCACGAGGCACGCCCAGTCCCGGAACTCCGCGAACGACACGGCGCCGGCCGTCAGGCAGTCCAGGGCGAAGGCCAGGTCCGCCGGGTCGTCGGCGGTCACGCGCCACGGGTCGGTCACGGTGCCGACGGTACGACGCGGCTCGCCGGGCGACCCGATTCGGGAGTCGGCGACGGGCTGGGGTAACGTTCCGTCCGCTCCGCCCGGTGATCCTGGGCGGGCTTCGGGCTGTGGCGCAGCTTGGTAGCGCACTTGACTGGGGGTCAAGTGGTCGCAGGTTCAAATCCTGTCAGCCCGACCAAGAGAAGTAGGCTTTGAGCAGATACGATTCTCAAACCGACGCACAGTCGATGGTTCCCCCTAGGACCAGTTTG
>DASWYU010000066.1:0-7620 GCA_036404795.1 Nocardioides sp. | reverse complement strand
GCGGGGCGGGGGGAGCTCACGCGGAGGGTGGTGCTGACCGCTGTCGCTCACTGACCCCCCACTCCGAACATCCACAGGTGGAGGAACCCTCCGGCCGCTCCCAGGATCGCGCCGTGAGCGTAGAGCATCCACTCGTCCTCCTTGATCGCCGCTCGCATCATCTCGACGAAGTCCCGGGGCGGGAGCTCCTTCGTGCGCTGGGCGATCAGGCTGCGGATCTTCTCGGACTGGCGGGCGGAGAACACGGGGTCCTGGAACGGGCGCATGGTGCGGCCGACGGCCTCCTGGGCGACCGACTCCTTGATGGTGTCGAACCGACTCGCTCCGACGGCCACCCGCACGGCGCCACGGGCCGGGCCGATCGCGCCGTCGATGGCCGGCTTGAGCGCCGTGGCGAGCATCTGCCGCGTGCGGTCGCCGCGCGGGCCGTCGAGCAGGAAGTCGCCGATGCGCTCCAGGGTGATGACGTCGCTGGCGATGTGCTGCGCGTAGATCTCCGCCGCCGCGGACTGGCGGCGCGGGAACAGGCCCTGCAACGTGAAGGGACCGATCTTCCGCGGCTCCGGCGGGTCGAAGATCAGCCACATGCCGAGCAGGTTGGTGATCCAGCCGACGATCACGCCCATGACGGGCAGCGCCCACCACTGCCCGAAGGCATGGTCGATGATCGCGACCGGGACGCCGAGCAGGAAGCCGAAGACGGCGCCGAAGATCACCATGAGCCGCAGCTCGCGGGCCCCGAAGTCGCGGAAGATCTTCACGACGAGGTCGGGGTTCTGCTCGAAGTGGTCGATCACCATGATCTTCGGGTCGAGCAGCTGGTCGATGTGGATGCCGATCTCGGTGGTCACGCGCCGTACCACCTGCGGCAGCTGCGCCTGCACCCGCTCGACCACGGCGACCCGCACCGGGCGGGGCAGGTCGTGCCACAGGCGCGGGTGCTCGCGCTCCATCACCTGGTCGACGAGCTCGGGGATGTCGGGCGAGAACATCTCGACGATGTGCTCGGCGATCTTCTCGGGCTCGAGCTCCTGGTAGAACTCCGCCGGCGTGCCGAGCTTCGCGATCGCCTTGTCGACGGCGATGCTGCCCATCTTCCCGGCGCGCGCCGGCACGATCCCCTGCCAGCCGAGACCGCCCGAGAGGAACCCGGGGATCTCCTGGATCTTCCGCGGCGACGCCGACGCGAGCTCCTTGAGCCCCGGCACGCGGACGCCGTGGAAGTGCACGGGCGAGAAGAGCATCCACAGGCCCGACCAGTTGATCAGCCAGCCGACCACGGCCGTGAACACGGGGATCGACCAGAAATGGACCCAGTTCATGTGCGCGAGGTAGTCACGCACCCAGTCCAGCGCTGCTTCGAGCGTCGACCTCACCACCTCGTGCCGGACGGCGCCGTCGCCGTTGAGCTGCTGTGCTGCTGCTCACTCCCGCGCGAAGGTTACCGCCCGGTCGCCCCCGGCGCTCGGGGTCCTGCGGAAGCGTCGCCGCGACTGGGTCAGACGCCGCGGTTGCGGCGCCACACGACGACGGACTGCCCGGGGTCGGGGCCGCGGAGCACGGGGAGGTTGCCGGGGCGGGCGGGTGCCGGGACCGTCGCCGTACGGCGCTGCGCCAGCGCCTGTCGCAGCGCGTCGCGCGTCGCCTCCAGCTCGGCGGCCAGCTCCTCGTTGCGGGCCCGCAGGGCGGCGAGGTGGTTCTCGAGGTCGAGGATGCGCCGTACCCCCTCGATGCCCGTGCCCGCCGCCGTCAGGTCGGCGATGTCGCGCAGCCGGTCGACGTCGCGCGCGGAGTAGCGGCGACCGCCGCCCCCGGTGCGCCCGGGGTCGATGAGCCCCATGCGCTCGTAGGCGCGCAGGGTCTGGGGGTGCAGCCCCGTCAGCTCGGCGGCGACGGAGATGACGAAGACGGCGGCGTCCGGGTCCGGCGGCCCGGGACGCCGCGGGTCACCCGCACCGGCTCCCGGACCCACCATCAGGACTCCTCGAACAGGCCGGCCCGCAACGGCTTGCCGGCGGACGCGGCGCGGTAGTTCTCGATCGCCTCGCGCGCTGCGGGGTCGAGCGTGGCCGGCACCTGCACGTCGACGGTGGCGAGCAGGTCGCCGACGGTGCCGTCGGCCTTCCGGGCGCCCTTGCCGCGCACGCGGAAGGTGCGGCCGTTCGGGGTGCCGGCCGGGATCCGCAGCGTGACCGGCGCGCCACCCAGCGTCGGCAGCTTGATCTCCGCGCCGAGGGCGAGCTCGTCGAACCCGACGGGTACGTCGAGGGTGAGGTTGTCGTCCTTGCGGCCGAAGACGCGGTGGCCCGACACCTTGACGGTGACGAACAGGTCGCCGCCCGGGCCGCCGTTCTCGCCCGGGGCGCCCTTGCCGCGCAGGCGGATCCGCTGGCCGTCCTTGACGCCGGCCGGGATGCGAGCCTGGATCGTGCGGGCGGACGTGCCGCGACCGGAGCCGTGGCAGGTGGGGCAGGACTCGTCGTACACCAGCTGGCGGCCGTGGCACACCGGGCACGTCTCGTTCATCGAGAACGCACCCCCGACGGAGCCGGTGATGTAGCCCGCGCCCTCGCACTCGGTGCAGATGTGCGGCTTCGTGCCGGGCTTGCCGCCCGTGCCGCTGCACGTCGAGCACGCGGCCTCGCTGCTCAGCCGGAGCGAGATCGTCACGCCCTCGAGCGCGTCGGTGAAGCTGATCGTCGCGGTGCTCTCGACGTCCGCGCCCTTGGTCGCCCGCGGCCGGGATGTCTGCTGGCGACGACCGAAGAGGTCGCCGAACATGTCGCCGAGCCCTCCGGCGCCACCGGCGCCGCCGCCCGCGCCACCGCGGTCGCGCAGCAGGTCGGAGAGGTCGAAGCCGCCGAAGCCACCCCCACCGCCTCCACCGAAGCCGCCACCGAACGAGGGAGCGGACCGGATCTCGTCGTACTGCTTCCGCTTGACGGGGTCACCGACGACGTCGTAGGCCTCCGCGACCTTCTTGAAGGTCTCGTGCTTGGCCGTGTCGTCGGGGTTGGAGTCCGGGTGGTTGGCGCGCGCGAGCTTCCGGTAGGCCTTCTTGATGTCGTCGGCGGAGGCGTCCTTGCCCACCCCGAGCACCTGGTAGAAGTCCTTCGTCGCCCAGTCGGCGTTGCTCATCCGCGCACCTCCCTGCGGTCTCGTGTCTGCTGGTCCAGTGGTCTGGGGATTCGGGGGTCCGCCGGGCCCGGCAGCGCCGGGCCCGGCGGAGCGGTCGTCAGTCCTCGGGGTCGACGACCAGGACCTGCGCCGCGCGCACCACGCGGTCACCGAAGCGGTAGCCCGCCTTGGCGACCACCTTCACCGTCTGCACGGTGACCTCCGCGTCGGTGCCGAGGTGCGAGAGCGCCTCATGGAGGTTGGGGTCGAACGCGTCGCCCGGCTCGCCGAAGCGGGTCAGACCCTGCGCGCCGACCACGCGCTCGAGCTGGTCGGCCACGGCCTTGAAGCCGCCCTCGAGAGGGCCGTGCTCCTTGGCGCGGTCGATCGTGTCGAGCACCTCGACGACGGGGGTGAGCACCTTGTACGCCGCGTTCTGCGCCAGCAGCTCGCGGTCGCGCTCGACCCGCCGCTTGTAGTTGACGTACTCCGCCTGGATCCGCTGGGCGTCGGCCCGGGACTCGGCAGCGTCCATCTCCGCCACCGCCAGGCGGTCGCTGAGCGAGGTGTCGGCGTCGTCCGCCTCCGCGGCACCCTCCGCCGCGGCGCCCTCGGGGGCCTCGTGGACCTCCTGCGGGTCGCCCTCGGCGAGGTTCGACTCCGTCGGCTCGTCCACCGACGGGTCGTTCACCTCCTCGCGGTCACCGTCGCCGGGAGCGGTCACTTGCTCTCACCCTCGGGGGTCTCGTCGACGATCTCGGCGTCGACGACGTCGTCGTCGGCCTCGCCCGTCGAACCGGTGCTCCCGCCGGCCGCGGCCTGCTCGGCCTCGGCCTGCGCGTAGAGCGCCGCACCCAGCTTCTGGCTGGAGGCGTTGAGCTTCTGCACGCCCGCCTCGATCTCCTCCGAGGTGGCCTCCGCGTTGGCGAGGGTCTCCTTGAGCGCGTCGACGTCGGCCTGCACCTCGGTCTTCACGTCCTCGGGCAGCTTCTCGTCGTTCTCGGCGAGGAACTTCTCCGTCGTGTAGACGAGCTGGTCGCCGGTGTTGCGGGCCTCGACGGCGGCGCGACGCTGGGCGTCCTCCTCCGCGTACTGCTCCGCCTCCTTGACCATGCGGTCGATCTCGTCCTTGCCGAGCGCCGAACCGCCGGAGATCGTCATCGACTGCTCGCGGCCCGAGCCCTGGTCCTTCGCGGACACGTGCACGATGCCGTTGGCGTCGATGTCGAAGGTGACCTCGACCTTCGGCACGCCCCGCGGCGCCGGCGGCAGACCGGTCAGCTCGAAGTTGCCGAGCGGCTGGTTCTGCGCCCAGATCTGGCGCTCACCCTGCGCGACCTTGATCTCGACCGACGGCTGGTTGTCGTCGGCGGTCGTGAAGATCTCGCTGCGCTTGGTCGGGATCGTCGTGTTGCGCTCGATGAGGGTGGTCATGATGCCGCCCTTGGTCTCGATGCCCAGGCTCAGCGGGGTGACGTCGAGGAGCAGGACGTCCTTCACCTCGCCCTTGAGCACGCCCGCCTGGAGCGCGGCGCCGAGCGCCACGACCTCGTCGGGGTTGACGCCCTTGTTGGGCTCCTTGCCGCCGAGGAGCTCCTTGACGAGCTCCGGCACGGCCGGCATGCGGGTCGAACCGCCGACGAGCACGACGTGGTCGATCGCGGCGACCGCGACGCCGCCGTCCTTCAGCACCTGCTGGAAGGGGGCCTTCGTGCGGTCGAGCAGGTCGGCGGTGATGCGCTGGAACTCGCCGCGCGTCAGCTTCTCCTCGAAGTGCAGCGGGCCGGACTCGCCGTGCGTGATGTAGGGCAGGTGGATCGTCGTCTCGCTCGAGGAGGAGAGCTCGATCTTGGCCTTCTCCGCGGCCTCCTGGAGGCGCTGCGCGGCGATCTTGTCGGCGGCCAGGTCGACGCCGTTCGCGTCCTTGAACTTCTTGACCATCCACTCGACGACGCGCTTGTCCCAGTCGTCGCCACCGAGCTCGTTGTCGCCGCTCGTGGCCTTGACCTCGACGACGCCCTCGCCGATCTCCAGCAGCGAGACGTCGAACGTGCCGCCACCGAGGTCGAAGACGAGGATCGTCTGGTCGTCGCCCTTGTCGAGGCCGTAGGCCAGCGCGGCAGCCGTCGGCTCGTTGACGATGCGCTGCACGTTGAGGCCCGCGATCTCGCCGGCCTCCTTCGTGGCCTGGCGCTGGGCGTCGGAGAAGTACGCCGGCACGGTGATGACCGCGTCGGTGACCGTCTCGCCGAGGTAGGCCTCCGCGTCGCGCTTCAGCTTCTGCAGCACGAACGCGCTGATCTGCTGGGGCGTGAACGTCTTGTCGTCGAGCTTGGTCTTCCAGTCCGTGCCCATGTGGCGCTTGACCGACCGGATGGTGCGGTCGACGTTCGTGACCGCCTGACGCTTGGCGACCTCGCCGACGAGGACCTCGCCGGACTTCGAGAACGCGACGACCGAGGGGGTCGTGCGGGCACCCTCGGCGTTCGCGATCACCGTGGGCTCTCCACCCTCGAGGACCGCGACGACCGAGTTCGTCGTGCCGAGGTCGATGCCGACTGCGCGAGCCATGTGTTCCTCCTGCTGCGTGGGGTTCGTTGCCGTGACGTGGGTCGGGCCGATCCGGGACGGCGACCGTTGAGGACCGCCGGCGGACCGGGCGTGCTGCCCATAGTGCGTCGCCGGATCGGGTCTCGCAAGTTACCTGAGTCGGATCGACTCAACTTCCTTGATGGGTTCAACGCAGCGAGGGGCCGGATCATCCCGCACAGGTGGGTGGCGTGCGTCACAGCTCGGACCGGGGTGGTGGCCGGCGTGGCGGTGGGGCGCGGCGTACGTCGGGTCGCCCTCGGCGGAACTGGTCGCTTGCGACAGCGCGCGACGGCCGGAACGCGTCGTACGTGACCAGTTCGCGGGCCGCCGTCGGAACCGCCCCGGGGGCGGCCGCCGACCGGTGTGTTCCCCGGTCGACCGGGGAACCGACCGCGTTGACCATCAACATTGATGGTCAACGCGGTCGGTTGATGGTCACGGCGGGCCGCTCGGTCCGCGTTTTCCTCCGCCCGGGAACCGCGCCACGACCGCCGGGACCAACACGACCGACTCGACCAACACGACCGACTCGACCGACACGACCCCGCGGGGTCACTCGATGGTGACGGTGACCTCGTTGGACGTCAGGTCGCTCGACGTGTCGACGGCGCGCAGGCGGTTCTCGCCCGGGCGGCCGAGGGCGATGTAGGTGCTGAACAGCTCGCCCGAGACGGCGGCGTTGGCAGCGATGTCGTTCCAGCTGCCGTCGGTGAAGCGCTGGATGGTGAGGATCGCGCCGTCGCCACCGGTGTAGATGCCCGAGACGTCGATGCGCTCCATGGGGCCGGCGGTGGTGGTGCTGACCTGGAGGGTGATCTCGGGATCGGCCTCCTCCGTGGCCGACGAGGTCGCGGTCTCCGTCGGCTCGGCCGACGACTCCTCGCCGCCCTCCTCCTCGCCCCCGTCGGAGCCGGGCTGCAGCGTGATGAGCGGACCGCTCGAGGTGGGGGTCTCGGTGAGGGGCGGCAGCGACATCGTGGGCTCGACGGCCGTACCGCCGCCTCCGCCACCGCCGCCGTTGAGCCCGAAGACGCGCGCACCGCCGAGGGCCACCACGCCCACGATGAGACCGACGATGAGGCTCACGCCGACGAGGGCGACCACGCCCACCAGGACCGGCCGGTCCTCAGCATCGTCCACCACGTCGTCGACTCCCGTCAGCGTCGGCACGGGGACTCCACGGCCCCCGCATTCGGGCCATTGTGGTCGGCAGGCACGCTCGCGACAAACAGCGCCCTCCCTCCTCACCCCGCGAGGGGACGCAGCCGCACCTCGTGGACGGGCGCCGCCTTCGCCGTCGCGTCACCACAGCTCGCGGGCCGCGGCTCCCCCGGCCGGGACGTGATCGCGGCGCGCCAGCGGGTCGGGGCGGGCGGGCGCCGTACCTCCAGGTCCACCCACCCGTCCCCCACGTCCCGCACCGCCACGTCGTCCAGCCCGTCGAGCGTGAGCTCGCGGCGCAGGGCCGTCTCGGCGACCTGCGCGGGCACCGGGAGGCCCGCACGACCGCGCGTGACGGGGAGCGGGAGGCGACCCGCGACCAGGTCCGCGCATGCCGCGACGGCACCGGACGGGTCGAGTCGACCGAGCGCGACCCCGGTCGGCAGCGCGAGCAGCGTCGCCGAGAAGCGGTGCCCGCCGAGGTGGGTCGTCTCCCACGTCGCCTCCGGCCAGCGCGCGGCGAGCGCCGCCGCCACGGGACGCCCGAGCTCCGCGCAGCAGAGGTCACGACGGCCGTTGGTGCAGACGAGCCAGAGGGGGTCGGCGTACGGCGCCGCGCCCGCCAAGTGCCCCGCCGCCAGTGCCACGGGGTCGAGGTCGAGGAGGGTGCGGAGGTCGTCGACGAGGAGCCGGTCGACGGCGAACCCGTCCGCGGTGCGCCGGGCGGCGAGCACGACGCGAGGCGGACCG
>DASWYU010000065.1:0-1801 GCA_036404795.1 Nocardioides sp. | reverse complement strand
CTGGCCCGTGCGGACGCGACCGCCGCGAGGCCGACCGCGCCCACGCCGTACACGACGACGCTGTCGCCGGGGCCCGGCTGCGCCACGTTGAGCACCGCACCCGACCCGGCCATGAACCCGCAGCCGTACGGCGCGATCCGGGTCAGGTCGAGGCTCGGGTCGACCACGATCACGCTGGAGGCGAGCGCCACCGCGTGCTGGGCGAACGACGACTGTCCGAAGAAGTGGCCGTAGACCGGTCCGGCCTCGCGGGAGTAGGACGTCGAGCCGTCCATCCGGAAGCCCATGTAGTTGAGCATCAGCGTCTGCTCGCAGTAGCCGGCGCGGCCGTCCTGGCACCGTGCGCACTCCCGGCACGACGCCAGGCTGAGCACGACGTGGTCGCCCACGCTGACGCCGGTGACGTCCGCCCCGACCTCCTCCACGACGCCCGCGCCCTCGTGGCCGAAGACCCGCGGGAACATCTCGGCGGGCAGCGTGTCGCGCAGCGAGAGGTCGGTGTGGCACAGCCCGGTGGCGACGATGCGCACGAGCACCTCGTCGGCGCGCGGGCCGTCGATCTCCACCTCCTCGAACGCGAACTCCTCGCCGGGACCGTTGACGACCGCCACCGTGGTTCTCATGACGAGCAACCTAGAACCTGTTCCACTTCCTGTCATCGGTTCACGCGTCCCTAGACTCGGGGGATCATGACCGAGACCCCTGACGCCCCCCGCTTGGCCCAGACGATGGCGGAGGTCGAGGACGCGCTGCTGTCCCGCTGGCCCGAGACGCGTCTGGAGCCCTCGCTCGACCGCATCGCGGCGTTCACCGAGGTGCTCGGCGACCCTCAGCGCGCCTACCCGGTGATCCACCTGACCGGCACCAACGGCAAGACCTCGACCTCGCGGATGATCGACACGCTGCTGCGCGCCCTCGAGCTGCGCACCGGCCGGTTCACCAGCCCGCACGTGGAGCGGATGAACGAGCGCATCTCGGTGGACGGCGAGCCGCTGAGCGACGAGGACTTCGTGCGCGCCTTCAACGACGTCGCGCCCTACACCCACCTCGTCGACGCCGACCAGCCACACCCCCTGTCGTTCTTCGAGACCGTCGTCGGGATGGCGTACGCCGCCTTCGCCGACGCACCCGTCGACGTCGCGGTCGTCGAGGTCGGGATGGGCGGGTCGTGGGACGCCACCAACGTCGCCGACGCCACGGTCGCGGTCGTGCTCCCCGTCGCGGTCGACCACGCGGCGTACCTCGGCGGCACGCCCGCCGCGATCGCGGTCGAGAAGGCCGGCATCATCAAGCCCGGCTCGGTCGCGGTGCTCGCCCAGCAGTCGCCCGAGGTCGCCGAGGTGCTGCTGCAGCGCGCGGCCGAGGTCGGCGCGCGGGTCGTCGCGGAGGGCGTCGACTTCGGCGTGATCTCCCGGGTGCCGGCGGTCGGCGGCCAGGTGCTCTCGCTGCAGGGCCTCCGGGCGCGGTACGACGACATCTTCCTGCCGCTCCACGGTGCCCACCAGGCGCAGAACGCCGCCGTCGCGCTCGCCGCGGTCGAGGCCTTCCTCGGCGACGAGAGCCAGGCCCTGGACGGCGAGGTCGTCGGGGCGGCGTTCGCGGAGGCGACCTCGCCGGGGCGGCTCGAGGTCGTGCGGCGCAGCCCCACGATCGTGCTCGACGCCGCGCACAACCCGCACGGCGCGGAGGCGCTGGCCGCGGCGCTCGAGGACTCCTTCACGTTCGACCCGCTGATCGGCGTGCTCGGCGTGATGGGCGACAAGGACCACGAGGGCCTGCTGGCCGCGCTCGAGCCGGTGCT
>DASWYU010000064.1:0-5433 GCA_036404795.1 Nocardioides sp. | reverse complement strand
CCACCTCGACGCTCAGGCGCGCACGTTTCAGCCAACTCGACGCAACCACGCGCCGAATGCTCGGGGAGTCGGCCCGCGGGGTGGGGAAGACCACCCGTGGATCGTCACCGCCGCGTGGCACGCTGGACGGCATGTCGAGCGCACACCCGCAGGGCACGCCCGGGCCACCCACCACCATCGTGCTGTTCGGCGCCACCGGCGACCTCGCGCGGCGCAAGCTGCTGCCCGGGATGCTGCACCTGCTGCGCTCCGGCCTGCTCCCGCAGGTGCAGATCGTCGCCACGTCGCTCGACGACCACACCCGCGACTCGTTCGTCGAGTTCGCGCACCGCGCGATCCAGGAGTTCTCTCCCGACACGACGGACACGGAGTGGAAGGAGTTCGCGCAGCGCCTCTTCTGGGCGCCGGGCGGCACCGCCGAGTCCTTGCGCGCGGCGGTCGAGGAGGCCGAGGCCTCGTGCGAGGGGCCGCAGCGCCGCCTGCACTACCTGTCGGTGCCGCCGCGCGCGGCGATGGCGGTCATCCACACCCTGCGCGATGCCGACCTCGTCGAGGGCTCGCGTGTCGTGATGGAGAAGCCGTTCGGCACCGATCTGGAGAGCGCCCGGCAGCTCAACGCCGCCGTGCACGCGGTCTTCGACGAGTCCCAGGTCTTCCGCATCGACCACTTCCTCGGCAAGGAGGCGGCGCTCAACATCCTGGCGTTCCGCTTCGCGAACGGCCTCTTCGAGCCTGTGTGGAACCGCAACATGATCGACCACATCCAGATCGACGTGCCGGAGAAGCTCGGGCTGGAGCAGCGGGCGTCGTTCTACGAGTCGACGGGCGCCTACCGCGACATGGTCGTCACCCACCTCTTCCAGGTGCTCGCGTTCACCGCGATGGAGGCGCCCACCGCGCTCGACCCGCAGTCGATCACGGAGGAGAAGTTCAAGGTCTTCCGCTCGATGCTGCCGATCCACCCCGACGACGTCGTGCGGGGGCAGTACCTGGGCTACCGCGACGAGGCCGGCGTCGACCCCGAGTCGGAGACGGAGACGTTCATCGCGCTGCGGTGCTACGTCGACAACTGGCGCTGGGCGGGCGTGCCGTTCTACCTCCGCACGGGCAAGAAGCTCGCCGAGGGCCAGCGGATCATCTCCGTCGCCTTCAAGGAGCCCCCCAAGTCGATGTTCCCCGAGGGCTCGGGGATCGGTCAGCACGGTCCCGACCACCTGACCTTCGACCTCGCCGACAAGGCGCGGGTGTCCTTGTCGTTCTACGGCAAGCGCCCCGGCCCCGGCTTCCGGCTCGACAAGGTCTCGATGCAGTTCTCCGTCGAGGACACGACCTGGGCGGGCTCGGTGCTCGAGGCCTACGAGCGGCTCATCCTCGAAGCGACGAAGGGCAACCACACCCTCTTCACGACCGCCGAGGGCGTCGAGCGGCTGTGGGAGATCTCCGCGCCGCTGCTCGAGGACCCCCCGCCGGTGCGGCCGTACGACGCGGGCACGTGGGGCCCGAACCAGATCCACCAGCTCATCGCGCCACGCACCTGGCGCCTCCCCTTCGAGCGCAAGTGGCGGGAGCACGCGACGCGCGACGACGCGTGAACGTCCCGTGACAACGACGCCGGCGATGGATTGAACCCGACACCACCGGGGTAGCGAGCGCCCCGGAGGTGGGGGTCATCATGGAGATGCGCAGGTTCGAGCTGGTGGACGGCTCGGCGGACAAGTTCTGGTCCATCGGCGTCGAGGGTGCGCGGGTGGTCGTGCACTACGGGCGGAACGGCACGAACGGCCAGGTCAAGGAGAAGACCCACGCCGACGCCGCCGCGGCCGCCGCCGATGCGGCGAAGCAGGTCGCGGCGAAGGTGAAGAAGGGGTACGCCGAGGGCGGCGCCGCCCCCGCACCCCCGGTCGCGCCGGCGGCAGCGAAGCCCGCGCCGACACCCGCCTCGGCCCCCGCACCGGCCCCATCCACCCCGACGCCCTCGGCCGACGCCGCTCCCGCACCCGAGGAGGCGGCGGAGCGCGCCGTACCGGAGGACCACGACCCCGGCGACATCGGTTTCCGGTGGCACCCGCTGGAGCGCGCCGCGCTGCCCGAGGGAGCGCCCCTGCCGGCCGCCGAGCCGGCGGGATCGCCCGACGACGTCGTGGCGCGCTGCGAGGCGGCCGTGGCGCAGCACGTCGTGGCGGACACGTCCGACTACCGCCGGCACGAGTGGGCCGCGAGCCCGCCGTTCGCCGGCGTCCCCGACGAGCCGACCGCCCGCTGGTGGCGGGCCTACATGTGCGAGCACGTGCCGCAGGTGCACGAGGACGGCGGCTGGCGGTCGATCACCTTCGGGGAGTGGCAGGTGGCCCGGGAGGCCGGCCGGAAGCTGAAGGAGTACGGCGGACACCTCGATCCGCGGGAGCGGCGCCGTCGTGCCCGCGAGGTCGTGCTCGACCCGACGGCCGCGCTGCCCCCGCCGATGCTGCGGCCGACGGTCGGGCGGATGTCCTGTCACCTCGACGAGACGTCCGAGGTCGCGATCGACGTGGTCACCGAGGGCCGCGCCTCCGTCGTGGAGAGCGTGACCGCGCGGGCGTCGCTCGAGTGGGTGCCCGGCGTCCGCGCGCTGCTTCCCGATCTCACCGCCGCCGAGGTGGACGCCGGTCTCGCGCGGGCCGCGGAACGGTGGGCCGCCGACGGCGTACCGCGCGCGATCGACCCGACGCTGCAGCCGGCGCTCCTGCGCAGCGCCCTGCTCGCGACCCCTGCCGAGCACGCCGCCCACGTGGCGGGCCTGACGGTGGGCTCCGACGGCTACCTCTCGCTGGCCCACCTCAGCCGGCTCGTCGCCGCCGCGGTGAACCTCCCCGACCCCGAGGCGCGTCTCGACCTCTGGGAGCGCGTCGTCGCCGCGTCGAACAGCAACGGCCTCGAGGTCTCGGAGCACTCGTCGCTGCCGTCGGCGTTCGCGATCGGGCTCTTCGGGCTGCCGGTCTTCGAGCGGGCGGTCGCCGTGGTCTGCGCGAAGAACCGGGCGGGCGAGGCGATCGCGCTCGCGCAGCGGCTCGCGGCGCGCGTCGACGGTCCCGGTGCCGTGCCGGGCTTCCTGACCCTGCTGGCCCGGTCGAAGGCCGTCACCGTCGCCCGCGAGTGGCTGACGGCGCACCGGGCGGTGCTCGCGACGTACGAGGGTCCCCTCGACCGCGCCCAGCGCGACGCGCTCGGCGGGCTCGTGCGCGAGATCGTCGCCGTCGACCCCGGGTTCGCGCCGCGGCACCCGGTGATGCTCGCCGTGCTGGAGGAGGTGCGGCGCGACGCGTCGCTCACCATGCTCGGCGCCGACGGGACGCTGCCGGGATGGTGGACCGAGGCGCTCGCGGCCGAGGAGGCCACCCCGCTCGTCGAGAGCAAGATCAAGGTGCTCAAGCGGCTGCCCTCCTGGGTGACCGCGCTGCCGCCGCTGCGGGTGGCGGACGGCGAGGGCGAGGCGCGCCTCGACGCGGCCGCGACCGCCGCCGTGCTCGGCTCGGCGATGCGCAGCGCGCAGGACCCGACGCTGGCGCCGCGTCCGCTCGTCGCCGCCGTGCGCGAGCGGATGGCACCGGCGGCGCGGGACGCGTTCGGCAGCGGATTGCTGGGCGGGTTCCTCGGCAGCGGGGCCGCCTCGGGCGAGCGTGCGCTGTTCCTCGCGTCGGGGTTCCTGGGGGCGGAGGGGTACGTCGCGGAGCTGACCCCGCTCGTCCGCGCCTGGCCCGGCGAGAGCCAGCACCAGCGCGCGGTCCTCGGCCTGGACGCCCTCGCGGCGACCGGCACGAACGCGGCCATGCAGGCCATCTCGGGCATCGCCGGCAAGTCGAAGTTCAAGGGCGTGCAGAAGGCGGCCAACGAGTCGCTGCAGCGGCTCGCCGACCTCCAGGGCCTCACGGTCGAGGAGTTCGAGGACCGGGTCGTGCCCGACGCCGGGCTCGACGAGCGTGGTGTGCGGGTCCTCGACTACGGCCCCCGGCAGTTCCGGGTCGGCCTCGGTCCGGACGGCAAGCCGGTGGTCCACGCGCTCGGCGACGACGGCCGCCCGACCGGGAAGCCCCGCACGTCCCTGCCCGCGCCGAACAGCAAGGACGACGCCGAGCTGGCGGCCGCGACGAAGAAGGAGTTCTCGGTGCTGCGGAAGCAGCTCACCGACGTCGCCTCCATCCAGACCGGCCGTCTCGAGCGCGCGATGGTGACGGGGCGGGTGTGGGCGGCGGGCGACCACGCGGCGTACGTGCTCCGCCACCCCGTTCTCAACTCCCTCGTGCGGCCGCTGGTCTGGCGCCTCACCGCGGCCGATGGCTCGGCGACGCTGGTGCGGGTGACGGAGGACCGGGAGTACGTCACCGTGGACGAGGACCCCGTCGAGCCCGGCGCGGGCGCGACGGTCGCGCTCGCCCACCCGCTGACGCTCGACGAGGCCGACAAGGCGGCGTGGCGGACGCACCTGCTCGACTACGAGCTGACCTCGCCCGTCGAGCAGCTCGACCGCGCGGTGTTCGGGCTCCCGACCGGCCAGTCGGGGGTGGCGCTCGCGGAGCTCCCGACCGGCAAGGTCGGCCCCGGGGTGCTGGCGTCGACGCTCGAGCGCCACGGCTGGCGCCGGGGCCAGCCGCAGGACGCCGGCGTCATCCACGCGTTCTCGCTCGCCCTGCCGACCCACGGTGTCGGCGTCGTGCTGGAGATCTCCGACGGCCTGTGGGCGGGGATGCTGCACGAGTCGGGGCAGCAGAAGCTCGACGCGGTCAGCCTCGTGCCGCTGTCCTACGTCCAGCGCGACGTGGGTTATGTGTGGTGGCACCGGGAGGACCCGCGGCTCGACTGGGCGACGGCGGACCCGGTGGTGGTCTCCGAGGTACGGCGCACGCTCGCCGCCGTCGCGTCGCGGATGGAGGACGCGTGAGCGCCGGGTCCAGCGTCGGCTCCGGCGGCGACCTCGGGATCGTCCGGAGCCGCGCGGAGGAGGCCGTCCTCGCCGAGGGCCGCCCGCTCGACGACCTGACGGTGCCGCCGCCGGCCGACCCGAAGAAGGTCGCCAAGGCGGGACGGTCGTGGGTGCGCAAGCCCACGGGACCCACCCCGTTCGACGGCGTGCCCGACCCCACGACCGCGGCGTGGTTCGCGACGCAGGCGATCGAGCTCGAACCGGCGGACGGGTCCGGCGCCCCCCTCGGGTGGGAGCGGTTCGCGGACCCTGCCGTCCAGGCGGCGTGGCGGTTCTCGACGCTGCGTCTCGACCCCCAGGACCGGCTCGCCCGGGCCGATGCGGCCGCCGCCGCGTCCGTCGCGGAGGGTCCGCTCGCGGTGCCGCTGGCGGTGCCGACGCGCTCCTACGAGTGGGGCCTGCTGCCCGCCCCGCTCGACGTCGGCGCGCGGCTCGCCCTGCGCGGCCCGGAGGACCTGCTCGACGTCGAGGCCGCC
>DASWYU010000063.1:0-3677 GCA_036404795.1 Nocardioides sp. | reverse complement strand
CGCGCACCGTGCCCGGCAGGTCGAGACCGCCCGCACCGGCCCCGGGGGCGTTGCCGATCCGTCGACCGGTCGAGGTGATCGCGCGCGAGCGACGTCCCGCCTCGCCCTCCCCGGTGCCGGCGACGCGGAGGAGACGGGGCCGGTACGGCGCACCTGCCCCCACCGTCGTCGTCGCGCCGCTCCCCGGCCCGCCCGCGGGGGGCGCCTCGGGGGTCTCCGGCGCGTCCGGGGTGTCCGGGGCGTCTAGGGCATCCGGGGCATCCGGGGCACCCGGGGCGTCGGGGGGCTCGGGTGCCTCGCTCGTCGGACCACCGTCGCCCGAGGGCGGGGGCGGGGTGTCGTCCGATCCCCCCTCGGACGGTCCGTCCTCCGGCGACGGACCCGACGTGTCCGGCTGCTCGGGGTCGGGCTGCTCGGGCTCCGGCTCCGGGTCGGGCTCCTCGTCGCCGAGGATCCGGTCGAGCAGCTCCTCGTCGATGCCGGGCGCGTCGAACGGGTTGCGGCGCCGGCGGTGGGGGAGCGCGAGGAGCGCGGCGGCGCGGATGTCCTCGCGGAGCACGAACCCGCGGCCGTGCCAGGCGGCGTGGGCGATCGCGGTGCGGGCGGTGACGATGTCGGCGCGCAGGCCGTCGACGTCGAACGCGGCGCACACCTCGGCGATCTTCGCCAGCGCGCCGTCGCCGAGCACGACGGACGCCACCCGGGCCTGGGCGGCGGCGATCCGGTCGCGGAGGGTGGCCTCGCTCGCGCCGTACGCCGCCGTGAAGGCCGTCGGGTCCGCGTCGAAGGCGAGCCGTCGGCGCACGACCTCGGTGCGCAGGGCCGGGTCGCGGGGTGCGGCGACCTCGACGGTGAGGCCGAACCGGTCGAGGAGCTGCGGGCGGAGCTCGCCCTCCTCGGGGTTCATGGTGCCGACGAGCACGAAGCGGGCGGCGTGGACGACGGAGACGCCGTCGCGCTCGACGGTCGCGCGCCCCATCGCGGCCGCGTCGAGGAGCAGGTCGACGAGGTGGTCGTGCAACAGGTTGACCTCGTCGACGTAGAGGATCCCGCGGTGGGCGCGGGCGAGGAGGCCGGGCTCGTACTCCGCCGTGCCGGCCGACAGTGCCTTCTCCAGGTGCAGCGAGCCGAGGAGCCGGTCCTCGGTCGCGCCGACGGGGAGCTCGACGAGGCGGACGGGACGGGTCTCGACGCCCGCGTCGGCGCCGAACGGCGCGTCCGGCGACAACGGCGCCGGGTCGGTCGGGTCGGAGGAGAAGCGGTCCCCGGCGACCACGTCGATCGGAGGGAGGACGGCGGCGAGCGCGCGCACGGCGGTCGACTTCGCCGTGCCCTTCTCGCCGCGTACGAGGACGCCGCCGATCTCGGGGCTGACGGTCGTCAGCAGCAGCGCCAGCGTCATGTCGTCGGAGCCGACGACGGCCGTGAAGGGGTAGTGCTCTGGCATGTGGGGCTCCCGCTCGCTCTGCCATCGGTCAGGGCGACGCGAGGCCGGTCTTCGGACTTCCGTCGTCCTGCGCGGAGCAGGCGACGGTCACCGCAGCGGGCCCTGTGCCGGACTCCCACCGGCTTCCCAGATTCTCCCCGCGCCGCCCGGTTGTCTCCCCGGCCGGCGCCCAGCGGGGCACCTCACGTCGGCGCACACCCTAGTCGTGCCCCAGGACACCGGCGATGCCGGCCAGCGCGAGGTCGAGCTTCTGGTCGAACCAGGCGGTGGCCCCGGCGCCCGCCGCGTCGGCGAACACCTCGGCGAGCCGCGGGTCGAGCAGCTCGCTCCACGTCTGCCGGCTCGCGGCGCTCGGACGGGTGGCGAGCTGCTCGCGGTCGCGCACGGTGTCGTAGGTCAGGTCGAGCACGAAGTCGACCGTCACCGCGGCGTCCCGCACGTCCCAGCCCAGGCCCTCGAGGTCGCCGACCACGACACCGAAGCGCTCCAGGAGCGCCGCGTTGACGAACGCGTGGTGGGCGGCCGCCAGGGTGAGGCCCGGGTGGGCGGTCATGAGCTCGTACGCCGCGTGCGCCGTCCCCCGCAGCAGCCTGCGCCAGGGCCCGTCCGAGGCAGCGCGGCGACCCAGCGCGGGGTCCCGCTCCACGTCCGCCGTCCGGGGCCACGGCGCCTCGCGGACCAGCAGGGTGAGCGCCGCGTCGACGAGCGCGTCGGTGCCGCCGACGTTGCGGTAGACGCTCGACGGGTGCACGCCGAGGTGGGCCGCGACCGCGGCGGGGGAGACCTCGCCGCCGAACCCGAGGTCGACGACGGCGCGCGCCACCTCCGTGAGCGATGACCGTCATCCCGCTGGTCCTGCTCGCGGGGGCGCTCGTGCTCCTCCGGGGACTTCCGGCCCAGGAGCCCGAGGACCTGGTCGCCGAACCGGTGCGGGTGCGCGTGCGCGACCCGCGGGTCTGGCCGTTCCTCGTCGTCGTGTTCGTCGCCGTGCACCCGGCGCTCCGCCGCGTGCCCGAGACGCCGGTCCCGGAGGCCGACCCGACGCCGGTGTGACCCGCCACTAGCCTTGGCCCCCGTGCCCCTCCACTTCGTCGTCGCCGCGGTCTGTCTCTCCGACGACGCCGGCCGCGTGCTGACCGTCCGCAAGCGCGGCACCGAGCGCTTCATGCTGCCGGGCGGCAAGATCGAGCCGGGGGAGACGCCGGAGCAGACGGCCGTGCGCGAGATCGCCGAGGAGATCGGGGTCGGGCTGCGCGACCTGGCCCCGCTCGGTGTCTTCGAGGGCGAGGCTGCGAACGAACCCGGGGCGACGCTGCACTCGACGGTCTTCACCGCGACGGCCGTCGGCGAGCCGGCCGCGGCGGCCGAGATCGCGGAGGTGCGCTGGATCGATCCGCGCACCCCGCCCGCCGGGCTCCCGCTCGCACCGATGCTCGAGCAGAACGTGCTGCCCCTGCTGCTCGCGGGCCGACCGTGATCACGGTGGTCGGCATGGGCGCCGACGGCTGGCCGGGGGTCCCCGAGCGGCATCGCGCGCTCGTGCGGGACGCCGAGGTGCTCCTCGGCGGTGAGCGGCACCTCGCGCTCGTGCCGCCGGTCGACGGTCAGCAGCGGGAGGCGTGGCCCCGCCCCCTGCGTGACGGCCTGCCCGGCCTGGTCGAGCGGCACGAGGGACGCCGGGTCGTGGCGCTCGCCTCCGGCGACCCGCTGGTCTCCGGGATCGGGACCACCCTCGTCGACCTGCTGGGCGCCGACGCCGTCCGCGTCGAGCCCGCCGTGTCGTCCGTCGCCCTCGCGCACGCCCGCCTCGGCTGGGCGAGCGAGAGCACCGTGGTGGTGAGTGCG
Source organism: Nocardioides sp. (assembly GCA_036404795.1). GTDB lineage: Bacteria > Actinomycetota > Actinomycetes > Propionibacteriales > Nocardioidaceae > Nocardioides. The sequence goes on along the minus strand of DASWYU010000063.1, from coordinate 385 downwards.
GTCGCCCGCGACGTACGGCGCGTGCTCCGCGAGCTCGCCCCCGGGCGCCGCGTGCTCGTGCTGTCGTCCGACGCCTCCACGCCCGCCGATCTCGCCGCGCTGCTGACGATGAGCGGCTGGGGCGCGTCCCGGCTGACGGTGCTGGGCGACCTCGGTGCCGCCGACGAGTCGCGGCTCGACGGCACGGCCACGGAGTGGTCGGACGCGCCGCCGATGTTCCCCGCGCTCACCGTCGTCGCGGTCCTCGCCCACCCGGAGGTGCACCCCGCGGGAGCGGCCCCGGTGGTCAGCTGGGCGGCCGGCCTGCCCGACGAGGCCTTCGAGAACGACGGCCAGCTCACCCGCCGCGACCTGCGCGCGAGCGCCCTGGCGCGCCTGGCCCCGC
>DASWYU010000062.1:0-6249 GCA_036404795.1 Nocardioides sp. | reverse complement strand
CGTCGCGCACTAGGGTGTGCGGCGTGAGCCCCTCAGCGTCGCGGCCGGCCACGGGGTTCGCGTACCTCGACGGACCCCGCGGCGAGCAGCGCACCCGCCCGCTCGCCTTCGCGCACCGCGGCGGCGCCGAGCACCCCGACCTGCACGGGTTGGAGAACACCCTCCGGGCGTTCGAGCACGCGGTCGAGCTGGGTTACGGCTACCTCGAGACCGACGTGCAGGTCAGCGCCGACGGCGAGCTGGTCGCCTTCCACGACACGATGCTCGACCGCGTCACCGGTTCGGCCGGCGCGGTCGGCGACCTCACCGCCGACGAGCTGCGGTCACTCGACGTCGGTCGCGGCGGCCGGATCCCGCTCCTCGTGGAGCTCGTCGAGCGCTTCCCGACGGTCCGGTTCAACATCGACCTCAAGTGCGACCGCTCCCCCGCCGCCCTCGCCGCGTTCGTCGCCGAGCACGACCTGTGGGACCGCGTCCTCGTCGGCTCGTTCTCCCGGCGCCGCATCGCGGCGTTCCGCCGCCTCACCGCACGTCGGGTCCCGACGGCGGCGCACCGCGGCGAGATCCTCGCGTTCCTGCTCCTGCCGGGCCCGCTGGCGCGGCTGGCGACGCCGGGGCGGCCGGCGGCCCTCCAGGTGCCCGTACGGCGCGTCCTGCCCATCGTGACCGCCCGGTTCGTCCGCCGCGCGCACGCCGCGGGGCGGCACGTGCACGTGTGGACGATCGACGCGCCCGACGAGATGCGCCGGCTCCTCGACCTGGGCGTCGACGGGCTGATGACCGACCGCACCGACCTGCTGCGTGACGTGCTCCGCGAGCGCGACGCGTGGCCGCCGGACGCCGAGCACACCGACGGCGCTCCGGCGCCGGACGACGGGGAGGACCGATGACCACCACCGACGCACCCGCACCGAGCGGCGCCTACGCGGGCCGCCGCTGGCCGGTCACGGCCTGGGGCCTGTGGGACTGGGGCTCCGCCGCGTTCAACGCCGTCATCACGACGTTCGTCTTCACCGTCTACCTGACGGCGGAGGACGACGCCGGCGACCCGCTCTTCGGGTCGGGCGTCGACACCAAGCTCGGCTGGGCGCTCGCCGCCGCCGGTCTCACCATCGCCGTGCTCGCCCCGCTGACGGGGCAGCGCGCCGACCGCTCCGGACGCCGTACGTTCTGGCTGGCCGTGCACACGGGTGTCGTCATCGTCGCCTCGGCGCTCATGTTCTTCGTGACGCCCGAGCCGAACATGCTCTGGCTGGGCCTCCTGCTGCTCGCCGTCGGCAACGTGTTCTTCGAGCTGGCCTCGGTCAACTACAACGCGATGCTCAAGGACATCTCGACGCCGGCGACCGTCGGACGCATCTCGGGCCTCGGCTGGGGGCTCGGCTACCTCGGCGGCATCGTGCTCCTGCTGTTCGTCTACTTCGGGTTCATCAACCCCGAGGTCGGCCTCTTCGGCGTCACGGGCGACGACGGGCTCGACGTGCGCGTCACGATGATCGCCTGCGCGATCTGGACGGCGATCTTCTCCCTCCCCGTGATCCTGGCGATCCGCGATGCGCCCCGCGGCGCCTCCGAGCGGGTCGCGGGTCCGAAGCACGGGATCGTCGCGTCGTACCGGCACCTCTTCGCCACGGTCGCCGACCTCTGGCGCACCGACCGCAACACGGTCTACTTCCTGGGTGCGTCCGCGGTCTTCCGCGACGGCCTGGCCGGCGTCTTCACGTTCGGCGCCGTGCTGGCGGCGGGAAGCTTCGGCTTCACCGACGGCGGGGTCATCATCTTCGGCGTCGCGGCCAACGTCGTCGCAGGTGTCGCCACCATCCTGTTCGGCCTCCTCGACGACAGGATCGGCCCGAAGCGCGTCATCGTCGGCTCGCTGACAGCGATGTGCGTCGCGGGCGTCGTGCTGTTCGTGCTCCACGACGGGGGCAGCACGGTGTTCTGGATCTTCGGCCTCGTGCTCTGCATCTTCGTCGGCCCGGCGCAGTCGGCCTCCCGCTCGCTGCTCGCACGTCTCATCCCCGAGGGTCGCGAGGGCCAGGTCTTCGGCCTCTACGCCACGACGGGCCGTGCCGCCAGCTTCCTGGCGCCGACCGCGTGGGCGCTCGCCCTGACCATCGCCGCGGGTGTCACCGGGCGCCCGTCCGACGAGGTGCAGTACGCCGGCATCCTCGGCATCCTCCTCGTGCTGCTCGCGGGCCTCCTGCTCCTGCTGCCGGTCAAGGCGCCGCGACCCGGCCACCCGCGTCCGGCGGTCGAGCCCACCGATGGGCCACCTGCCGCGGAGCCCCCGGCCGGTGGGTCGGCCGTGTGACGACCGCGGGTCACCGGAGTTTCAGGAATCGTTGCCCGGCCAGTACGGTTGAGGACTTAGCGCGGTGACGCGCGACCCCGACGACGACCGGAGAGGTGGAGGTGCCGCATGGCTGAGCGCACGCTGCGAGGGGCGCGACTGGGGGGTCAGAGCTTCGAGGACGAGCGCGGCATCGAGTTCGCCGCCCGTCAGCAGGTGGGATACCGCTGCCCGCAGAACCACGAGTTCGAGATCACGATGTCGGTCGAGGCCGACATCCCGGCCGTCTGGGAGTGCCCGCGCTGCGGCTCCGAGGGCCTGAGCATCGCCGGCATCCAGCCGGAGGAGAAGGTCGAGAAGCCGGCGCGCACCCACTGGGACATGCTGCTGGAGCGCCGCTCCGAGACCGAGCTGGAGGAGATCCTCACGGAGCGGCTCGAGCTGCTCCGCGGCGGCGAGATCGGCCCGGCGCACCTGCACCGCACCCGCAAAGGCTGAGGCGCGGGCGGCCCGGCCGCCGAGGGTCAGTCCTCGACGACCTCGCCCTGCACGACATCCCCGTCGTCCCCCGGCTTCCGGCCGGGACCGGCGGTGGGCCACGAGCCCGTCGGTACGCCGTACCGGCGGGCTCGTCGCATGAGCAGCGCTCGCACGGGCGCCCGCACCAACCCGCGACCGAGCACGAGGAGCAGGCCGAGCACGCCGTTGACGAGCCCCGGCACGATGAGCATGACGGCGGCGACGAAGACGAGCACGCCGTCGAGCAGCTCGTCGGCCGGGGGGCGGCCCGCGCGGGTGGCGGCCATGGCGGCCTGCCACGACCGGCGACCGGCCCGGGCGAGCACCACGAACCCGAGGACCGTCGAGGCGAGCACCAGGAGCACCGCCAGCGGCACCCCGACGAGGTCGGCCACGAGCAGGAACGCGCCGACCTCGACGACCACGCCGACGAGCAGTGGAAGGGTCAGGCGGAGCGTCCGCAGCCGGGCGGCACGCACCGAGCCGGGAGCCGGCCGCTCGCCGGTCCCGCGGGCGCCCGACCTCGCGTCGGACGGGTCGACGGGGTCGGGCCCCGCACCCAGCGGCTGCGTCACGACGCGCGGCGGCGGTTGCGGAACGAGACGAGCTGCCGGCGCCGTTCGCGCAGCCCCCAGCGGGTGATGCGCTTCAGCGACTCGGAGGCGACCGATCCGGTCATCTTCGAGTCGCCGCGCTCGCGCTCGACGAACTCGATCGGCACCTCCACGACGCGCAGGCCGTTCTTCACCGTGCGCCACGTCAGGTCGGTCTGGAAGACGTAACCGGTCGACTCCACCGACGCGAGGTCGATCTTCTCGAGCGTGGTGCGGCGGAAGAGGCGGAAGCCCGCCGTCGCGTCACGCACCTTCATGCCGAGCAGGAGTCGCACGTAGAGGTTGCCGAAGCGCGAGAGGAGCATCCGGGTCCACGGCCAGTTGACGACGGACCCGCCCGGGACCCAGCGGGACCCGATGACGAGGTCGGCGCTCTCGAGGGCACCGAGGAGCCGGCCGAGCTGCTCGGGCTGGTGGGAGCCGTCGGCGTCCATCTCCCCCACGACGTCGTAGCCGCGCTCGAGCGCCACGGCGAAGCCGTGCAGGTACGCCGCGCCCAGCCCCTCCTTGGCGGTGCGGTGCACGACGCTCACGGCAGGGTCGCCGGCCGCGATCTCGTCGGCCAGGCGGCCGGTGCCGTCCGGGGAGCCGTCGTCCACGACGAGCACGTCGAGCTGCGGCTGCGCGGCGCGCAGGCGCTCGACGATGCGCTCGATGTTGAGCGCCTCGTTGTAGGTCGGGACGACGATGACCGCCCGCCCGAGACCGCCGTTGGTCATCCGACTCTCTCCCTCGTGGTCGTCGCGGGGCCTTCGCCCGCGGCGTCGTCGGCCGTGGATCGCTCGTCCGCGCGGCCAGGTCGCGCCATGCTACGACGCGTCCGTGCGGCCCCGACGAGCCCACCGATCGCGCCGCCGGCGAGCCCACCCGCTGCGGCGAGCAGGGTGGTGACGGCCAGCAGGAGGGCGATGCCCGCGCCGTACCGCATCGCCGGGGTGACCGCGTCGTTGAGCACCACCTCGCCCGCGACGACCCCCCGCGTGCGGGTGTCGATGGTGGCGGCGACCGAGCCGTCGGGGCGGATGATCCCGCTGACGCCGTTGATGGCGGCGACGACGAGGTACTTGCCCGACTCGAGCGCCCGCATGCGGGTCATCTCGAACTGCTGGTCGATCTGGTGGGTGCGGATGAACATCGCGTTGCTCGTCTGCACGGTGAGCATCTCGGCGCCCGCGGAGACCTGCTCGCGGAACCCGTCGTCGTACGCCACGTCGAAGCAGATCGCGTTGCCGACCTGCACGCCCGCCACGTCGAGCGGGGTCGTGCGCGCCCCGCTCAGCATGTCGCGCGGGATGAGGTCGAAGTCCTCGACGACGGAGGTGAACCAGGCGTTGCGGAAGGGGATGTACTCACCGAAGGGCACCGGGTGACGCTTCGCGTAGCGGTCCCCCGGGCCGGTCACCGGGTCCCAGACGATGCCCTGGTTGAGCACCTGCTCGTCGTCGACCGCGTCGACCATGCCGCCGACGACGACGGGCACGCCGACGGCGCTGACGGCCGCGTCGATCTGGGTGCGGGTGCGGCCGTCGAGGAAAGGGTCGACCGCGGTGGAGTTCTCGGGCCACACGACGAAGCGGGGCTCCGAGGTGTCTCCGGCGGCGACGTCCGCGCCGAGCTCGACGGTCGTGTCCACGTGGTTGCGCGTCACCTCGCGGTGCACCGGCACGACGTCGTCCCCGTCGCCGGGCACGTCGCCCTGCACCGCGGCGACCTGGACGACCTCGCCGTCGGTGGGCGCCTGGTAGGGACGCACGGCGGCGAGGAGCACGACGGCACCGATCGCGGCGTACGGCGCGGCCAGCCCCACCAGCACCCGCGGCCGCCGCAGGCTCGCGACGGCCCCGTCGCGGCGCATCCCGGCCACGCGCACGACGACCCACGCGGTGGCGGTGCCGAGCAGCGCGACCACGAAGCCCACGCCGGCGGTGCCGAGGTAGGGCAGCAACGGTGCGAAGGCCGTGTCCATCACCCCGAAGGCGAGCCGGCCCCACGGGAACCCGCCGAAGGGCCAGCCGGCCCGGAGCTCCTCGTAGGACACCCAGGTGGCCGCGACCCAGACGGGCCAGCCGCGCAGGCGCTGGACGAGCGTGACGAGCGGTCCGACGAGCAGGAAGTAGGCCGTCTCGATGACCGACAGCGCGATCCACGCGTCGGTGCCGACCGCGCGCATCCACCACAGGAGCGAGAAGGAGAAGACGCCGCCGAAGACCAGGCCCAGGACGGCCGCGGCCCGGAGCCCGACGCCGCGGAGCGCGAGCGTGAACCCGAGGATCGCGAGCGGCCCGGCGAGCACGAGGCCCACGGGGTCGAACATGCACGTCGCCGCGGCACCCGCGAGCGCGGCGAGGCCGGCGCGACGGGGGAAGGTGACGACCACGGTGGAGAACGTAGCCGAGAGTGGGGCGCGACGCGCATCGCGGCGGGCGGAGCGTCGGCTCGCGCAGAGCGGAGGGGGTCGCCGCGGCCTTCGGACCGACGTGGGCCTGGCCGGCTGCGAGGCACACGAAGTTGTCTACGGACCGCGGACCCCCTCCGCATCCACCACCACGGTGCAGCTCCTGGTGAACCGTGCGGAACGGTCGGGAAGTGGTGCGCGACCCGTCGATCCGCACGCTCGCGATCCAGGTCCCCACGCGCGTGCTGCTCAGGTGAACGCAGGTCAGACTTCCGGTGACGCGAGTCGGTGTCAACCCGGCGCTGACCTGCGCGAACAGGGTGTCGCCGCAGGTCAGGGAAGGTGTCCGGGGACCCAGGTTCCTGGCGCCGTTTTCGGGTTGTCCGGCGTGTCGCGCGACGACACGCCGGACGCGTCCGGTAGGCGGT
>DASWYU010000061.1:0-2939 GCA_036404795.1 Nocardioides sp. | reverse complement strand
CTTGCCGTCCGCGACGCCGAGCACGACGACGACGCCGGGCTCGCCGGCGGCGAGCCGCGCCCGGACGTCGAGCGCGAGCGTGCGCACGTCACCGCCGGCCGCCCCGTCCACCCGGTGGGCGACGACGTTCGCGGCGCCGATGCGCGCGGCACCGGCCGCGACCTCCCCGGCGGCGGCGAGCAGCTGGGCGACCCGCGCGCGCTCGATCTCCTTCTCGGCCGTCTTGAGCCGGTCGAGGAGGTCACCGACGCGGCCGACGAGGTCGTCCGGCTTCGTCTTCAGCAGGCCCGTCAGCTGACTCACCACGTCGCGCTCGCGCGCCAGGTAGGCGAAACCCTCGACGCCCGTGTAGGCCTCGATGCGGCGGTTGCCGGAGCCGACCGACGCCTCACCGGTCACGACGATCGTGCCGATCTGCGACGAGTGGTCCACGTGGGTGCCACCGCAGAGCTCGCGCGACCAGGGGCCCCCGATCTCGACGACGCGGACCTTGGTGTCGTCGTACGTCTCCCCGAACAGCGCCAGCGCGCCCCAGTCGCGGGCGTCGCCCAGCGTCATGTACTGCCAGCCGACCGGGAGGTCGGCCCGCAGGGCCTGGTTCGCGACCTGCTCGATGTCGTGGACCTGCGCGGGCGTGAGCCCCTGCGTCCAGCCGAAGTCGAGCCGCAGGTAGCCCGGACGGTTGAAGGAGCCCGACTGCAGGGCCGAGGGGCCGAGCACCTCGCGCAGCGCGGCGTGCACGACGTGCGTGCCGGAGTGCGCCTGCCGCGCACCGATCCGCCACTCGGGGTCGACCCGCGCCTGGAGGGCGCGCGCACCGGCGGACTCGAGCGCGAACTCGCCGTCGACGACCCGCACCTGGTGGACGACGAGGCCCTTGACCGGGCGCTGCACGTCGAGCACCTCGAGGCGACCGCCGTCGAACTCGATGGTGCCCGCGTCGGCGGCCTGGCCACCGGACTCGGCGTAGAACGGGGTGCGGTCGAGCACGAGCTCGCCGATCTCGCCCGCGCCCAGCACGGCGGCGGGTGCGCCGCCGCTCAGCAGCGCCAGCGGCCGGGACTCGGTCTCGAGCGTCTCGTAGGCCAGCCACTCGGTCGGCCCGTTCGCGTCGAGCACCCCGCGGTAGACCGTGGTGTCGGCGTGCTGGCCCTTCTTGCGGCGGGCGTCCTCCTTCGACTTCTCGCGCGCCTCGGCCATGAGACCGCGGAAGCCGGGCTCGTCGACGCTGAGTCCGGCCTCGGTGGCCATCTCGAGGGTGAGGTCGATCGGGAAGCCGTAGGTGTCGTGGAGCGAGAACGCCTGGGCACCGGACAGCACCGTGCCGCCCGACTGCTTCACCTCGCCCGCGGCGAGGTCGAAGATCTGCGTGCCGGCCTGCAGGGTCTTGCGGAACGCCTCCTCCTCGGCGAACGCGACGCGGCTGATCCGCTCCCAGCTGCCGAGCAGCTCCGGGTAGCCCTCGGCCATCTTGTCGCGGCTCACCGGGAGCAGCTCGGGCAGCGCGGGGTCGCCGTAGCCCAGCAGGCGCATCGACCGCACGGCGCGGCGGAGCAGGCGGCGCAGCACGTAGCCGCGGCCCTCGTTGCCGGGCGTCACGCCGTCGTTGATGAGCATGAGGGACGAGCGCACGTGGTCCGCGACCACGCGGAAGCGCACGTCGTCGACCGGGTCCGCGCCGTACCGCCGGCCGGTGAGCTCCTGCGCCCGCTCGATGACGGGGAAGACGACGTCGATCTCGTACATGTTGTCCTTGCCCTGCAGCAGGTACGCGACCCGCTCCAGGCCGAGGCCCGTGTCGATGTTCTTGTTCGGGAGCGACCCCGCGATGTCGAAGTCCGACTTGCTGCGGACGGCCGAGAGCTCGTCCTGCATGAAGACGAGGTTCCAGAACTCGAGGTAGCGGTCGCCCGCGTCCCAGTCGCGGTCGGCGCCGAAGGCGGGACCGCGGTCGATGAGGATCTCCGAGCAGGGGCCGCCGGGGCCGGGAACCCCCATCGACCAGTAGTTCTCCGACTTGCCCAGCCGCACGATCCGGTCGTCGGGCAGGCCCGTGATGCGCTTCCAGAGCGCGACGGCCTCCGGGTCGTCCTCGTAGACGCTCGGGTAGAGCAGCGACTCGTCGAACCCGAACCCACCGTCGGCGACCGACTTCGTGACCAGCTCCCAGGCGAGCGTGATCGCGCCCTCCTTGAAGTAGTCGCCGAAGGAGAAGTTGCCGCACATCTCGAAGAACGTGCCGTGCCGCGTCGTCTTGCCGACCTCCTCGATGTCGAGGGTGCGCACGCACTTCTGGATGCTGGTCGCGCGCGGGTAGCCGGCGGTCTCCTGCCCCAGGAAGTAGGGCTTGAACGGCACCATGCCCGCGTTGACGAACAGCAGGTTGGGGTCGTCGAGGAGCAGCGACGCCGAGGGGACGACGGTGTGCTCGCCCACGGTGGTGTCCTGGGCGAAGTGGTTCGTGAACCGGCGGCGGATCTCCGCGGTGTCCATCAGCTCGTGCCTTCCTGGGCGGCGCGGTCCTCCGCGTCGGGACTTCGGGGGTGGGGGTGCGGTGCTGCTGCCCGGTCGAGGGACTCGGGAGCGGCGATCGTGCCAGGCAGGCCTGCCGCGGTCGCCGTCGGGGTGGCCCCGGGGGCCAGCTCCGGCAGTCCGTGCGGGACGAGGCCGAGGCGCTCCCGCAGCTCCGCGTCGCGCTCGGCCGCACCGGAGGTGAACTCCTCGGCCATCATGCGGGCGCCCAGCCGGACGCCGGCGAGGCGGTCGCGGGCGCCGTCGGGGGTGAAGGCCTCGGCGAGCCGGCGGGCCCGCACCACGGCGTACACCCCGACCCCGGTCCCCGCGACGAACCAGAGCGCTCGGTTCACGCGGCGCCCTCCTGCAGGTCGCCGGCACCGCTCCCGCCGACGCCCTGCGCGCGCTGGCGGGCGTGCAGGTCG
>DASWYU010000060.1:0-14333 GCA_036404795.1 Nocardioides sp. | reverse complement strand
CCGGGGCCGACCTGGCTGGCGAGCAGGTGGTCGGCGCCCTCGACGACCTCGGTCTGCAGGCCGCGGACCGAGAGCGCGCGGGCGACCTGGAGCCCGAGCAGGCCACCGCCGATGACCACCGCGCGGCGCACCGGGCGGGTCGGGTCGTCGAGGGCGGCGAGGAGGCCGCGGAGGTCGCCGGCGGAGCGGAACGCGTGCACGGTCGGGTGCAGGGAGCCGTCGGTGCGCACGAGGCCGCGCACCGGCGGGAGCGTGGGGATGCTGCCCGTCGCCAGCACGAGCCGGTCGTAGCCGACACGGGTGCGGTCGACGAGCACGACCTCCCGGGCGTCGCGGTCGATCTCGGCCACCCGCGTGCCGGTGCGGAGGGTGACGCCGGCCGCGTCGTACCAGCCCTCGTCGCGCAGCGTGATCGCCCGCTCGTCGTGGACGCCCTCGAGCACGGCGGAGAGCAGGATGCGGTTGTAGGCCGGGCCGGTCTCGTCGCCGAGGACCGTGAGGCCGTTCCCGCGCGCCGTCCAGCCACCGGCGACGAGGGTCTCGACGAGGCGGACGGCGGCCATGCCGTGGCCCACGACGACCAGCTCGCTCATGCGCTCACCGCCGCCGCGCACACCTTGAACTCGGGCATGCGGCTCGCCGGGTCGAGCGCGTCGTTGGTCAGCCGGTTCGCGCCGACCCAGTGGAACGGCACGAAGACGGTGTCGGGGCGGATGGTCGCGACGACGCGGGCCGGGGCGCGCATCGTCCCGCGGCGGGTGCGGACGGTGAGCACCTCGCCGTCCGCTGTGCCCAGGCGGCGGGCGAGGAGGGGGTGGAGCTCGACGTACGGACCCGTGTCGGGGAGGTCCTTGACGCGCCGCGTCTGGGCGCCGGACTGGTACTGCCCCAGCACCCGCCCCGTCGTCAGGTGCAGCGGGTAGTCGTCGCACGGCTGCTCGGCGGCGCCGCGGTAGGGCGTGACGAGGAAGCGCGCCCGGCCGTCGGCGTGGCCGAAGCGGTCGGCGAAGAGGCGCGGGGTGCCGGGGTGGGGGGTGCCGTCGTACGGCGCGGGGCACGGCCAGAACACCCCGCGCTCGGCGCGGATCCGGTCGTAGGTGATGCCCGCGTAGTCCGCCTGTCCGCCCGCCGAGGCGCGGCCCAGCTCGGTGAAGACCGCCTCCGGGTCCGTCGACCACGTGCCGGGGGCGGCGAGCCGCTCGGCCAGCGCGGCGACGATCTCGAGGTCGGTGCGGACGCCGGCGGGCGGGGTGATCGCCTGCTGGCGCAGGATGACGCGACCCTCGAGGTTGGTCATCGTGCCGGTCTCCTCGGCCCACTGCGTCACGGGCAGCACGACGTCGGCGAGCGCCGCGGTCTCCGACAGCACGAGGTCGGCGACGACGAGCAGGTCGAGGCTGCGGAGCCGCTCGGTGACGTGGAGGGCGTTCGGCGCGGAGACGACGATGTTGGAGCCCATCACGAGCATCGCGCGCGGGCCGGTGGGCCGGCCGAGGGCGTCCAGCAGCTCGTAGGCCGAGCGGCCCTTGCCGGGCAGGCTCGCGGGGTCGACGCCCCACACCTCGGCGACGTGGGCGCGGGCCGCCGGGTCCTCGATGGAGCGGTAGCCGGGCAGCTGGTCGGCCTTCTGCCCGTGCTCGCGGCCGCCCTGGCCGTTGCCCTGCCCGGTGAGGCAGCCGTATCCCGCGCCCTCGCGGCCCGGCATCCCGAGCGCGAGCGCGACGTTGATCCAGGCGAGCACCGTGTCGGAGCCCTGGCTGTGCTGCTCGACGCCGCGGGCCGTGAGCACCATGACGCGTCCGCCCGCCTGCGCGGTGCCGATGAGCAGGTCGGCGAGCGCGCGCACCTCGACGGCGGCGATGCCCGTGACGCGCTCGACCTGCTCGGGCCACCAGGTCGCGACCGAGGAGCGGACCTCCGCGAAGCCGGTGGTGCGGGCCGCGACGTACGCCTCGTCCACCGCGCCCGCCGCCACCACGAGGTGGAGCACGCCGAGCGCGAGCGCGAGGTCCGTGCCGGGCACGGGGGCGAGGTGGAGGTCGGCCCGCTCCGCGGTGGGCGTACGGCGCGGGTCCACCACGACCACCCGCCCGCCCCGCTCGCGCAGCCGGTCGAGGTGGCGCGCCGCCGGCGGCGCCGTCTCGGCCAGGTTGGAGCCGGCCAGCACGAGCACGTCGGCCTTCTCGACGTCGGCGAGGGGGAACGGCAGGCCGCGGTCGAGGCCGAGCGCGCGCAGTCCCGCGGAGGCCGCGGAGCTCATGCACCAGCGTCCGTTGTAGTCGATCTGGGAGGTGCCGAGCGCGACCCGGGCGAACTTGCCGAGCGCGTAGGCCTTCTCGTTGGTGAGACCTCCCGCACCGAACACGGCGACGCCGTCGGCGCCGTGCTCGGTGCGGACCCGGGAGATCTCGGTGGCGACGCGGTCGAGGGCCTCGTCCCACGTCGCCGGACGCAGCTCGCCGCGCGTGCCGTCGGTCGCCCGGTCCCGCACGAGCGGCGCGGTGAGCCGCTCGCGGTGGCCCCGCAGGCCGGCGCTCGTCCAGCCCTTGCGGCACAGGGCGCCCTCGTTGACGGGGAACTCCGCCCACGGCCCGACCGTGAGGGCGCGGCCCTCGCGGGTGAGCGTCATGCCGCACTGCAGGGAGCAGTAGGGGCAGTGGGTGGTGGTCAACGGTGGCTCCGGTCCTCGTTCTGCGGCGTTCGGGCGGGGTGTTCGGGTGGGGCGGTCAGACGTGCGCGGCGGTGCGGCCGCGGCGGAGGTAGACGCCGTAGGTCACCGCCGTGCAGAGCACGTAGTAGGCGGCGAAGACCAGGAAGGCGCCCTTCGTGGCGGACAGCGGGTCGGCGACCCACGGCGCGCTGAAGGCGAGCGGGATGAGGAAGCCGCCGATCGCGCCGACGGCGCCGATGACGCCGAGGGCCGCGGAGGCCTGCTTGCCGGCGGTGGTCAGGGCGCTCGTGCGCTCCGGGGTGCCGGGCGCGGTCCTCGACTCCGCCCGACGGCGCCAGATCGCGGGGATCATCTTGTAGGTCGACCCGTTGCCGATGCCGGTGCAGGCGAAGACCAGGAGGAAGAAGCCGAGGAACAGCGGGAACAGGCTCTCGTTCTCCGTCGCGATCGCCGGGTCGGCGGTCGGGTTGGGCGTCAGCTGGAAGACCGTCCACAGCACCGCCAGGGTGCTCGCGGCGAGCCCGAGGAACGCGAGCAGTGTGACCCGCGCGCCGCCGTACCGGTCCGCCAGCCACCCGCCGACCGGCCGCGCGACGGAACCGACGCCCGCGCCGAGGAACGCGTAGTAGGCGAAGTAGATGCCCGTGCCGAGCGGCGCCGGGTCGGCCACCCAGAAGTTCAGCTTGATGAGCAGCGGCATCGCCGCCGAGTAGCCGATGAACGAGCCGAAGGTGCCGATGTAGAGCACCGACATGATCCAGGTGTGCGGCTCCCGCACGACCCGCAGCTGCTCGCGGGGCTTCGCGACCGCCGTACCGAGGTTGTCCATCCACAGCCACGCCGCGACCGTCGCCGTGACGGCGAGACCCGCGTAGAGCAGCGCCGCGCGCTCCAGGTGGATGCCGCCCGCGGAGGCCTGCACGAGGCCGAAGATGCCCGCGCCGCCCACGACCACGGGGAGCAGCAGCTGGATGAGGGCGACGCCGAGGTTGCCGCCCGCGGCGTTGAGGCCGAGCGCGGCGCCCTTCTTCGCGGTCGGGTAGAAGTAGTTGATGTTGGCCATCGAGCTGGCGAAGTTGCCGCCGCCGAAGCCGGCGGTGGCGGCGATGACGCAGAAGACCCAGTACGGCGTGCCCGCGTTCGTCACCGCGACCGCGAACCCGAGCGTCGGCACCAGCAGCAGCGCTGCCGACACGATCGTCCAGTTGCGCCCGCCGAACAGGCCGACCGCGAACGTGTAGGGGATCCGCAGCAGCGACCCGACCAGGTTCGGGATGGCCACCAGCAGGAACAGCTGCTGCGGGGAGAACGCGAAGCCCATCGCCACCAGGTAGGCCGAGCTCACGCTCCAGATCAGCCACACCGAGAAGCCCAGGTGCTCCGCGAAGATGGACCAGACGAGGTTGCGGCGGGCGACGGGCTGGCCCGTCGTGGCCCAGAACTGCTCGTCCTCGGGGCGCCAGTCGTCGATCCAACGGCGCGTACGGCGCGGACGCTGCGGCGTCGCAGCGTCCTGCCTCGTGTCGGTGCTCGTGGCACTGCCCGTGCCGGGCGGGGGAGCGGTGATGGTCACGGCAAGAGCGTGGGTCGCGCCTGTTACGCCGAGCGCGGCCTGTGTTTCACGCGCGCGTCACTTTCTGCTCACGGGCTCACAACGAGCGCCGTCGTGGGCCCCCGGGGAACTGGATTTCGTCTGGCACGCTGCGTCGGCTATGGTTTCCGGGTTGCTCGCTCAGGTGGGCAGCGAGCGCCTGTAGCTCAACGGATAGAGCATCTGACTACGGATCAGAAGGTTTGGGGTTCGAATCCCTACAGGCGCGCAGGACACGAGGCCGGCCCCCGCGGGGCCGGCCTCGCTGCGTTTCCGGCGCCCCGTCGGTCAGGTCGCGTGCGGACGCCCCACGCGGAGAACGCGCCGCGCGGCCCCCGATTCCGGCCCGATCCGGCGCCGTTCTCCGCGCCGGGCGTCCTCCACAGCCCAGGAAACACCGGTCGAGCTGATCACCCGTTGTCCACGATGCCGTCAGTCCGTGCAGCGGTCCCGAGGTCGGCCCGCGTGGGGCAGGCTCCCTACGTCTCCGGCGTCCTCCCGCTCATATCGCGCCCGATATGAGCGCGCTACTGTCTTCACCATGGACATCCGCTCCGCGCGCCGAGCTGCTGGCATGAGTCAGAGCGAGCTCGCGCGGGCCGCGGGGGTCGCCCAACCCAACCTCTCGGCGTACGAGACCGGGCGCCGTGCACCCTCGGCGGAGGTGCTCGCGCGGATCCGCCTCGCGGTCGAGGGGCGGCCGTCGGCCCGGGTCGCCCGTCATCGGACGGCCATCCATGACCTCGTGGTGCACCACCACGCGGCGTCTCCGCGTCTGGTCGGTTCCATCGCCCGCGGCGAGGACCGGCCCGGGTCGGACGTCGACCTCCTCGTGGAGTTCACCGACGACGCGACGCTGCTCGACGAGGTCGGCCTCCGGCTCGCGCTGAGCGACCTGCTGCAGGTCTCGGTGGACGTGATCGCCGTCGACAGCCTGCGTGGTGCCGTGCGGGACCGGCTGCTCACGGAGGCGGTCTCCCTGTGACCGACGATGAGCGTCGGGCACGCGACGCTGCGGAGCGCGTGGTGGCAGTCTGCGGGGTGCTCGCCGAGCTCGTCCCGGAGGACGTCGAGGTCTTCGTCGCCGACGTGCGCACGCAGTGGGCCGTCGAGATGGGGCTGATCAGGATCGGCGAGGGCGTGAACCGGATCCCGGACGCTGTCCTCGCGCGCTTCCCGGACCAGCCGTGGCGCCAGATCGTCGCGATGCGGAACTTCGCAGCGCATCAGTACGACGATCTCGAGCCCCGCCGTGTCTGGCGCACCGTCACCCGCGACGTACCGCGACTGCGGGAGTACCTGGAGGCCACGGTCATCCCGGGACTGGTCGACTGATCCTCACAGCTCCCGCTTCAACCCCACGTGCGTCTCGACGTACCCCAGCCGCGCGTAGAACCCGCGCGCCCGCTCGCGGGCCGTCTCGGTGGTGACCTGCGCGAGGGTCGCACCACGCGCCCGGCCGTGGGTGTGCGCCCAGGTGAGCAGCGCCGTACCGAGGCCGCGTCCGCGGTGCGCCGCCGCCACCCGCACGCCCTCGACCTGCAGACGGGTCGCGCCGCCGCGAGCGAGGCCGGGCACGACGGTGAGCTGCAGGGTGCCGACGACCTGCTCGTCCTCGTCGCGCACGACGGCGAGGAAGTGGGCGGGGTCGCGGGCGACCGCGTCGAAGGCCGCCTCGTAGCGCGTCACCTCCGCCACCTCGCGCGGGCGGGAGATCTCGTCGTCGGAGAGGAGGGTGACGAGGGCGGGTACGTCGCTGCGCCGGGCCCGCTCGACCCGGAAGGTGCGCCCGTCGCCGGTGCGCAGTCGGCCGCCGACGGAGGCGCGGGCCTCGGACCGGAGCCGGGCGACGAGCGCGTCGAGCCAGCCGCCGACGTGGCGGCGGGCCGCGGGGGTGTCGGGGTAGCGGCACCGCAGGTGGAGGCCCGACTCGTCGAGCACGAACCAGAGCATGACGCCGTCGGTGCGGATGGCGGCGCCGACGTACTGCGCCTCGAGGCCCACTGCGTCGACCCGCACCGGCAGCCGGCGCAGGTCGAGCCACGACACGGCGAACATGCCGGGTGCGGCCGGCATCCCGCCCCAGGGTGCGAGCACGTCGGCGAGCGGCCACGAACCGAGGCGCACCGCCTCCTTGACCGCGGCGGCGCACGCCCGCGGATCGGGGTCGGCGGACTCGATGACGGCGTTCGTGATGAACCAGCCGACCGAGTCGTGCCACGTCGCGCCGCTGTCCGGCGTCGGCGTCCGGCTGTGCACGGGGAAGACGGCGCGGAACGGCTCGCCCGCGAGGTCGCGCGTCACCTCGGTCATCGCGGCGACGACGAGCGCGAGGGTCGAGACGCCCTGGTCGCGGGCCTGGGCACCGATGGCGGCGGTGTCGTCGACGTCGAGCACGTCCCGCACCTCGACCCGTTCGCGCTGCGGCACGTCGACGTCGCCCAGCGGCAGCGGGAAGCACGGCATGACGTCGCCCGAGGCGGCGAGCACCTCGGCCCAGCGGCGCCGTACGTCGTCGGGGGCGAGCGGCCGGTCCTCGAGCGCCCGCGTGTGCTCGGCGAACGCGGGGACCGGCGCGGTCGCGCCACCGGGAGCGGCGAGCGCGGCGAGCAGGTCGCGCGCGACGACGAGCATCGACCACATGTCGACGTGCGCGTGGTCGGCGCCGACGACGACGGTCGGCCCGTCCGCGGTCTCGAGGACGCAGAGGCGGTGGGACGGTGCACGGTAGGGCGAGCACGCGTCGTCGAGCACGTCCCGGAGCGCGTCGTTGACGGCCTGGCCGGGCTCGATGTCGTGCTCGACCCAGGCGCCCGGACCGATGCCGATCTCGTGGAGCTCCGGGCCCTCGGGCCCGGGAGTGAAGGCCGACCGCAGCGTGCCGTGGCGCGCGATCACGCTCAGCCACGCGGCCTCCAGTCGCTTCCGATCGACGGACTCGCGCAGCCGGAACGAAAGCGCCATCCAGGAACCCGCCCGGTCCCCGGCGCCGACGTGACGGCCCTGGTCGAACGAGACGGGAAGTGCGGGTCCGCGCGCGCCGACCGTGACGTCGTACCCCCACAGGCGGCCGAACGGAAGGCGCAGGTGGGCCACGTTGGTCAGCCGCATGCCCGTACCCTAGGGCTCCTCACCGCACCCCAGGAGCACCGTTGCCGACGTTCGCCGTCCCCGGGGCCGAGCTCGACGTGGAGCTGAGCGACGAAGGGGGCCACCCCGTCGTGCAGCTCCACGGCCTCACCTCCAGCCGCCACCGCGACCGCCTGCTCGACCTCGACCTGGGGCGGGGGCTGAGCGGGACGCGACTGCTGCGGTACGACGCCCGCGGCCACGGCCGCTCCACCGGTCGCGCGGTGCCCGAGGACTACCGCTGGACCGTCCTCGCCGACGACCTGCTCCGCGTGCTCGACCACTGGTTCCCGGGCGAGCGCGTGCACGGCGTCGGCCCGTCGATGGGCTGCGCCACCCTGCTGCACGCCGCCGTGCGGGAACCCGACCGCTTCGCCGGCCTCACGCTCCTCGTGCCGCCGACCGCCTGGGAGTCGCGCGTCGCGAAGGCCGAGGACTACCGGCGCGCCGCCGCCGTGGTCGAGGAGCAGGGCATGGACGTCTTCGTCGAGGCCGGCCGCGCCGCCCCCCGACCGCCCGCCACGGTCGAGGCGCCGGAGACGGTGCCGGACGTCGACCCGACACTGCTCCCCGCGCTGTTCCGCGGTGCGGCGCTGTGCGACCTCCCGCCCCGTACGGCGATCGCCCACCTCACGCTCCCCACCACCGTGCTCGCCTGGACCGACGACCCGGCCCACCCGCTCTCGACCGCCGAGGCCCTCGCGGGCCTGATCGCCGGCGCGACGCTCGAGGTCGCGCGCACCCCCGCCGACGTCGCCCGGTGGCCCGGCATCCTGCGCGACGACGTCGCGCGGCGGGGGTAGGGGACCGGACAGCCCGAAGAAAACGCGGACCCCCGGGTGCGACACGCCGAGGGGTCAGGCCGGTCAGTCCGCGTTCTCCTGCGCGGGGCGGTCGTGCGGGATCGGCGGCGTCCTGGTCCTGACGACGACGTTCGGTGGGCCGGCCGCCCTGCTGTTCTGATCCGCCTGCGGACGAACTGTGCGGTGGCGACGACACGAGAGGCGTCGGGCGCGTCGTACCCGCACAGTCCTGGCGGGTGTGTGCGCCGTCGCCGTGATGGTCGCCGTCCACCGCCGCCTCTTCCCCCGCGAGCCGGAGCCGCCGAGCCCCTGGGGTTGATGGGACGCGCCGTACCCCGCCCGCCCACACTCCCCCCGGTGAGCACGGAAGCGGTCGCGGCGCAGGCCGCGGAGGTCACCGCGCCCGACGGCCGCCCCCACCTCGGGCGTCGCGCTCGTGGTGGGCTCCTGCCTCTCCCTGCAGGTCGGCGCGGCGCTCGCGATGTCCCTGTTCCCCGCGGCGGGGAGCTGGGGGACGACGACGGTGCGGCTCGCGATCGCGGCGGTGATGTCGCACCGCCTCCGCGAGCTCGCGTGGGTGGGCCTGGCGCTCGTCGGCATGGGCCTGTTCCTCGTCGCCGACCTCACGGGCCACGGCTCGCTCGATGCGCTCGGCGTGGTGCTGGCACTCGCGGCGGGTCCAGCCGCCGTCGCACGCGCCGTACCCGGTTCTTCCTGGCCCTGATGCTGGTCTCGTTCACCGCCGGCACGGCCACCCTCGTCGTCGCGTCGTCGTGGGACTCGACCGCGTGGACCGTCGTCGGCGGCGGCCTGCTGGTGATCGGGGCGGTCGCGCTGTGCGGCGTCGGGTGGGCGCGCGCGTGGCGGTACGGCGACGAGCAACCGGTCGACTGACGCAGCGAGGCGGCCCCGTGGGACCGCCTCCAGTCTCAAGGTATAGCCCACCAGGGGGCTTGCGGCAAGACCCTCCTCGCCCGGCAGAATCCCGGCCCGTCCGCCCCCGATCACCGCGCCCGCCGCCGGAACGGAGCCTCGTGCCGACCCCCCGAACGACCCCCCGAACGACCCCCGTCTTCGCCCTCCCCGACCACCTCGCCGCCACGTCCGAACCCGCCCTCACCGCGGCCGACGAACGCCACTTCGCCGCCGTCGCCGCGAGCATCGATGCGGCCGTCGCTGACATCGAGACCCAGCTCGATGCCGCGCGGCGCGCGGGGGTGACGCACGGGCAGGAGGCGCTGGAGCGCGACCAGCAGGTGCAGCACCTCACGGGCCGGCTGCGGGTGCTGCGCCGGTTCAGCCTCGACCTCTGCCTCGGGCGGATGGTGCCGGCGGAGGGGGAGCCGGTGTACGTCGGGCGCCTCGGCCTCACCGGCACGGACGGTCGGCGGCTGCTCGTCGACTGGCGCTCCCCCGCCGCGGAGCCGTTCTTCGGCGCGACCCCCGCCGATCCGCGGGGACTCGTCAGCCGCCGTCGCTACCGCTGGACCCAGGGACGTGTCACCGACTTCTGGGACGAGGCCCTGACGCCGCCGGCGCCGGGTGCGGAGCCGTTGGCCCTCGACGACGACTCCGCGTTCCTCGCCAGCCTGTCGGAGGGGCGCTCGAGCCGGATGCGCGACGTGCTCGGCACGATCCAGGCCGACCAGGACGCCATCGTGCGGGCCGGCTCGCGCGGCGCGCTCGTCGTCGACGGCGGTCCCGGCACGGGCAAGACGGTGGTGGCGCTGCATCGCGCGGCGTACCTCATCCACGCCGACCCGCGCCTCGGCGAGGGCCGCGGGGGAGTGCTGTTCGTGGGGCCGCACCGGCCCTACCTGGCCTACGTCGCCGACGTGCTCCCCAGCCTCGGCGAGGAGGCGGTGCGCACCTGCACGCTGCGCGACCTGCTCCCCGAGGGCGCCGGCGCGGGCGAGGAGAGCGACCCGGAGGTGGCCCGGCTGAAGTCGACGGCCGCGATGGTGGGGGCCGTGGAGCCGGCGGTGCGGCTCTACGAGGAGCCGCCGACGGAGAGCCTGCTCGTCGAGACGCCGTGGGTGGACCTGTGGATCGGCAGGCGCGACTGGGCGGAGGCGTTCGGCACGCCGGATGCCGGTACGCCGCACAACGAGGCCCGCGACGACGTGCGGGACGCGCTCGTCGAGATCCTCGTCGACCAGGTCGACGAGGACGAGGTGCCCCACGAGACGCTGCGCCGCGCGCTGCGGCAGAGCCCGGCGATCGCGGAGGTGCTCGGCCGGTCGTGGCCGCTGCTCGAGCCGACCGACGTGGTCGGCGACCTGTGGACGGTGCCGGCCTACCTGCGCCGGTGTGCCCCGTGGCTCGCGCCCGAGGAGGTCCGTCTGCTGCAGCGCGCCGACCCGCACGCCTGGACCATCGCCGACCTGCCCGTGCTCGACGCGGCCCGCCGCCGGCTCGGCGACCCCGAGACCTCCCGCCGGCGACGGCGTCACGAGGCGGCGTTCGCGGCGCAGCGCGAGCGGGTCGACAGCGTCGTCGACCGGCTGATCGAGGTCGGCGCCGATCCCGACGAGGGCGTCGGGCTCGTGACGATGCTGCGCCACGACGACCTGCGCGACCAGCTCGTCGACCTGGGGGACCTGCCGGTCGTGCCGCCCGACCGGCTCGCCGGTCCGTTCGCCCACGTCGTGGTCGACGAGGCCCAGGAGCTCACCGACGCGGAGTGGCAGATGGTGCTCCAGCGCTGCCCGTCGCGGAGCGTGACGGTCGTCGGCGACCGTGCCCAGAGCCGGCGCGGCTTCACCGAGCCGTGGGCCGAGCGTCTGGAGCGGGTCGGGTTCGACCAGGTGCGCCTCGCGTCGCTGACCGTCGGCTACCGCACCCCCGAGGAGGTCATGGCCGTGGCCGAGCCGGTGATCCGCGCCGCCCTCCCCGACGCCAATGTCCCCACGGCCATCCGGAGCAGCGGCGTCCCCGTCCGCCACGGCGACGTCGCGGAGCTCGCGGACGTGCTCACCACCTGGCTGGCCGAGCACGCCGACGGCACGGCGTGCGTGATCGGGCGGGCCGGCGCCGTACCCCCGCTCCCCGACCCCGTCGCCGCCACCGGCCGCGTGCGCGTGCTCGACCCGGTGCTCGCCAAGGGCCTCGAGTTCGACCTGGTGGTGCTCCTGCACCCGGCGGGGTACGGCGAGGGCGTCGTCGGCGCCGTCGACCGCTACGTCGCCATGACCCGCGCGACCCGCGAGCTCGTCGTGCTCGGCCGCTAGGGTCGCGCGGTGCCCGCTGCCACCCCCGGACGCGCCCGTCTCGGCGTCGCGCTCATGTTCTTCACCAACGGGGTGCTCTACAGCGCCCTGCTGCCGCGCTACCCCGAGATCAAGGCGGCGCTCGACCTCTCGAACACGGCGTTCGGCCTGGTCGTCGTCGCGTTCCCGGCGGGGGCGATCGCGGCGGCGGCGACGGCCGCGCCGATCGTGCGGCGGTTCGGCGCTCCGGCGGTCACCGCCGTGGGGTCGGCGGTGCTGGCCGCCGCGATGGTGCTCGCCGGCTTCCACCCGAGCGTGCTGCTCCTGGTGCTCGCCCTCGCGCTCGGCGGCATCGTCGACGCGGTCGTCGACGCCGCCCAGAACGTGCAGGGCGTGGCCGTCGAGCGCTGGGTCGGTCGGTCGATCATCAACTCGCTCCACGCGGTCTGGAGCCTCGGCGCCGCGACGGGCGGGCTGATCGGCGCGCTGGCGGCCGCCCGCGACGTCTCCATCGGCACGCAGATGATCGTCAACGGCATCGTCTGGGTCCTCGTCGCCGTGCTCGGTTCGTGGCTCGCCGCGCTGCCACCCGCCGCGGCCCGCACGGCCGACGACGTCGCCGACGAGGCCGCCACGCCGACCGCGGGCCGCTGGACCGCGCTCCGCCTCGTGCTCCCGCTCGTCGTGCTCGCGACCTGCGGCACGCTCGTCGAGGACGTGTCGAACAACTGGGCGGTGCTCTACCTGGGCTCCGAGGCCGGCGCCCCCACCGGGATCGCCGCCCTCGTGCTCACCGTCGTGCTCGTCAGCCAATTCGTCGGCCGGCTGCTGGGCGACCCGATGACCGACCGGTGGGGTCGCGACGCCGTCGCCCGCAGCGGCGGCGTGCTGATCGCGGCCGGGATGGCGCTGGCGATGCTGCCCGCGCCGTACCCCCTCGCCTTCCTCGGCTTCGCCCTCATGGGGTTCGGCAGCGCCACCCTCGTGCCCGCCGCGTTCGCGGCCGCGGACCGCGTGCCGGGCCTGTCCGCCGGCACCGGCATCGCGCTGCTCGGCTGGCTGATGCGGATCGGGTTCCTCGTGACGTCGCCCGCCGTCGGTGCGCTCTCCGACGCGACGAGCCTGCGCGCCGCACTGCTCATCCCGCTCGCGGCGGGACTCGTCGCCGCCGTGCTGGCCCACCGTGCGGGCCGGGCGGCGCGGGCGAGCGGGGCCGCGCGCCCACCGGCAGCGTCGTGACGGCAGGATGAGCGGCATGGACGACGGGACGAACCAGGGCATGGGTGCGGAGCAGCTGAGGATCGAGCTCGCCGCGCAGGCCCGCGTGCACGGGCACGCCGTCGTCGCGGTGACGGGCGACGGCGAGGGGCCGTCCTTCGCCTACACGGTCGGCCTCGCCGCCTTCGAGCACCCCGAGCTCCTCGTGGCGATGGAGAACCAGGAGGTCGCGCACGCGCTCCTCAACGACCTGGGCTTCCTCGTGCGCGACGGACGCGCGCGGTTCGACACGGCGGCGGTGTTCCCCGCCGACCCCGAGGGGCGGTACGACGCGGTCGCCGCCCCCGTGCCGCCGATGGTGGCCGCGGAGCACGCCACGATGGCCGACGCCGTCGCCCGGGCCACCGGCTGGCCCGCCCCCGTGGCGGTCGCGCAGGTGCACGTCATGGACGCCGACCGGCTCTGGCCGTGGGAGACCTCACCGCGCTTCGGTCCGCCCGTCCCCGGCACGGTGCTGACCGCCGTGCCCGATGTCGCCGCCCTCCCGCGGCTGACCGTCGGCCCGGAGCGTCCGGAGCTCGCGCCCGGTGTCCTCTACGACACGCGCGCCCACGTGTGCGTGCACGTGCAGCGCGGGGACCGCCCGGTGCTCCTCGTCTTCCGCGACGCGGGCGGCTGGTCGCTCGTCTGCGGCGAGCGCGACCACGACTGGGAGACCGACGTGCGCCCCGCCCTGCTCGGACGCCTCGTCGACCTCGACCCGAGCCTCGCCGCGCTGCTCGACCTGCCCGACGCCCACGAGGCCGAGCGCGACGAGCCGGGCCTGCCGTGGGCGCGCACGGCCGCGGCAGGCTGACCGCTCAGAGCTGGTCGAGCGTCTCGTCGAGGAAGGCGTCGTAGGCGATCGCCTCGGTGAGGCTGAAGGTCGCGGCCGTCGCGGCGCGGGTCGGCTACAGCAGCGTGCCCGGGTTCGTCAGCGCGTTCCGCCGGCAGTTCGGCGCGACGCCCAGCGCGACGTTCAGCCCGGGAGACCGCGCGTCGTCGCCCGGAACGCGGTGACGGCCTCGGCGTAGAGCGCCAGCAGGTCGGGCTCCGGGGCGCCGTCGTGGGCGGCGTCCATCGCGTCGGCCCAGCGATCGAGCGCGACGCGGAGCACGGCGGTCGTGATCTCGACGAGGAGCCGGGGCGTGGGATCGGTCGGCGCGGCGCCGGTGAGTTCCGCGAGAGCGGCGGCGAACCCCGCGCGACGCTCGTCGTCGACCACGACGGCCGCCGCGCGGAGGGTCGGCTCGGTGCGCATCAGGCGGTAGAGCGCCCGGAGCTGCCGCCCCGACGCGCTGCGGCCGTTCTCGTGCCGACGCAGCACCTCGGTCCACAGGTCCTCGAGCTGGGGGAGCAGCGGGTCGTCCGGACGCAGGGCCGCGACGCCGGTCTCGAAGGCGTCCTCGATGTCGCCCTGCACCAGCAGCGCGGCCCGCTCCTTCGTCACGGCGTAGCGGTAGAAGGTGCGGGACGAGACGCCCGCGGCGGCGGCGATGTCGTCGGAGGTGCAGCCCGCGACCCCGTGCTCCTCGAACAGCGCGAGGGCCGCCGCGCAGATGTCCTCCTCGGTCTGCCGGCGGCGGCGATCGCGCAGTGACGCGGGGCTCGTGGTCATCCGTCCTCCTCGGCGACACATCCTAGCCACCGGTCAGTTCGTGCCTTGTTGGCAG
>DASWYU010000059.1:0-8216 GCA_036404795.1 Nocardioides sp. | reverse complement strand
GCGCCGCCGACCTGCGCGGGCAGCACGGAGTGGGCGAACGCGACGGACGCCCGAGCGTCCTCGACCCCTGCGAGCCAGCCGCTGGCCTTGAGCCCGAAGGTGATGGGCACGGCGTGCTGGGTCAGCGTGCGGCCGACCATGACCGTGCCGCGGTGCGCGCCGGCCAGCGCGTCGAGCGCCTGCGCCTGGCCGCCGAGCTCGATCTCGAGCCGGCGCAGCGCCGTACCGGCGCACAGCATCAGCGCCGTGTCCACGACGTCCTGGCTGGTCAGGCCCCGGTGCAGCCACTGGGCGGTCGCGTCGCGCCCGGCCTCCAGCAGCCGGTTGCGCAACGTCGACACCAGCGGGATGACGGGGTTGCCGCCGCCCTCCGCGTCGAGCGCGATGCGGGCCACGTCCTCCCCGTCGAGCAGCTCGAGGAGCTCGTCGGCGGTGACGCCGACACCCTGCGGCGCCAGCCCGTGCGCCACGAGGCCGGCCGACCAGGCCGCCTCCAGCGCCACCATCCCCTCGAGGAGTGCGGAGTCGGCGAAGAGGGCACCTGCTCGCTCGTCGCCCGGCCAGAAGAGGTCGCTCACTCCTTCAGTGTCCAGGGTGGGCGAGGAACACGGTCTCGCCCTCACCCTGCAGCGTGATGTCGAAGCGGTACGACGCCCGCCCGTCCGCCACCGCCACGAGGGTGTCGCGGCGCTCGGCGGGCACGGACGCCAGCAGGCGGTCCGCCTCCAGCACCGCGGCCGAGGTGCCCGGCGCACCGGCGGGCAGGTACGCCCGGGTGAGGAGGTGGTGGAGCAGCCCGCGGGCGAAGACGGCGACGGCGAAGAACGGCGCCGTACCCTCCGTCGTCGCCCCCGGCAGCAGCGTCGCGAACGAGTAGACGCCTGCCCGCGAGGTCGACGCCCGACCGAAGCCGGTGAAGGTGAAGCCGTCGCGGCGCAGGGAGCCGTGCGCGGTCGGGACCGCGCCCGACGGGTCGGCCTGCCAGATCTCGATCAGCGCGTCCGGCACCGGCGCGCCGGCGCCGTCGCGGACCGTCCCGTGGAGGCGTACGGCGTCGGCCGAGCCCGGGGGCACGAGGTCGCGGTCGCCCGGGTAGGGCAGCGCGTAGTGGAAGAACGGGCCGACCGTCTGGTTCGGCGTCGCCACGAGCGGGGCGGAGGTGTCGGCGATCATCAGTGCTCGGTCTCCTCGTCCTGCTCGGTCTCCATGAGGGTGCGGTGGGAGCCGGTGAGCACGATGTCCCAGCGGTAGCCGGTGGCCCACTCGTGCTGCGTGACGTCGTCGTCGTAGGTCGCCACGAGCCGAGCGCGCGCCGCCGGGTCGACGATCGAGGAGAAGATCGGGTCGAGCGCGAACAGCGGGTCGCCCGGGAAGTACATCTGCGTGACCATGCGCTGCGTGAACTCGGTGCCGAACAGCGAGAAGTGGATGTGCGCCGGCCGCCACGCGTTGCGGTGGTTCCGCCACGGGTAGGGCCCCGGCTTGATGGTGGTGAACCGGTACCAGCCCTCACCGTCCGTCAGGCACCGCCCCACGCCCGTGAAGTTCGGGTCGATCGCGGCGGGGTGCTGGTCGCGCTTGTGCACGTAGCGCCCGCCCGCGTTCGCCTGCCAGATCTCCACCAGCTGGTGGCGCACCGGCCGGCCGTCGCCGTCGAGCACGCGGCCGGTGACGACCATGCGCTCGCCGACCGGCTCGCCGCCGTGCTGGATCGTCAGGTCCGCCTCGAGCGAATCGACGTCGGTGGGCCCGAAGCACGGCGCCCACAGCTCGATCGACTCCGGGTCGGCGTGGTGGAGGCTCTTGGTGGGGTGACGCAGCAGGCTGCTGCGGTACGGCGCATAGTCGCGCCGCGGCTGGGTCTCGACGACGCCGGACTGCTCGTACTCCTCGGCGATCGCCGCCATCTCGTCGTCGACGACCGCCTGAGGGACGAGGTCGGTGGTCATGGTGGCGACGGTAGGCCCGCTCGTGGCTGGGCGCCGTCGTCGATCTTTCGACCAGCGGAAAGCGGGTGCGACGTGGGTCTCGCCCCCACCGCGGGATAGTCCCTGACGTTCCGGTCCCGAAACACGCGTGGGATGGACCGAAACGTCAGGGACTATCCGGCGGAGGGGCCGGGAACGAGCGACGGCCCCGCCTTCGGGTGGAGGCGGGGCCGTCGTCAGGTGGAGCGGATCAGCTCACGAGCGCGGCGGGTCCTGCGGCCGCTGGAACTGCGACGGGTCGGCCGACGGCGGTCGGACGATCGTCTGGTCGGTCGGCTCCTCCGGAGCGGCCGGCGGGGCGCCCCACGTCGGCTGACCCGGCTGACCCGGCTCACCGGGCTGACCCGGGGGCGGCTGCTGGCCGTACCCCGGCTGCCCGTACGCACCCGGCTGGCCCGGCTGCCCCTGCTGCGGCCACTGCTGACCGGGCTGGCCCGGCTGCGGCGGCTGGCCGTAGGGACCCGGCTGCCCCGGCTGCCCCGGCTGGCCCTGCGGGGCGCCGTACGGACCCGGCTGACCCGGCTGATCCTGGGGCGCGCCCCAGGACTGCGGCTGACCCGGCTGACCCGGCTGACCGTAGGCACCGGGGTGGCCGGGCTGGCCCTGCGGGGCGCCGTACGCCGGCGCACCGGTCTGCTGCGCACCCTGCGGCAGGATCGAGCCCAGGACGTTGCGGATCGACGGCGGCACGGTGAGGGCGGCGATGGCGAGGCCGGAGAGGCCGAGCCAGGCGCCGGCCTGGTAGACGGAGAAAGCGCCGAACGTCGAGTTGCCGAGGCTGTCCGAGCCGTTGAGCACCGCGACGTAGACGATGCCCAGGACGAAGTTGGCCGCGACCATGCCGACGACGACCAGACGGCCCTTGCGGGGGTCGCCGAGCATCGTGGTCGGGATGACGGCGAGAGCGATCGCGATGACGCCGAAGACGAGCGACACGATGGTCGAGCCCGTGAACCCGTCGGGGGCGAAGTCCTCCGTCTGGAAGTAGATGAGCACCAGGAGCGTGCCCACCACGGTCAGGGCAATGACCGCCGCGTTGACGTAGAGCGCCAGCTTGGCGGCGCCGACCCACGCCCAGAACGGCTCCTGCGGCGTGGTCGCCCGCTGCACGGGACGCGTCACGAGCAGACCGGCGAGCAGCCCCGCGAGGAGGAAGGTCGACCCGGGGATGTTCCAGCCGTGGAGCTCGGCCGCGAAGATCGAGCCGTCCTCGCCCGCGAACATGGCGGTGACGAGCCCGACGAGCAGCAGCGTGGC
This sequence comes from Nocardioides sp., assembly GCA_036404795.1. GTDB lineage: Bacteria > Actinomycetota > Actinomycetes > Propionibacteriales > Nocardioidaceae > Nocardioides. Next base: position 4,971 of record DASWYU010000059.1, on the reverse strand, counting down.
CAGCACGAGGCGGGCCTCCTCGCTGCGCTTCATCAGCGTGACGGCCGGCCAGGCGATCGCGGCGATGGGGATCACCACGGCGATGATCAGCACGGCCGCGAAGCCCAGGAACGGGTCGAACGGCTCCAGGTCCTCGACGAGGCTGTAGACGATGTAGAGGATGAACGTCACCGCCGCGAGACCGACGGTCGCCCACGCGAGGATCGGGGTGGCCTTCCACCAGATCGCCTCGTTCGCGGCCTGGCCGTTGACCTCCTCCGACTGCCGCGGCGAGATCGCGATGACCGCGCCGGCGAGGGCGAGGGCGACGCCGGCGCCGATCTTGCCGTCGAAGCTGCTGCCGCCGGAGATCAGCTCGTTGATGAGCGCCGCGAGCACGCTGCCGACGTAGGGCAGGAGCAGTGCCGCCTTGGCGAGCGTGACCTGAACGGGCGGGATCGGGAGCACGTTGGACTTCGCGAGGTACGGCACCGTCACCGAGAAGATGCCGATGAGCGCGGAGACCCAGACCCACCAGCGCTCGGCGCCGACGCCGTTGGCGTCCCACAGCGTCCACAGCGGCGCCAGCAGCAGCACGAGGGCGCCGCCGTCACGCACGAAGTCGCTGATCGGCACGCCCGTGAACGGGTTCACCTTCGGGACGGCGGGCCGCGGCGGGGCCTGCGGTGCGCCGTACCCCGGCTGCCCGTAGCCCTGCTGCGGGTACCCACCCTGCTGGGGGTAGCCCTGCTGCGGGTACCCGCCGGGCTGCTGCTGCGGGTAGCCCGGCTGGCCCTGCGGCGGCGGAGCGCCCCACGGCTGGCCCGGCTGTCCGGGGGGCGGGGGCTGCTGGCCCCAGCCCGGCTGGCCCTGGGGCGCGCCGTACCCGGGAGCACCCGGCTGCTGCGGTTGGCCGCCCTGCTGGGGATAGGGATCGGACGGGTTCGACATTCGAGTGCTCCTCGCATCGACTCGGGTCGCGGGCCTGAGTCCGCAACCTAGCAATTCGGGGTCCCCACGGCGACGGGTGTCGCCGTGTGGACCGGCGGGTCCTGCTTCCCCACTTCTCCGCGACTTACTCCTGTGGCGAGGGGCGGGTGTGGACGGCGATACGATGCGGCCCGTGACGGACCCCGCTGCCCCCGCTGACTCCACCCCGGTCCTCGACACCGTCGAGCGCGCGGCGGGCGACCCCGACCGCAGCCAGCCGTGGGCCGACCTCGGGCTCAAGGAGGACGAGTACGCGCGGATCCGCGAGATCCTCGGCCGCCGCCCGACGTCGAGCGAGCTGGCGATGTACTCCGTCATGTGGAGCGAGCACTGCTCCTACAAGTCGTCCAAGGTGCACCTCAAGCAGTTCTCCGAGATCCCGCAGGAGACCCGGGTCGGCAAGATGCTCGCGGGCATCGGCGAGAACGCGGGCGTCATCGACATCGGCCAGGGCTACGCGGTCACGTTCAAGGTGGAGAGCCACAACCACCCGAGCTACGTGGAGCCGCACCAGGGCGCCGCGACCGGCATCGGCGGCATCGTCCGCGACATCCTCGCGATGGGCGCCCGCCCGGTCGCCGTCATGGACCCGCTGCGCTTCGGCCCGCTCGACGCCGAGGACACGGCCCGCGTGCTGCCCGGGATCGTGGAGGGCGTCGGCCACTACGGCAACTGCCTCGGCCTGCCGAACATCGGCGGCGAGGCGGTCTTCGACGCGACGTACCTCGGCAACCCCCTCGTCAACGCCCTCTGCGTCGGCGTCCTGCGCCACGAGGACCTGCACCTCGCCAAGGCGAGCGGGGCGGGCAACCAGGTGATCCTGTACGGCGCACGCACCGGCGGCGACGGCATCGGCGGCGTCTCCGTGTTGGCGTCGGAGACCTTCGACGCGGACGGCCCGGCGAAGCGGCCCAGCGTGCAGGTCGGCGACCCGTTCATGGAGAAGCTCCTCATCGAGTGCACGCTCGAGCTGTTCGCGGCCGGCGTGGTCGCGGGCATCCAGGACCTCGGCGGCGCGGGCCTGTCCTGCGCGACCTCCGAGCTCGCCAGCGCCGGCGACGGCGGCATGCACGTCGAGCTCGACAAGGTGCTGCTGCGTGACTCCACGCTCGCTCCCGAGGAGATCCTCATGAGCGAGTCGCAGGAGCGGATGATGGCGGTCGTCGAGCCCGACGACGTCGCCGGCTTCCTCGCCATCTGCGCGAAGTGGGACGTCGAGGCCGTCGTGATCGGCGAGGTGACCGACACCGGCCGCCTCGAGATCGACTGGCACGGCGAGCGCGTCGTCGACGTGCCGCCGCGCACGGTGGCGCACGACGGCCCCGTCTACGAGCGCCCCTTCGCGCGGCCCGACTGGCAGGACGCGTTGCAGGCCGACGCGGCCGAGGCGCTGGAGCGCCCGAGCAGCGGCGACGAGCTCCGCGCGACCGTGCTGCGCCTCGTGGCGTCGCCGAACCTCTGCGACAAGTCGTGGATCACGGACCAGTACGACCGCTACGTCCGCGGCAACACCGTGCTCGCGCAGCCGTCGGACTCCGGCATGGTGCGCATCGACGACGAGACCAACCTCGGCGTCGCGGTCTCCACCGACTGCAACGGCCGCTTCGCGAAGCTCGACCCGTACGCCGGCGCGCAGCTCGCGCTCGCGGAGTCCTACCGCAACGTCGCCACCGGCGGCGCCGTGCCGCTGGCGGTCTCCGACTGCCTCAACTTCGGCTCGCCCGAGGACCCGGCCGTGATGTGGCAGTTCGCCGAGGCGTGCCGCGGCCTCAAGGACGCCTGCCTCGAGCTCGGCGTGCCGGTCACCGGCGGCAACGTGAGCCTCTACAACCAGACCGGCGAGACGGCGATCCTGCCCACCCCGGTCGTCGCCGTCCTCGGTGTGGTGGAGGACGTCACGCGGCGTACGCCCACCGGCTTCGAGTCCGCCGGCGACGAGCTCGTGCTGCTCGGCACGACCCGCGAGGAGCTCTCGGGCTCGGAGTGGGCGCACGTCGTGCACGGCCACCTCGGCGGCCGCCCGCCGGCGCTCGACCTCGACGGGGAGCGTCGCCTCGCCGCGCTCCTCGCCGACCTCGTTGGCGTCGCCTCCTCGGCCCACGACCTCTCCGACGCCGGTCTCGCGCAGGCCCTCGTCGAGTCGACCTTCCACCGCGGCATCGGGGCGACCGTCTCGCTCGCCGCCGTGCACGAGGACCCGTTCGTGGCGCTCTTCGCGGAGTCGACCGGCCGCGTGCTCGTGTCGGTGCCGTCCGACGCGCTCAACGAGCTGCTGGCCCGCGCGTCGGTGCACGACGTGCCCGCCGCGGTCGTCGGTCGCACCGGCGGCGACGACCTGGTCGTCGACGGCCAGTTCACGCTGCCGGTCGCCGAGGCCCGCGCGGCCTGGACCGCGACGCTGCCGGCCGTCCTGGGCTGATCACCCGGTCGGGGGAGGCGCCTTGGCGGCCCGCGGGACGATGGGCCGCATGAGCGAGCGCAAGGACGACGACCAGCAGTCCGCGGGCCAGGTCTCGGAGGTGAGCGGGATGGACCCCGCCGAGGCCGACACCCCGATCGCCCCGGACCAGGCGGTCGCGGGCTACCCGGACTCCGAGAGCGGCGCGCCCGACGAGGGACCCGCGGGGCCGAACGCGATCCCCGACCACGAGGCGAGCAACAAGCCCGGCAACCGCTGACCGCACGCCGCACGACGCGGCCCCGCCCACCGACCGGTGGACGGGGCCGCGTCGCGTCGGTGCGGGCGATCAGCAGCGGTAGCTGACCATCGCGTGACCCAGGCTGTTGACCTTCACCCAGTCGGCGCTGACCCCGATAGTCCCTGACGTTTTGCACTCGACACGCCGGTCGTTCGCGCGGATCGGGTTCGAAACGTCAGGGACTATCCACGCCGGGGGCGAGCAGAGCGTCACCTCGCGGGCGTCGGTGTCGGGGTCGGGTCGGCGTCGGCCGTGGCCCACTCCGCGGGGCGGGGCACGCGGCGCACCGAGCGGCTGCAGGTGACGATCAGGGCGGTGAGGAGGCACCCGCCGAGGAGGACGGCGGTGGCCGCGGCGTCGCCGTACGCCGCGAGCAGCGCCCCGCCCAGCAGCGGAGCGAGCGGCATGAGCGACCAGGAGAGGAAGTCCGTCGTCGCGGCGACCCGCCCCTGCATCGCCGCCGGGGTGAGGGACATCCGGTAGGCGCCGATGCCGGCGTTGCCCATCGGGTTGAGGAGCACGATCGTGCCGACGCACACCGCGGCCGTCGTCGGGCTCGCCCACCACACGAGCGGGACGAGCGGCAGTGCGTAGGCCCGCTGCTCCAGATCCTCCAGCCGCGCGTGGAGGACGAGGGCGGGGCGAGCGAGGCCTGACGGGGACGGGCTGTGCCCAGGTGGTTCGATGGACGGGTGCCCCGCCGCCTCGTCCCCGCCGCCGCCCCCGATGTCGCCGCCGCGCTCGCGCGCTGGCGGGCCGGCGAGGCCGACCGTGCGGACCGCAAGCTGCTGGTGAAGCACTACCTCGCGATCCTGCAGGAGCGTGCGCCCGGCGCGTCGGTGGAGGTGCGGGTGCCGCCGTACGCCGCGGTCCAGGTCGTCCCCGGCGTGCGGCACACGCGCGGCACCCCGCCCGCGGTGGTGGAGACCGACGGTGACACCTGGATCCGGCTCGCGACGGGCGAGACCGCGTGGGGGGACGCCGGCCCGGCGCTGTCGACGAGCGGCGAGCGCACCGACCTCTCGGTCTACCTGCCGCTCGGCTGAGGCCGTGGACCTCGCCGCCGACCTCGACGTGAACCCCCGCTGGCGCGTGCCTGCGGGCGAGCTCGTCGAGCGGTTCTCGCGCTCCTCGGGCCCCGGCGGGCAGGGCGTCAACACCACGGACAGCCGGGTCGAGCTCGTGCTCGACCTCGTCCGCTCGCCCTCGCTGCCCGCGCACCTGCGCGAGCGGGTGCTGGAGCGGCTCGCCGGACGGTTGGTCGACGGCACGGTCGTGGTCGTCGCGAGCGAGCACCGGTCGC
>DASWYU010000058.1:0-8177 GCA_036404795.1 Nocardioides sp. | reverse complement strand
AGGCGCTGCCCGCGGACGCCCGCGGGCACGTGATCGTGGAGGTGGCGGGCCCGGGCGACGAGCTGCCGCTGACCGTTCCCGCCGGCGTCACGCTGCAGTGGCTGCACCGTGGGGCGTCGTCGCACGAGACGGACCTCGTCGGCGAGCGGTCGCCGATGGTCGCGGCCGTGCGGGCGCTCGACGCCGACGGCTGGCCCGCCGGCCGCGTGCAGGTGTTCGTGCACGGCGAGGGCGACGCGGTGATGCACCAGATCCGACCGCTGCTCAAGAAGAACGGTGTGGCGCGGGGCGACCTGTCGGTCTCGGCGTACTGGCGCCGCGGCCGCACCGAGGAGGGTTTCCGCGTCTGGAAGCAGGACCTCGCCAAGGCCGAGGCCGACGCCTGACGTTCCCCGCCGAGCTGCGGCTTGCGTCGTCGTACGCGCGCCGAGTTGGTAGAAGTGCGCGGGTCGGGGGCGTCGAGTTGGTAGAAGTGCGCAGTCCTGACGAGCAGTACGGCGCACTTCAGCCAACTCGGCGTCGCCCCCTGCGCGTTTCAGCCAACTCGACGCACCCCACCTCGGACCGCCTGCTTGGATGGAGCCCATGCCCCCGAGCCTGGACCTGAGCAGCGACGTGGTCACGCTCACCGCGCAGCTCGTCGACATCGAGTCCGTGAGCCGTGACGAGCAGTCGATCGCCGACGCGGTCGAGGCCGCGCTCGCGCCGTTGCCGCACCTCACCGTCACCCGCCGCGGCCACACGATCGTCGCGCGCACCGACCTGGGCCGTGCCGAGCGCGTCGTCATCGCCGGGCACCTCGACACGGTGCCGCTCAACGACAACCTGCCGCACCGCCGCGAGCAGACCCCCGACGGCGAGCTGCTCCACGGCCTCGGCACCTGCGACATGAAGGGCGGCGACGCGGTCATCCTCAAGCTCGCGGCGGACGTCCGGGAGCCGAACCGCGACGTCACCTTCATCCTCTACGAGGCGGAGGAGATCGAGGCCGAGCACAACGGGCTCCGCAAGCTCGGCGTCTCCGACCCCGACCTGCTGGCCGCCGACTTCGCGATCCTCATGGAGCCGTCCAACGCCGCCGTCGAGGCGGGCTGCCAGGGCACGCTCCGCGTCGAGGTCCGCACCCGCGGCGAGCGCGCGCACTCCGCCCGCAGCTGGCGCGGCTCCAACGCCATCCACGCCGCCGGCGAGGTGCTGGCGCGGCTCGCGGCGTACGAGCCCCGGCGCCCCGTGATCGACGGCCTCGAGTACCACGAGGGCCTCAACGCCGTCTTCGTCTCCGGCGGCGTCGCGGGCAACGTCGTGCCCGACGAGTGCGTCGTCACCGTCAACCACCGCTTCGCCCCGGACCGCTCGGAGGCGGAGGCGGAGGCGTTCGTGCGGGAGTTCTTCGCGGGGTACGACGTGGCCCTCACCGACTCCGCCCCCGGGGCCCTCCCCGGGCTCGGTGTGCCGGCCGCCGCCGCGTTCGTCGAGGCCGTCGGGGGCGAGGTCGCCCCGAAGTTCGGGTGGACCGACGTCGCCCGATTCACCGCGCTCGGCATCCCGGCGGTCAACTTCGGGCCCGGCGACCCGATGTACGCCCACAAGCAGGACGAGTTCGTCCCCGCCGCCGACGTCGTGCGCTGCGAGCAGCAGCTGCGCGCGTGGCTGGGAGCGCCCGTCCGCCCCACGACGTACGACGAGGAGCGGCCATGACCGACGACCAGCGCGACGCCGGGCTCGGGGAGAGCACCGACCCGGCCGCTGTCGAGGCCGAGCGCGAGCCGATGCCGACCGGGCCCGAGCGGGTGCCGCAGGGGTCCGTCCCGCTCCGCGAGCGCATCAAGCGCCGCGGCCCGATGCTGCTCCGTCGGGGGCAGGTCGACCTGACGACGACCGACCAGCGGCTGCTCGACTCCGCGGGCGAGGCCGACTGGGTGCACACGGACCCGTGGCGGGTGATGCGGATCCAGGCGGAGTTCGTCGAGGGCTTCGGTGCGCTCGCCGAGCTCGGGCCGGCGATCGGCGTGTTCGGCTCGGCGCGCACGGCGGTGGACCACCCGCAGTACGCGCAGGGCGAGGAGGTCGGCCGTCTGCTCGCCGAGGCGGGCTTCGCCGTCATCACCGGTGGCGGTCCCGGCGCCATGGAGGCGGCCAACAAGGGCGCCTCCGAGGCGGGCGGCGTCAGCGTGGGCCTCGGTATCGAGCTGCCCTTCGAGACGGGCCTCAACGCATGGGTCGACAAGGGCATCATCTTCCGCTACTTCTTCGCGCGCAAGACGATGTTCGTGAAGTACTCGAGCGGATTCGTCGTGTTGCCCGGCGGCGTCGGCACGCTCGACGAGCTCTTCGAGGCGCTCACCCTCGTGCAGACCCAGAAGGTCACCCGGTTCCCCGTCGTCCTCCTCGGCACGGCCTACTGGCAGGGACTGATCGACTGGATGCGCGACGTGCTGCTCGCCGACGGCAAGATCCGCGAGTCGGACCTCGACCACCTCCACCTCACCGACGACCCCGCCGACGCGGTGCGGCACGTCCTCGACCGGCTGGAGGCCGACGGCGTGCGCCGGCCCTCCGGGTCGTACCCCGAGTGACGGGCGAGCGCTGATGGTCTGGATCTTCGCGGTGCTCGCCGTCGCGGCCATGGCGGGCGTCGCGGCCGTGGCGGCCGGTCACGGCACCCCGATGGCGCCCGAGCACGGCGACCGGCCCGACGTGGGGTTGCCCGCCGAGGGTCCGCTCACCGCCGACGACCTGCGGGCCGTGCGCTTCCCCGTCGTGCTGCGGGGATACCGCCAGGCCGACGTCGACGCGCTGCTCGCCCGGCTGGCCGCGGACCACGAGGGCGTCGACCTCTACCGGCCACCCGCTCCCGCGTCACCCGCGTCTCCCGCGCCGTCGCCGTCTCCGTCCGCGCCCGAGGCCCCGGATGGCGACGTCACGGGCAGTGGGGCACACTGACCCGCCGTGATCCCCGTCCCGAGCAGCCTCGCCGTCTACGCGCTGACCGTCTTCTGCGCGGTCGTCGTCGTGCTCACGCGCTGGATGCTCGGCAACGGCCGGTCGAAGGGCCACGGTGTCTCCCCGCTCGTGCTGGGCGCCCACACCGGTGCCGGTCTCGCGGCGACCGTCCTGTGGACGGCGTTCATCCTCATCCCCGCCGACGGGCGCGCCTGGCACTCGGTCCTGGGCGCCGTCGGACTCGGCGCCTGGTGGGTGACCGGGTGGTTCGGCATGTTCCTGCTGGGCCGCTGGTTGCCGAGCCGCGGCCGGCACTCCGACGCGCGTGACCGGAAGTGGTTCATCGGCCTCGCGCTGGCCGTCGTGGGTCACGTCGGCGTCGTCATCTCCGGCGTCGTGTTCGCGCTCGGCTATCTCTTCGGCGCCGTCTGAGCCCGACGCTCCCGGAGGAGTGGTAGTTCGGCCCTCCCTCCGACGCGTGACCTGTGCCACGATGCGGCGATGAAGCCGTCGCGCTCCCCTCGGGTCCCCGTCCTCCTCACCTTCCTCGCCGGTCTTCTCTCGGTCGCCCTGCTCGTCGGGTCGCCCGTCGCGCAGGCCGGGCCACGCTTCGTGCCGGTCGGCCCGGCGCCCGACGCCGCTGCGGCCGCGCCGTACACGCAGTCGGCGAAGTGGGTCTACGGCCGCTCGGCGCAGGGGCGCGAGCTCGCGGCCTACCGCGTCGGCAACTACGACGCCGACTTCACGGCGATGGTCGTCGTCGGGATGCACGGCAACGAGCAGGGCGTGAACGGCATCGCCACGGGGCTGCGGGAGCTGGCGGCGAAGGGCCGCTTCTCCGCCGTCAACCTGTGGATCGTGCCCGCCTACAACCCCGACGGACTGGTGCGCAACACCCGCCAGAACTCGCGCGGCGTCGACCTCAACCGCAACTACCCCCACAACTGGCGGCGCCTCGGCGGCAACTACTACTCCGGCAACCAGGCCGGCTCCGAGGTCGAGACCTGGAGCTTCATGAAGGTGCTCGACCGGGTGCAGCCCGACCTGATCCTCAGCTTCCACCAGCCGCTCAACGGCGTGGACATCGACACGAAGTACCCGAGCTGGGCCCGCTACGTCGCGCAGGGCCTCAACCTGCCGCTCAAGAACTTCAACTGCGGCGGCGTCTGCACGGGCACGATGACGGGCTGGTACAACGCCCGCTACCCGGGCATCGCGATGACCGTCGAGTACGGCGCGCGCCCCGACCCCACCTACATGCGCATCCACGCACCACGTCGTGTGGCGGCCCTCCTGCAGCAAGCGGGCGGCGCGTCCTGAGGTCTCGCGTCCGTCACGTGCCGTGATGGGGGATAATGGCGGGCAGCATGTCGTGGGGGGTCCCGTGCGGTCACCTCCCCGATCGAACTCGACGAGAGAAGAGGTGCACGGATGGCGGCGATGAAGCCGAGGACCGGCGATGGTCCGCTCGAGGTCACCAAGGAAGGTCGCGGCATCGTCATGCGTGTTCCCCTCGAGGGCGGTGGCCGCCTCGTGGTGGAGCTCAACGCCGAGGAGGCCGGCAACCTCGGCGACGCCCTCAAGGCCGTCGTCTCCTGACGCGTGTCCTCCGCGACCGACGCCGCCCACGCCGTGCTCGGCCTCCCGCTGAGCGGTCTGCCTGCGCAGTCCGCTCCGCCGGAGGTCGAGCGGCACACCTCGCTCCCCGGGATCTGGGACGACCCTGACCGTGGAGCGGTGCTCGCCGTGCCCGTGCTCACCGCCCCGGCGGGCGGCGAGGACTCCGACGGGACCGACGGGGCAGGCGGGTCCGACGACCCCGCCGCGCCCGAGATCGGCCCCGGCGGTGCCGAGGTCGCGGAGCGTTGGGGTCTCGACCTGCACGCCGAGCTCGCCGCCCACCGGGCGACCGGCCGCGCCGGCGAGGTCACGCGGGTGCCCCTGCTGGGCCCGGGTGAGGACGAGGTGCGGCTCCTGCTCCTCGTCGGGGTCGGCGCGGGTCGCGTCGAGGACCTCCGTCGCGCCGGCGCCGCGACCGCGCGGGCGACCGTGGGCCGGGCGGCCGTGACGAGCACCGTCGCGGCCGTCGCGGAGACCGACGAGGCGCTCGCGGCGTACGTCGTGGGGGCCACCCTGGGTGCCTTCACCTTCCGGTGGTCGGAGCGCGAGGGTGAGAAGGCCCCGCTCGGAGTCCTGGCGCTCGCCGGGCTGCCCGACGACCCCGCGGTGGCGGCGACGCTCCAGCGGGCCGTCGCGGTCGCGCGCGCCGGGTGGACGTCGCGCCTGCTGGCGACCGTCCCCTCCAACGTGAAGTCGCCCCGCTGGCTCGCCGACCAGGCGGAGGCGCTCGCCGCGGTCCACGACCTCGACGTCGAGGTGACGGAGGTCGGGGAGCTCACCCGCCGCGGCTTCGGCGGCATCGTCGCCGTCGGACGCGCCTCGGCCACGCCGCCGGTGCTGATCCGGCTCGACTACACGCCGCCCGGGCTGTCCCGCGCCGCGCTGCGGCGCACCCCGCAGGTCGTGCTCGTCGGCAAGGGCATCACCTTCGACACCGGCGGTCTCTCCATCAAGCCCGCCGAGGGCATGCGCACGATGAAGCGCGACATGACCGGCGGCGCCGTCGTCATCGCGACGCTCGCCGCCCTGGCCGCCGTCGGCTGCCCCGTGCGCGTCACCGGCCTCGTGGCCGCGGCCGAGAACGCCATCGGTGGCGACGCGCTGCGTCCGGGTGACGTGCTGCGGCAGTACGGCGGGCGCACCACCGAGGTCACCAACACCGACGCCGAGGGCCGACTCGTGCTCGCCGACGCCCTCGCGTTCGCGGTCGAGCGGCTCGACCCCGACGTGGTCGTCGACGTCGCCACCCTCACGGGCGCCGGGAAGGTCGCGCTCGGACTACGCACCGGCGGGCTGTTCGCGACTTCCGACGCGCTCGCCGAGGCGCTCCTCGCGTCCGGCGGCCGTGCCGGCGAGCCCCTGTGGCGGCTGCCGCTCGCCGACGTCTACGAGGAGAAGCTCGCCTCGACGATCGCCGACGCCGACAACGCACCCGGCGGTCCCGGCGCCATCACCGCCGCGCTCTTCCTGCGCCACTTCGTCGGCGACGTGCCGTGGGCGCACCTCGACATCGCCTCCGTCGGCGACGCGGCCAAGGACGCCGACGAGTGGACGGCAGGCCCGACCGGCTTCGGCCCCCGGCTCCTGCTCGACTGGCTCGGCGGCCGCGACGGCGAGGTCGCGGCGGTCTGAGAGGCCCGAGCGGTCGGCGTCAGCCGATCTTCTTCGCGGCCAGCAGGCCGTCGCCCACCGGCAGCAGCACCGGCACGAGCTCCTCGGACGCGGCCACCTCGCGACCGAGGTCGCGGATCGCCAGCGTGGTCTCGTCCCGCTTCGCGGGGTCGGCCACGCGGTCGTGCCACAGTGCGTTGTCGAACACCACGACGCCACCGGGGCGCAGCAGGCGCAGGGCCGCCGCGAGGTACGCCGAGTACTCCAGCTTGTCCCCGTCGCACAGCACCAGGTCGTAGTGGCCGTCCGTGAGACGCGGCAGCACGTCGAGCGCCGCACCCGGGATCGCCCGGACCCGCTGCGACGGGATCCGAGCCTCCGCGAACGTCTCCTTCGCCAGCCGCTGGTGCTCCGCCTCGACGTCCACGCTCGTCAGCACGCCGTCGCTTCGCATGCCCCGCAGCAGCCAGAGGCCCGAGACGCCCGTGCCCGTGCCGATCTCCACCACGGCCCGCGCGTCCAGCACCGCGGCGAGGAAGCGCAGCGCCGCCCCCGCCCCCGGACTGATCGGCACCACGCCGACCTCCTCCGCCCGGGCACGCGCGCCGAGCAGCACCTCGTCCTCGGCGACGTACTCCTCCGAGTAGGTCCAGCTCGCGGGGGTGATGGGGGTGGTGATGACGGCCTCCTGGGTGCGCGGCGGGCGGAGAGACGCCCTGACCTCGAACTCTATGCCCTTGGGCCTCGCTCCGCTCGGCCGTGCCCGCGGCGCCTCAGGCTCGCGTCCACGATCGATCCCGACCGCGGCTCCTCCGCTGCGCTCCTCCGCCGTGGCCGCTCCTCCCTCTGGACGCGAGCGCGCCGCGGGAGGTGGGAACTATCTGGCCGCCTCACAGGTTGTTCTCAGTACGCATCACTAGATTGCTGCCCGTCGGGCACCGGGGGAGCGGGTGTGACGACGAGCGCCGGGGGGGTAGGGACCCGCCGGTCGTAGCACCGGGACCGCCGGTCCCGGGCACGTGGTGCGACGAGAGACGGAGTGGTTCGGTGAGCGACGGTGGCCCCCTGAGTGGCCGAGGCGAGAGTCCCGCGACGATCGGGGGAGTGGCGAGCGCGTCCTGGGAGGACGTCGTCGCGCGGCACTCCGACCGGGTCTACCGGCTCGCCTACCGCCTGACCGGCAACCGCCCCGACGCCGAGGACCTCACGCAGGAGGTCTTCGTCCGGGTCTTCCGCAGCATCGACGGCTTCACCGAGACCGAGACCGGTTCCTTCGAGGGCTGGCTCCACCGCATCACCACCAACCTCTTCCTCGACCAGGCGCGTCGCAAGCAGCGGCTGCGCTTCGACCAGCTCTCGAGCGAGCGTGCCGAGGCGATGGCGGCGAGCACGCCCGGCCCCGCCGCGGCGCTCGGCGACCGCACGTTCGACGACGACGTCGAGGGCGCCCTCGCGCAGCTCACGCCGGAGTTCCGGGTGGCGGTCGTGCTGTGCGACGTGGAGGGGATGTCGTACGACGAGATCGCCGACATCCTCGACGTGAAGATCGGCACGGTGCGGTCCCGCATCCACCGTGGCCGGGCCCAGCTCCGCCAGGCTCTCGCGCACCGCGCGCCGTCGGCGGGTCGCACGCGGTACGCCGGTCCCCGCACCGGCCCCCTCCCCGTCGTCCGCACCGCGGCGCAGGGAGCGGCCGAGGCCGCCCGTCGGGTGACCACCGGCACCGCCGAGGGCCTGGTCGGTCGCCGCGTCGCGCCCGCGGGGTCGAGGTGAGGCGATGACGATCCTGGGCCACCTGGGCGGCACCAAGATCAGCGACCTGCTCGACGACCGCCTCGGCGAGCAGGACGCCGCTGCCGCGTGGGCGCACGTCGACGACTGCGAGGTCTGCCAGCAGCACCTCGAGACCGAGGCGTGGGTCAAGAACGCGCTGTCCGCGCTCCCCGAGCCGCGGTGCGGTCTCTCCGAGGCGTTCCGGGGCCGGTTGTGCGACGACGAGCTCA
>DASWYU010000057.1:0-13381 GCA_036404795.1 Nocardioides sp. | reverse complement strand
GGCGCCCCGGTGGTCGTGCGGGTGGTCGCCCCGGTGGTCGTCATGGCCAGCCCGTGCCGCCGTGGATGGCGGCGATGCTCGGTTTCGACGCCCCGTCGGAGCGCGGGCGGGGCGGGGGGCCGCGCGTACGGCGCGGTGACGTGCGCGCCGCGATCCTCGACGTGCTCTCCGACGAGCCGCGCAACGGCTACCAGGTGATCAACGAGATCGCCGAGCGCTCCCACGGGGAGTGGAAGCCCTCGCCGGGCTCGGTCTACCCGACCATCCAGCAGCTCGAGGACGAGGGCCTGGTCGTCGCCGACGAGACGCTGGGACGGCGGACGCTGACGCTGACCGAGGAGGGGCGCGCGTACGTCGCGGCCCACGCCGACGAGCTCGCCGCCGTGTGGCGGCCCTTCGCCCCGCCGGAGGAGGAGCCGCTCGGAGCGCTCCCGGAGATCGGTCAGGTCATGAGTGCCCTGTGGCAGATCGTGGCCACCGGCACGGACGCGCAGCGCAAGCAGGCGCTCGAGGTGCTGGCCGACGCGCGGCGGCGGCTCTACGGGATTCTCGCCGAGGGCGACAAGTGACCGAGCTCCGCCTCTCGGACGCCGAGCGGGCGGACGCGGCCGAGGTCCTCGCCGACCACCACGCCGCGGGCCGGCTCGACGTCGAGGAGCACGAGCAGCGGGTCGCGGCCGTGTGGGCGGCCCGGCACGCCTCGGAGCTGCGGCCGGTGTTCGACGACCTGCCGGCGCCCCATCCGGCGGTCATCGGGGGGACCCCGGCGCGGCGGGGGGCCGTCGAGTGGAACGCCCCGCGGCAGGTCGCGGCGCCGCCGCGGCGTCCGCCCGGCCATCTGGCGCGGCGGACGTGGGTCGCGGCGCTCGTCGTCGTCTTCGCGCTCCTGCTGGGGCTGACGGCGACGGGTCAGGCCGTGGCGGTGCTCGTGCTGCTGCCGGTCGCGACCGTGCTCGGGTTCGTCGCCGCGCGGCGCATCACGTGACGACGCCCCCGCACCTCCCAGGTGTGGCGGGAGGCCGGGGGCGTCGAGAGCCCGGGCGTCAGGTGCGACGCCGGGCCGTGCGGGGTTCTCAGGCGGACTGGACCGCGGAGATGTCGAACTCGAGCTTGACCTTCTCGGAGATGAGGACGCCGCCGGTCTCGAGGGCCGCGTTGTAGGTGAGGCCCCAGTCCTTGCGGTTGATGGTGACGCCGCCCTCGAAGCCGATGCGGACGTTGCCGAACGGGTCGCGGGCCGAGCCGGTCTGCTCGAGCTCGACCGTGACGGGCCGGGTGACGTCCTTGATCGTCAGGTCGCCCGTGACGAGCCAGGTGTCGGCGTCCTCGCGCTCGACCTTCGTCGAGACGAAGGTGACGTCGGGGTACTTGTCGGCCTCGAAGAAGTCACCGGTCTGCAGGTGACCGTCGCGGTCGGCGTTGCCGGTGTCGATGCTCGCGGCCTTGATCGTGATGTCGACCTTCGAGTTCGCCGGCGTCGTCGTGTCGACGTGCGCCGTGCCTGCGAACTCCTTGAACGAGCCGCGCACGGTGGTGACCATGGCGTGGCGCACGGAGAAGCCGAAGCGCGTGTGCGTGATGTCGAGGGCGTAGTCGCCCGCGATGTCGTCGAGCAGGGTGGTGGGGGCGTCGAACTCCGACGCGGCGTCGTTGCTCTTGCGGTTGAAGATGCCCATGGTGCGGTCCTCCGGGGGATTGGCTGGTGTTCTAGTTGAACGTTCAACCGAAACGGTACGCCGGTCCGTTTGAAGCGTCAACCCTTGCCCGGTGCACATCGCCCGAAATGCAGACGGAGGCGCCGCCCCGGGTGGGGCGGCGCCTCTGACGTGGTGGATGTTGGCGGGTGACCTGAGGATCAGGCGGCGGCCGGTCGGGCGACGGCCGACGAGGCCGAGGTCCAGCGAGCCTCCATGCGCGTGCGACCGTTGATGTCCGTGACCTTGACCCAGGACAGGGTCGGGGCGGAGCGGCGGTTGAGCCTGGCGTTGTGCATGGTGACACCTCCTGTTCATGTTCCGTTCACCAAACATAGCGCACTCCGTCGCCGTTGGGTAGGCGCAACTGCCCCAAGTTGTCGTGAAATCGCGACTTCCGCTCCACTTCGGTGGTCAAAACCGGGTTCGACAGCGCTTCCGCGCTCCACTCGGGCCGGTCGCCGCAGGTGAACAGCGGGCGTATCCAGGTGAACACAGGGTGAATCGGCACGTGACGATCCGGAAGGTGCCGCCCGGCGGAGAGCCGCGGAGGGTGGCGAACCGTCCGTAGGCACGCCTACGGTGAAAACGGTGCCGCTCGGGCGCCACCCGTCTCGCCATCATTCTCGGGAGGAACTCATGGCGATCCACTCCGCACTGTCCACCGCACGCCATCCACGGGCCCGCTCCGCGGGCCGACTGCTCGCCGCGGGCGCCGGCCTGGCCCTCGTCGCGACCGCCCTCGGCAGCGGCGCCGCCGTCGCCGACCCCGTGTCGGGGTCGACGGGCGCCGGCCCCGACACCGGGTCCGAGGTGCCCGGCGTCTCCGGCTCGACCTCCGTCATCGAGAGCGTCTCCGGGTCCACCTCGGTGGTTGCGGCGCCGGCGGGGTCGTCGTACGTGGCGCTCGGCGACTCCTACTCCTCGGGCACCGGCACCCGCAGCTACATCGAGGACGGCACCGAGTGCCTGCGCTCCACGAGCGCCTTCCCCTCGCTGCTCGCCGCGGCCAACAGCTACGCCCTCGACTTCCGCGCCTGCTCGGGTGCCGTCGTCGCGGACGTGCAGGCCAACCAGCTGGCGGCGCTCACCGCCGACACCGACCTCGTGACGCTCACGATCGGTGGCAACGACGCCGACTTCACGGGCGTCATCACCGAGTGCGCGCTGCCCTTCTGGGCGGCGGACTGCGACGCGGCGATCGACGAGGCCCAGGCGTTCATCGCCGGCACGCTGCCCTCACGGCTCTCCGGTCTCTACGGCCAGATCCGCTCGGCGGCGCCCAACGCGCAGGTCGTGGTCGCGGGCTACCCGCGCCTCTTCATGGGCGAGGACTGCGACGCCCTCACCTGGATCTCGCCCGAGGAGCAGGCGCGCCTCAACACCACGGCCGACCAGCTCAACGCCCGCACGTCCGCCGCGGCGTCGAGCGCCGGCTTCTCCTTCGTCAACCCGACGAGCGCGTTCACCGGGCACGCCGTCTGCGACGAGCCGGAGTGGATCAACGGGCTGTCGAACCCGATCGTGGAGAGCTACCACCCGAACGTCGCGGGCCACGCGCAGGGCTACACGCCGCTGTTCAGCGCAGCGATCGGGTCGACCGCGACCGTCACGGACGCCGTGGTCGCAGAGGCCGCCTCGCGCGCCGGTGAGTACGCGGCGCAGCAGGCGCCGTACGCCGAGTACGACCGCACGATCGCACCTGCCGAGGTCGATGTCGCGCAGCTCGGCCAGGCTCGCGAGGCCATCGACAGCGGGGCCGCACCCGCCGAGTGATACCTCCGGTGTCCCGTGTGATGCGGCACGCGCATGACGCCGGGGAACCACCGGGGCCGCCTGCTCGTTGATCGAGCGTGAAGGTGGGGGTACGGCGCGGGCGATCCCGCGCCGTACTCCCGTCCCCCTGCTGACGAATGAACTGATCGGAGCCCGTCCATGGAGGTCTCCCCACTGATCTGGGGTCTCACCATCGTCGTGATCGCAGGCCTCCTGGCCTTCGACTTCTTCTTCCACGTGCGGAAGGCACACATCCCCACGCTGAAGGAAGCGGCGATCTGGTCGGCGATCTACGTCGGGCTCGCGATCGCGTTCGGCTTCTTCGTCCTGTGGGAGTGGGGGACGACGTACGGCGGTGAGTACTACGCCGGCTACATCACGGAGAAGGCGCTGAGCGTCGACAACCTCTTCGTGTTCCTCATCATCATGGCGAGCTTCAAGGTGCCGCGGGAGGACCAGCAGAAGGTGCTGCTCTTCGGCATCGTCTTCGCCCTCTTCGCGCGCAGCGCCTTCATCTTCGTGGGCGCCGCGGCCATCAACAACTTCTCCTGGGTCTTCTACCTCTTCGGCGCGATCCTCATCTACACGGCGTTGTCGCTGCTGAAGGAGGAGGACGAGGAGGAGGGCGAGATCGACAACTTCGTCATCCGCCTGGCGAAGAAGTGGTTCCACACCTCGGACGAGTACGACGGCGACAAGATGTTCACCGTCGTCGACGGCAAGCGCATGCTGACCCCGATGCTTCTCGTGATGATCGCGATCGGCGGCACGGACCTGCTGTTCGCGCTCGACTCGATCCCGGCCATCTTCGGCCTGACGCAGGAGTCCTACATCGTCTTCACGGCGACTGCCTTCTCGCTCATGGGTCTGCGCCAGCTGTTCTTCCTCATCGACGGTCTGCTCGACCGTCTCGTCTTCCTGTCCTACGGCCTCGCCGTGATCCTCGGCTTCATCGGCGTGAAGCTCTTCATCCACGCCCTCCACAAGAACGAGATCCCGTTCATCAACGGTGGCGAGCACGTGACGGCCATCCCGGAGGTCTCGATCGCGGTGTCGCTCAGCGTCATCGTCGGCGTCCTGGCGGTCACCGTCATCGCGTCGCTGCTCTCGCCCAAGGGCAAGGCGGAGTCGACCATCAAGGCCGCGAAGGCGAACGCCGAGCACTACCTCGACGGCTCCTACACGCACGACCCGGCCGAGCACGACCGTCTCTACGCGGTCGTCGCGGCCAAGGAGCAGCAGATCGCCGATCTGCCGGAGAAGTTCCAGCCGGAGGCCAAGGAGCGGGCCGAGCTCGACGCCCTCTTCGCCCGCGTCCACGAGGCGCACGGCGACGTGTCGCCCGGCGGCAAGACCCTCTGAGATCCGCTTCCCGCACGACGACGGGGCCGGAGCGACCTGGTCGCTCCGGCCCCGTTCCGTTGGCAGCCCTTTCTCTCGTCTCTGACCTAGTTCCTGACGTTTCCGTCCAAGAAATCGATTCAACTGGTCGGAAATGTCAGGGACTACGTGGCGCGCGGGCTCAGATCCAGCCCCGGTCGCGGGCGAGGCGGGCCGCCTCGACGCGGGTGCTCGTGCCCGTCTTCCCGATCGCGGACGACAGGTAGTTCCGCACCGTGCCCGGCGAGAGGTGGACGCGGTCGGCGATCCGCGCGACCGGCACCCCGTCGAGCGCCACGCGCAGCACCTCCGCCTCGCGCTCCGTGAGCGGGTTGGCCCCGCCGGCGAGCGACTCCCCCGCGAGGAGCGGGTCGACGACGCGGAGGCCGGCGTGCACGCGCCGTACCGCCTCGGCGAGCTCCGGTGCCGGCGTGTCCTTCACGACGAACCCCGCCGCTCCCGACTCCAGCGCCCGCCGCAGGTAGCCGGGGCGCCCGAAGGTGGTGACCATGAGGGAGCGGGCCGAGGGTACGGCGCGAGCGAGCGCCGCCGCGGCCGCGATGCCGTCCGGCACCTCCGGGCTGCCGGGCATCTCGATGTCGAGGAGGCAGACCTCGGCGCCGCTGCGCTCGGCAGCGGCCACCACGTCGTCGGCGCGCCCCACCTCCGCGACCACCGCGAGGTCCGGCTCGAGGTCGAGCAGCGCGGCCAGCGCGCCGCGGACGAGCGCCTGGTCGTCGGCCAGCAGGATCTTGATGACGGGCGTGCTCACCACGCCACCTCCAGTCGGGTTCCGCCCTCGGGACCGTCGGTGACGGTGAGGGTGCCTCCGGCCGCGCGGACGCGCTCGCCGATGCCACGCAGGCCGTTGCCGGGTCGGCGCTCGCCGCCGCGACCGTCGTCGGTGACGACGAGCCGTGCCTCGCCGAGCTCGACGGAGCAGCGGGTGGCGCCGCTGTGGCGTACGACGTTCGTGACGGCCTCCCGCAGCACCCACGCGACGACGATGCGGCGCCGCGGGTCGACGACGTCCGGGTCGGACGGCACGTCCGCCCGGATGCCGGCCGCCTCCAGCGCCGCGGTGGCGGAGGCCAGCTCGTCGACGAGCCGGGCGACCCGGAGGCCCGCGACGGTCGCCCGCACCTCGCCGAGCGCCTCCCGGCTCAGCGAGCGGATCGAGGCGACCTCCGCGCGGGCGCGCTCGGGGTCGGTGTCGATGAGGCGCTCCGCCAGCTCCGCCTTCGCGACCACCACCGTGAGGCTGTGACCGAGCACGTCGTGGACGTCGCGGGCGACGCGCTCCCGCTCCGCGACGAGCGCCATCTCCTCGGCGACGAGCTGGGAGCTCTCGCGCTGCTCCTCGAGCAGACGCACCGCGGTGAGGGTCACGACGGTGGCGAGGAGGACGGGGAGGAAGAAGAGCGTCCCCTCGAACCGGTCGACGGTAGAGCTCAGCGTGGCCGTCGTGCCGACCACGAGCGCCACGACGGCGAATGCGAGGCGCAGCGGAGCGAGGAACATGGCGTAGGCGCAGGTGTAGATCCCGAACCCCATGGCCGCGGTGCCCTGCAGGGTCACCCCGACGACGGTCAGGCCGAGCATGGCCGCCACCCCGGCCAGCGGCCACCACAGGGGGAGACGTGCGGCGACGGCGGGCCGGTCGGAGATGACGAAGCCGTGCACGTAGACGGCCACGAAGACGACGTTCACCACCCAGCCGAGGACGGTGAGGCCGAGGGGGCGGGACGTCTGCACCAGGTCGAGGACCGGGAAGACCATGAAGACGAGCCACACCGCCGCCATGAGCCACGCCCACCGGACCCAGGGGTCCAGCGGGGCGGCGTCGGGGGCGTCGGCAGTCGCGTGCGGCGCCGAGCCGGTCGGGCAGCTCACTGGCGGGCGCGTCCCCGGCGCACGAGCAGGACGGCGACGACGCCGAGCACGGTGCACCACACGCCGAGGTTGAGGAGCGGGACCCAGAGCGGCTCGGTGCCGAGGTCGGTGCCGTCGTTCGCGATGAGGCGGCCCTCCGTGACGGGGTAGCGGGCGAGTGCGGCATACCCGTAGAGCGGCGTGAACTTCGCGATCTCCAGCAGGGTGCCGCTGAGGGGGACGAACACGTTGCCGAGGAACGCCAGGATGACGACGATACCGCCGGCCGCGCTGACCGCGCCCTCGCTGCGGAAGGCCAGGCCCGCGCAGAGGCCGAACAGGGCGAAGACGACGGAGCCCGCCGCAACCGCGAGGAGGCTGAGCATCCAGGCCGCAGCGGTGCCGGAGGCCCCGCTGAGGGCGCCGACGACCGCGATGAGGGCGACGGGGAGCAGGGACACGAGCACCGCCAGCGCGGCCTTCACGGCGACGAAGCCGATGTCCGGCAGCGGGGTCAGGCCCAGCTGGCGACCCCAGCCCTGCAGGCGCTCCACCGCGGCCATGCCCCCGACGCCGACGGTGGCGGTCACCGCGCCGTACGCCGCCATCGACACCATGATGTAGAGCCCCACGTTGCCGTTGCCCAGGGGGAGGTCGGACGCGGCCTGGGTCGCGCCGAAGATGACGTAGAGGAACGCCGGCAGCACGACGACGAAGAAGAGGTTCGCGCGGTCGCGCGCGAAGCGGCGGATCTCGAGGCCGAGATAGGTCGTGTTCACCGGGTCTCCTCGCTCTCGGTGGCGGTGTGGTCGGTGGCGTGGTCGGTGGCGTGGTCGTTCGCGGTCAGGGCGACGAAGGCCTCGTCGAGGGAGCCGGAGACGACCTCGAGGTCGTGGGCACCCACGTCGACGAGCAGCGTGCGGGCGATGGCGTCGGAGTCGGTGGCGACGACGCTGACGCGGTCGTCGGTGACCTGCACGCCGGCGGCGCCGGGGTGGCGGCGGAGCGCGACGAGCGCAGCGTGCCGCTCGTCGAAGGTGAGGTGGGCGGGCAGGGTCGCGTGGACCGTGCGGCCCGAGGCGCGGGACCGGATCTCGGCGGTGGTGCCGTCGGCGATCACCCGGCCGTCCGCGACCACCACGATGCGGTCGGCGAAGGCGTCGGCCTCCTCGAGGTAGTGCGTCGCGAACACGACGGTGCGGCCGCGGGCGGCCTCGGCGTGCATCGCCGCCCAGAAGTCGCGGCGGGCGGTGACGTCCATGCCCGCCGTCGGCTCGTCGAGGACCAGGAGGTCGGGCTCGGGCAGCAGGGCGAGCGCGAACCGCAGCCGCTGCTGCTCGCCGCCCGAGCACTTCGAGACCCGCCGGTCGGCGAGGCCGGTGAGACCGGCGCGCTCGAGCACGTCGGCGACGGGGGCGGGTCGCGGGTACGTCGAGGCGATCAGCCGCACCGTCTCCCCGACCGTCAGGTCGTGGAGGAGGCCGCCGGTCTGCAGCACCGCCGACACCCGGGCGGCGGCGATCGCGTCGCGGGGCGGCAGGCCGAAGACCTCGACGGAGCCGCTCGTGGGATCGGTCAGCCCGAGCAGCATGTCGAGCGTCGTGGTCTTCCCCGCACCGTTGGGTCCGAGCACGGCGACCACCTCGCCGGGCGTGATCGTCAGGTCGATGCCACCGACGGCGGTCACCGGCCCGGTCGGGGTGCGGAAGGTCTTCGTGAGGTCGCGCAGCTCGACGGCGGGCGTGGTCCCTGCTGCTCCGGACCGGGTGCCGGTGGCGCTGGGGAGGCGTGTCGTGGTCATGCCCCGAGCCTGGCGCCGGGGGGCGGTGCAGCGCCGTACCCGCCTGTCACCACTCGCCCGTGACACCTGTCATGCGGTGGTCGTCCGCGCGTCCCCCGGAGCCTCCCCGAGCCGTTGGGTCGCGCTGGCACGCTGGCGGCATGAGCGCACTCCCGCACGGCCTCCTCACCCCGCAGCTCTCCATCGGCGGCACCTGGCGCGATGCCGACGAGGGCGAGACCTTCGACGTGCTGGACCCCGCCGACGAATCGGTGCTCGCGACCGTCGCCGACGGCACCGTGGACGACGCGGTCGCGGCCCTCGACGCGGCGGTCGCCGCGCAGACCTCGTGGGCGCGGACCGCACCGCGGGAACGCAGCGAGATCCTGCGGGCGGCGTACGATCGGATCACCGAGCGCACCGACGACTTCGCCCGGCTCATCAGCCTCGAGATGGGCAAGCCGCTGGCGGAGGCGGCGGGCGAGGTGGCCTACGGCGCGGAGTTCCTGCGCTGGTTCGCCGAGGAGGCCGTGCGGGTGCACGGGCGGTGGATGACCGCCCCCGCCGGCGGGTCGCGGCTGCTGACCGTGAAGAAGCCCGTCGGTCCCTGCCTGCTCATCACGCCCTGGAACTTCCCGATCGCCATGGCCACCCGCAAGATCGGGCCCGCGATCGCCGCGGGCTGCACGATGGTCGTGAAGCCCGCCGCCCTCACGCCGCTCACCACCCTGGCCGTGGCGCAGGTCTTCGAGGAGGTCGGGCTGCCCGCCGGCGTGCTCAACGTCGTCACGTCGTCGCGCTCCTCGGACGTCTCGAAGATCCTCATGTCCGACGAGCGGTTGCGGAAGGTGTCGTTCACGGGCTCGACGGCCGTGGGCAAGGTGCTCGTGCAGCAGTCGAGCGAGCAGCTCCAGCGGCTGTCGATGGAGCTCGGCGGGAACGCGCCGTTCCTCGTCTTCGACGACGCCGACCTGGACGCCGCGGTCGAGGGCGCCGTGCTCGCCAAGATGCGCAACATGGGCGAGGCGTGCACCGCGGCCAACCGGTTCCTCGTGCACGAGTCGGTGGCTGCCGACTTCTCCGCGGCGCTCGCGGAGCGGCTCGGCGCGATGCGCGTCGGGCGCGGCCAGGACGAGGGCGTCGAGGTCGGCCCCCTCGTGCAGGCCAGCGCGGTGGAGGAGATCGACCAGCTCGTCACCGACGCGGTCCACGACGGCGCCCGCGTCCTCACCGGCGGCACCGTGCCGGACGGGCCCGGCTACTTCTACCCGCCGACCGTGCTCACCGACGTTCCCCACGACTCGGCGATCGCCACGACGGAGATCTTCGGCCCGGTGGCGCCCGTCTCGACCTTCACGACCGAGGACGAGGCGGTGGAGCGGGCGAACGCGACGGAGTACGGGCTGGCGTCCTACGTCTACACGCGCGACCTCGAGCGCACCATCCGGCTGGCCGAGCGCCTCGACTACGGGATGGTCGGCGTCAACACCGGGCTGCTGTCCAACCCCGCCGCTCCGTTCGGCGGCGTCAAGCAGTCCGGGTTCGGGCGCGAGGGTGGGTTCGAGGGCATCGAGGAGTACCTCGAGACGTCGTACGTCGGGATCGCTGTGGAGGGGTGAGACGCCTCAACTTTCCCCGGTCGACCGGGGAAAGTGCCGCTTAGACCATCAATGTTGGTGGGTAAAGCGGCGTGTTCCCCGGTCGACCGGGGAAAGTGCCACGGCCGCCACGCCACTCACACGACGAGCTCGTCGGCGGTGAACGGGACGCCCGCGGCGTGACGGACGCCGGCGTGGGCGAAGACGGCGGACCGGGTGTTCGCGACGCCGCTCTGGTAGCCCGCGCCGACCTCGCCGAGGTGCGCGGAGTTGCCGACGACGTAGAGACCCTCGACGGGGGTGCCGTCGTGGGCCAGCGCCCGCCCGTGCACGTCGGTGTCGACGCCGAGCGCGACGATGCCGGTCCCGACGAGGCCGGGCCGGTACGCGTGGAACGGCGGCTCCGCGATCGCTCCGAGGCAGGGGTTGCCGTCCACCTCGCGGTCGCCGTAGTTGATCTGCGCCCACGGCCGCTCGCCGCGCCCGAAGTCCTCGTCACGGTCCTGGGCGCTGAACCGGTTGAACCGGGCGACCTCGTCGACGAGGCCGGCGGGGTCGATGCCCGCGAGCACGGCCAGCTCCTCGATCGTGTCGGCGGTGGCAACGCCCCACTCCGGCGGGAAGTCGTCGCCGGGCCGCACGTGCCCGAACGCGTAGCGGCGCCGGTGCTGCGCGTCCACGACCACCCAGCACGGCAGGTTCCGCAGCTCCTGCGTCGCGCCGTTGACGTCCTTCAGCGCGTGCCCGATCGAGGGGTAGAACGACTCGTCCCCGAACCTCCGACCCGCCCGGTTCACCAGCATCCCGTGGGGCATCGCCATCGCCCCGAGGATGCGGTGCATCGGCCGGCCGTCGTCGGTGCCGGGGACGGGCAGGCTCAGCCGCAGCGGCTTGGGGCTCTGCGCGAGACGGGCACCGACCTCGGTCGCCAGCCGCAGGTGGTCGCCCACGATCGTCGGCGGCGCGGCCGACGTCATGCCGGTGTTGCCCTCGAACGAGGCGGCGAGCGACGGGTGCCAGTCGTAGCCGCCCGTCGCCAGCACCACCGCCCGCGTCGCCACGACCCGCCGCTCGACCCCGCCGTGCTCCAGCACGACGCCGTCGACGCGGCCGCCTGTGCGGGTCAGCGACCGCACGTCCGCCTCGCGCGCGACGTCGACGCCGCCCGCCAGGGCGGCCCGCAGCAGGTACGCCGCGAGCCCGGCCCCCATCGCCAGGTCGTCGCGCTCGGCCGCGGCCGCCGTGACCGCCGGGTCCCAGGTGTGCGACCGGGCGCCGCACGGCAGCGAGTAGAGGACGTCGTGGGTCAGGCGGTACGGCACGTGCGGCGACACCCGCAGGGTCGCCCGCCACGCTCCCAGGTCGGGCCCGTGGAAGGGGTCGACCTCGACGTACCGGCCGCGGGGGAGGGCGTCGTCGAAGACGGGGAAGTAGTAGTCGGGCAGGTCGACGAGGCGCCACGGCACCCCGGCGCGCTCGCGGAGGAAGCGGAGCACGCGGGGCGCGAGGGCGGAGTACGCCGCGACCGCAGCGGGATCGGCGAAGCCGGCGCCGAGGCGGGTGAGGTACGCCGCCCCGGCCGCCGGGGAGTCCTCGATGCCCGCGGCCCGCGCCTCGTCGGGGGCGGCCAGCCAGAGCTGGCCCTGGGAGTACGCCGTGACGCCGCCCAGCAGCGCGCTCTTCTCCACGACGAGTGCGCGCAGCCCGAGGTCGACGGCCGTGATCGCGGCGACGAGGCCGCCGAGCCCCGCGCCGACGGCGACGACGTCGTAGGCGTCGGCGATCGGGCCGTCCGGCGCGGGCAGCGCGGCACTCGTGAGATCCATGCGCAGGATCAAACCATGCGCATGGAAAGGGTGTCGAGGCGCTCTGGCCGGGTCAGTGCGCGGCCCCGAGCGCGGCCATGTCCTCGCCCACGAGGTCGGCGACGGCCGCAGCTCCGGCCATCTGTCCCGCCGCCATCGCGCTGATCACCGACGGCATCGGCAGGGGGAACGCGGGCCGGTGCGCGAGGTCGCCGCCGGCGAAGACGCCGGGCAGGCTGGTGCGGCCCATGTCGTCGATCTCGATGCAGCCCGAGGGGAGCTGGGTCAGGCCGAGCTGCTCGGCGAACGGCGCCGCCTGGCGGAAGGTCGGCGTGACGAACACGCCGACCGCTGCGAGCTCGCTGCCGTCGGAGAGCACGACGCGGGCGCCGTCACCGGTCGGCTCGAAGCGCTCGACCTTGGTCTCGACGAGCGTCGCGCCGAGGCCTTCCAGCTGGCTGCGGACCGCCGGTTCCATCGGGGCGTCGTCGGCGAGCACGGAGATGCTCCCCGCGATCCGGCGCATCATCGCGGTGCCGTGCACCTGCTGGGCCGTCGCGCCCAGGATGACGACGTGACCGTCACGGAACTCGTGGCCGTGGCAGAACGGGCACTGCGCGGCGACCGTGCCCCACAGGTCGTCGAGCCCGGGCGTCGCGGGCAGCTCGTCGACCAGTCCGGTCGCGAGCACGACACGGCGCGCCCGGACGGTCGAGCCGTCCTCGAGGGTCGCGGTGAAGCCGGTGGCCACGTCGCCCGCGATCGTCGCGACCCGCGCCTCGCGCAGCTCGACGTCGTAGTCGGCCAGCTGCGCCCGGGCCTCCGACCGGAACTCCGTCGGCGGACGGCCGTCGTGGGTGAGGACGTTGTGCATGTGCTCGACGGCGGCGTTGCGGTAGCTGCCGGAGTCGACGAGCGTCGCCGAGCGGTGGATGCGGCCCAGGGTGAGGGCCGCCTGCAGACCGGCGGGGCCGCCGCCCACCACGAGGACGTCGCGGGTCGCGGACAGCTCGGGGTTGTTCTCGGACATCGGGGTGTCTCCTTCGCGGGTGATCGGGACTTGCGCTGGTCACCAGCCTGTGACTTCATGTTGGGATGAAGTCAAGCGAGTGGAGCATCGGGTCCGCTGCGGCCCGCTTCGGGCTCGAGACGCACGTGCTCCGGCACTGGGAGGACGAGGGTCTGCTCGAGCCGGGACGCGACGGCGCGGGCCGGCGGCGCTACGCCGAGCGCGACATCGTGCGCATCGCCGCCATCGTGCGCAACAAGGCCGCCGGGATGACGCTGGAGCAGATCAGGATCCTCCTCGACAGCGAGGCCGAGGGGCGGCGCGACGTGCTCCAGGCACACCTCGACGACATCGCCGAGCGCATGCGCTCCATGGAGCTCTGGCGCGAGATGACCGAGCACGCCCTCGCCTGCCGCGCCCACGACGTGACGAACTGCCCGCGCTACAAGGGCTTCCTCGCCGACCTG
>DASWYU010000056.1:0-5272 GCA_036404795.1 Nocardioides sp. | reverse complement strand
GCAACTTTCCCCGGTCGACCGGGGAACACACCGCTTTGACCATCAACGTTGATGGTCAAAGCGGCACTTTCCCCGGTCGACCGGGGAAAGTGCCACCGCCCAACTGGTTGCAGAGCGCAACGAATGAGACCAAAGTCGCTACCGCGCGCCCGCGCCCGGCACTAGCCTCGGGCGGGTGGAGACCGTCGGAGCCGCAGCGCACGAAGCCGCGACGAGGGCGCTTCTCGCGTCGTACGCCGCCATCCCGTCCGGGGACCCCGTCCGCCTGGCGAAGCGCACGTCGAACCTGTTCCGTCCCCGCGCCGCCACGACGACGCCCGGCCTCGACGTCAGCGGGCTCGGCGGGGTGATCTCGGTCGACCCGGTGGCGCGCACGGCGGACGTCCAGGGCATGTGCACCTACGAGGACCTCGTGAGCGTGACGCTGGCCCACGGCCTCATCCCCTTCGTGGTGCCGCAGCTGCGCACGATCACGCTCGGCGGCGCCGTGACGGGGCTCGGGATCGAGTCGACGTCCTTCCGCAACGGGCTGCCCCACGAGAGCGTCCTCGAGATGGACGTCCTCACCGGCGCCGGCGAGATCGTCACCGCGACGGCGACGAACGAGCACCGCGAGCTCTTCGACGCGTTCCCCAACTCCTACGGCTCGCTCGGCTACGCGACGCGGCTGCGGATCGAGCTGGAGGAGGTGCCGGCGTACGCCGCGCTCCGCCACGTCCGCTTCCCCGACGCCGCGTCGCTCACCAAGGCGGCCGCCGAGATCAGCGTGTCCCGCGCGTGGGACGGCGAGCGGGTCGACGGGCTCGACGGCACGGCGTTCTCCCCGGACGAGCTCTACCTGACGCTGGCGCGGTGGACCGACGCGCCCGAGACGGCGCGGGCGGGGTCGCGACCCTCGACGTACGTCGACGACGTCTACTACCGCTCGATCCAGCAGAAGCAGACCGACCTGCTGACGGTCGAGGACTACCTGTGGCGCTGGGACACCGACTGGTTCTGGTGCTCGGGCGCGTTCGGGCTGCAGAACCCGCGCATCCGACGGCTGTGGCCGCGGTCGAAGCGCCGCTCCGACGTCTACCACCGGCTGGTCGGGCTCGACACCCGTTTCGGGATCATCGCGAAGCTCGACCGGCTCAAGCGGCTGCCGCAGCGCGAGCGCGTCGTGCAGGACATCGAGGTGCCGGTCGAGCGGCTGCCCGAGTTCCTCGAGTGGTTCGACGCCGAGGTGGGGATGCGGCCGGTGTGGCTGTGCCCGCTGCGGCTGCGCGAGCCGGGTGGACCGGGGACGGCGCGCACGTGGGGCACCTATCCGCTGGAGCCGGGCCGCACGTACGTGAACGTCGGGTTCTGGGGCACGGTCGCGGTCGGGCCGGACGCGCCGAACGCCCCGGTGAACCGCGCGATCGAGCGGCGCGTGCACGACCTCGAGGGTCACAAGTCCCTCTACTCCGAGGCGTTCTACGACGCCGCGACCTTCGACGAGCTCTACGACGGGGCGAACCTCGCCCGCGTGAAGCAGACCTACGACCCCGACGAGCGGTTGACGACCCTGTACGAGAAGGCGGTGCGCAGCAAGTGAGCACGAGCAGCAGCAACGGCACGATCACCATCGGCGAGGCCATCGGCACGCTGATGAAGCACGGCATGCCCGTGCGCTTCACGGCGTACGACGGTTCCTCCGCCGGCCCGCAGGACGCCGACGTCCACCTGCACCTCGCGAACGAGCGAGGCCTGTCCTACCTGCTCACCGCGCCCGGCGACCTCGGCATGGCGCGGGCCTACGTGATGGGCGACCTGGAGATCTCGGGGATCCACCCGGGCAACCCCTACGACGGCCTGACCCTGCTGCTCAGCAACCTCTCGTTCCGCCGCCCGAGCGCGAGCGAGGCGATCCGCCTGCTCCGCGGACTGGGCGTGCAGCACCTCAAGCCGCCGCCGGTCCCGCCGCAGGAGCACCTCCCGCGCTGGCGGCGTGCCGTCGAGGGCCTGCGCCACTCGCTGACCCGCGACGCCGAGGTGATCCACCACCACTACGACGTCTCCAACCGGTTCTACGAGCTGGTGCTCGGTCCCTCGATGGCCTACACGTGCGCCGTCTACGAGACCGCGGACGCGACGCTGGAGGAGGCGCAGGCCGCCAAGTTCGACCTCGTCGCCCGCAAGCTCGACCTCCAGCCGGGGCAGCGCCTGCTCGACGTCGGCTGCGGGTGGGGCGGCATGGTCATGCACGCGGCGCGGGAGTACGGCGTCAAGGCGCTCGGCGTCACCCTCAGCCTCCAGCAGGCCCAGTGGGCGAAGGAGGCCATCGACGCCGCGGGGCTCTCCGACCTCGCCGAGGTGCGCCACCTCGACTACCGCGACGTCGCGGAGGACGGCTTCGACGCCGTCAGCTCCATCGGACTGACGGAGCACATCGGCGTGCGCAACTACCCGTCGTACTTCTCGTTCCTCCACGACCGGCTCAAGCCGGAGGGGCGGCTGCTCAACCACTCCATCACCCGCGCCCACAACCTCCCGGTCCGCACGGGAGCGTTCATCGACCGCTACGTGTTCCCCGACGGCGAGCTGACGGGGTCGGGCCGCGTGGTGATGGACGCCCAGGACGCCGGGCTGGAGGTCCAGCACACCGAGAACTTCCGCACGCACTACGCCCGCACGCTCCGGGGCTGGTCGGAGAACCTCGAGCGGCACTGGGACGAGGCCGTCGCCGAGGTCGGTGAGGGCACGGCGAAGGTCTGGGGGATCTACATGACCGGGTCGCGCATCGCCTTCGAGCGCAACGAGATCCAGCTCCACCAGCTGCTCGCGACGCGCACCGACGAGCAGGGCCGCAGCGGCTACCCGCTGCGCCACACCTTCGGCGTCTGACCTACCGTTGGCCGGTGAGCACCCGGGCCGAGCAGCACACCGCCGTCGTCGTCGGCCGTGAGCAGCTCACCCCGCACCTCGTGCGCCTGGTGCTCGCCGGTCCCGGTCTGGAGCGCTTCCGCTCGACCGGCGTCCCCGACGAGTGGGTCGGCCTGATCGTCCCGGGCCAGTTCCAGAGCCGCTACTACACGGTGCGCTCGTGGGACCCCGCCGCCCGTGACGGCGTCGGCGAGCTCGTCCTCGACATCGTCGTGCACGAGGTCGGTCTCGTCACCGAGTGGGCGCGGCGGGACTGCGTCGGCGAGACGGTGACGATCACCGACCCGAAGGCGTCCTTCCTGCCCGCGCCCGACGCCGCCTGGCTGCTCCTCGTCGGCGACCTGACGGCCCTGCCCGCCATGGCGCGCTCGGTCGAGGAGGTACGCCGCACGCGGCCCGACCTCCCCGTCCGGGTGTGGGCGGAGGTGCCGGACGACCCGGGGCTGCTCGCGACGTACCTGCCGGAGGGCACCGACGTCACCTGGTCCGCGCCCCCCGCCGGGGGCGGGAGCGCGCTCGCGGAGATCGTCGAGCAGATCACCTGGCCCGAGCGGGCCGGCTACTTCTGGATGGCGGGGGAGTCCGCGCAGATGCGCGCCATCCGCAAGCACCTGATGCGCGTCGTCGGGCTACCGAGCACGGCGTACGACGTGATGGGCTACTGGCGGGGCGGCGGCCAGAAGCGACAGCCCCGCGCGGTCGACCCCGGCCCGATCTACCGGGCGGGCAAGGCGGCGGGCAAGAGCGACGAGGAGATCTGGGCGGACTACGACGCCGCCCGGGAGCAGGAGGAGAACCGATGAGCGCACCGGAGGAGGGCGTCTTCCGCTCGGGCTTCGCCTGCTTCGTCGGCCGGCCCAACGCGGGCAAGTCGACGCTGACCAACGCCCTCGTGGGCACGAAGGTCGCCATCACGAGCTCGCGTCCGCAGACGACCCGCACCGTCGTGCGCGGCATCGTGCACCGGCCCGACGGCCAGCTCGTGCTGGTCGACACCCCGGGCCTGCACCGGCCGCGCACCCTCCTCGGCGAGCGCCTCAACGACCTCGTCACCTCCACGTGGGCCGAGGTCGACGTCGTCGCGGTCTGCTTCCCGGCGGACGAGAAGATCGGGCCCGGCGACCGCTTCATCGTCGGCGAGCTGACCAAGGTGCGCCGCACCATCAAGATCGCCGTCGCGACCAAGACCGACCTGGTGACGCCCGAGCGGCTCGCCGAGCACCTCCTCGCCATCGCGGAGCTCGGCCGCGAGACCGGCACGGACTGGGCCGAGATCGTCCCGGTGTCGGCCACGGGCGGCGACCAGGTCGACCTGCTCGCGGGCCTGCTGCTCGCGCAGCTCCCCGAGGGACCCGCGCTCTACCCGGACGGCGAGCTGACCGACACCCCCGAGGAGGCGATCGTCGCCGACCTCGTGCGCGAGGCGGCGCTCGAGGGCGTGCGCGACGAGCTGCCGCACTCCATCGCGGTGGTCGTCGAGGAGATGAAGCTGCGGCCGGACCGCCCCGAGGACAAGCCGCTGCTCGACATCCACGCCAACGTCTTCGTCGAGCGGGAGTCGCAGAAGGGCATCATCATCGGCCACAAGGGCTCCCGGCTGCGCGAGATCGGCAGCGGCGCCCGCGGGCAGATCGAGGCGATGCTCGGCACGCCGGTCTACCTCGACCTGCGCGTCAAGGTCGCGAAGGACTGGCAGCGCGACCCGCGGCAGCTGCGGCGGCTCGGGTTCTGAGCCGTCAGGCCGGGGCCCAGCAGATCCCGTAGGTCTGCCCGGCCTCCCACTGCTCCGGCGTGGGCCACTCGTAGCCCCACTGGTAGTCGAGGACGTCGTCGGCCAGCTCGCCCGCCACGTTCTGGCACTGCGCCGAGCCGGCGGTCGACGCCGCGTCCTCGCCGGGGTACGTCGCGCCCAGGTCCACCACGTCGATCGCGCGCCAGGAGTGCTCGAGCCCGCAGGCGATGCGGCGGAACCCGTCGGCGCCGGGAGCGGCGGTCGCGCACAGCGCGAGGCTGTCCAGGCCGTCGCCGGCCAGCGCGTCCGCGGTCGCCGGCGGCAGCGCGCCGAGCTGGCCGTCGTCGACGACGGCGATGACGTCGCAGCGGTACCAGTCGGCCCCGCCGTCCGACTCCTCGATCGACGGCGAGAACCAGACGGGGCGCAGCACCGAGAGCCGCAGCGCGTCGGCGTCGCCGCCCAGGTGCTCGGCCAGGGAGGACCGGCAGGTCTGCGCGAGGTCGGCCTGCACGGCGGGGTCGTCGACGGCGAGGAGGTGGCCGTCGGCGTACGTCGCGAGCTGACCCACGGCGTACGTCTGCGCCGTGTGCTCGACCGCGCAGTCGACCGCCTCGGCCGTCGCGGTCGGCG
>DASWYU010000055.1:0-6443 GCA_036404795.1 Nocardioides sp. | reverse complement strand
TCGGCGGCTCGGGCGTCTCCGCACCCGAGGCGCCGAGGGTCTCCTCGAACGCGTCGGCCCACGAGCCGTCCTCGAACGCCTCCTCGAGCACGCCGTTGATCCAGCCGCACATCTCGGGCCGGTCGAGGCTGTAGCCGATGCCGATGCGCTCCTCCGAGAACTCGTCGCCGACGACCTTCAGCGCGCCGTCGTACTGCGCCGCGAGGCCCAGCAGGATCGAGCCGTCGGTGGACATGGCGGGCACGGTGCCGTCCGCGACCTGCTCGGCGCAGAGGCTGTAGGTGTCCGCCGGGACGCCGACGGCGCCCGCCTCGTTGACGTTCTCGAGCGACGTCGAGCCCGACGCGGAGCAGACCTCCTCGCCCGCGAGGTCCTCGATCGAGGTGACGTCGCTGTCCTCGGGCACGAGGACCTGCTGGCCGGTCACGAAGTAGGGGCCGGTCTGGCCGACGAGCTCGCGGCGGGCGTCGGTGATGGAGTACGACGCGGCCACCAGGTCGACGCGGCCGGTCTCCAGGTAGGGCTCGCGGTTGTCGGAGATGGTCTCCTCGTAGTTGACCGCGTCCGTGTCGTCGGGGTCGATGCAGAGGTCGGCGATCAGGAGCTTCGCGATGGCGACGTCGAACCCGCGCGGCAGGTCGTCGTTGGTGCCCTTGAAGCCGAGGCCGGGCTGGTCGAACCGCACGCCGACGTTGATCGTGCCCTGCTCGGCGAGCTCGGCCATGCGCGAGCCCTCCTCGAACTTGCCGTCGCAGTCGTCGTCCGCGTCGACCGTGACGTCCCCGCCGCCGACGCTGTCGTCGTCGCTGCCGGCGTCGCCACAGGCCACCAGCGACGCGGCGAGCACCACGCCCGACGCCGCCGCCATCATCCTCTTCAGTCGCATGTTCTTCCTCCTCGCTCCCCTCTCGGTGGGGAGCCGTTGGATCGGTGGGGTGGTCGCGGCGCAAGGTGCGCCGGCGGGGGCGCCGTCAGTGCTTGAGGATCTTGCCGAGGAAGTCCTGGGCCCTCTCGCTCTGCGGGTTGGTGAAGAACTCGTTCGGCGTGTTCTCCTCGACGATCTGGCCGTCGGCCATGAAGACCACGCGGTCGGCCGCGGTGCGGGCGAAGCCCATCTCGTGGGTGACGACGATCATCGTCATGCCGCCCTGGGCGAGGCCGACCATGACGTCGAGGACCTCCTTGATCATCTCGGGGTCGAGCGCGGAGGTCGGCTCGTCGAAGAGCATCACCTTCGGCTCCATGGCCAGCGCCCGCGCGATCGCGACGCGCTGCTGCTGGCCGCCGGAGAGCTGGGCGGGGTACTTGTCCGCCTGGTGCCCGACGCCCACCCGGTCGAGGAGCTCGCGCGCCTTCCGCTCCGCCTCGGCCCGCGGCTGCTTGCGCACCTTGATCGGCCCGAGCGTGACGTTCTCCAGGATCGTCTTGTGGGCGAACAGGTTGAAGCTCTGGAACACCATGCCGACCTCGGCGCGCAGGTCGGCGAGCGCCTTCCCCTCCTCGGGGAGCGGCTGGCCGTCCAGGGTGATGCTGCCCTCGCCCACGGTCTCGAGGCGGTTGATGGTGCGGCACAGTGTCGACTTGCCGGAGCCCGAGGGGCCGATCACGACGACCACCTCGCCCCGGTGCACCGTCAGCTCGATGTCCTTGAGCACGTGCAGCGCTCCGAACCACTTCTGCACGCCCGACAGCACCACCAGGGGCTCGCCCTGGCCGGCCGGCGCCGGGTCCTTCTCCAGCGTCGTCATGGCGCGGGAACCTATCGGGGCATGGTCCTCCCGGACTAGTGCTGATGGTCATCCGGTGCCAATCGGGACCGATTCGTGACCGTGGCCACGCGGCGAGACGGTCTAGACCGGCCGGATCGACTGTGGCCTAGACATTGCCGAACCTCCCCCGAATCGGTGAGTGTGGGCGATGTTCACCACCCTGGGGAGGGTCCGCATGTCCGCAGCGCAGCCACGTCCACGTCCCGACAGTCCTCTGACGCGTCGAACGGCCCTCCGTGTCGCCGCCTGGTCGGCACCGGCCGTGGCCGTCGTCGCGGCCGCTCCTGCGCGCGCCGCGTCCGGGGTCGGCGATCCGGTCGCCGTGATCGGTCCTATGCTCTGGCTCGCGACGGGAGCCAACGACCAGTACATGGCCGGCTTCGGGCACCTCGCCTTCCCGAGCGCGGGGTTCGTGACGAACCCTGGGGAGGCGCTGCCGGTGGGAGCGCAGCTGACGCTCGCCCTCACTGCTCGAGCGACGGTGGTGCCGTGGTTCGCCCGGTTCGATCTCGGAGGCGTCGACCTGCGGTCGGCGATGGCGTCGGGGACGAACGACGCCACCGGCTGGAGCGCGACCGCATCGCTGCCCGCCGGGCTCGCCTCGGGCTACACCGAGCTCCACCTGAACTTGTCGATCCAAGGGCCCCCGCCCCCGACGCGGCTGACGCTCACGTTCGTCGCCGGCGGTGTCGTCCGTGGCGTGACGGCGTGGGGGGCGCCGGACCCGATCCCGGTCTTCGGCTGACGGGCCCGCTGGTCGAGCGCGGTCACCCCGACCCTGTCTGGACCACCGCGATCGATGCGACGATCCGCAGGGCAGCACCGAACCGGGGGAGTGCGATCCGTGGGTCTCGACCGACCGTCCGACGGCGTCACGCGCGGTCTGGTTCACCCAGTCGTACGAGGGGAACCTCGCCTACTTCGTCGTGACCGGGGACCTCGCGACCAGCGGGTTCAACGGTGTCCTGACGTTGCCGTACGGCGTCCTGCCCACGCAGCTCGACGTCACCGCCACGCTCGACGGCCGCACGGTCGGCCCCGTCGTCTTCCCGGCCCCCCGCCCCTACCCCGACCCGATCCCCGTCGTCATGCCCACGGGCGGCGCGGCGCGGTCCGCGCCGTCCACCGGCCCGGTCGCCGACGCCATCGAGCGGCTCCGCCGCGCTCGATGAGCGTCGTGCCAGCCGAGCCGATCTCCCCGAGAGCCTGACGGCAACGGTTCGTCCCGGGCGGTTCGGCGCCGTACCCTGGTGCGGCCATGTCTGAGACCGCCACGCCGACCGAGGCGCCCACTGCTCGCACCTACGACGTCCGCACGTTCGGCTGCCAGATGAACGTGCACGACTCGGAGCGGCTGACGGGCCTGCTGGAGGACGCCGGGATGGTGCGGGCGCCCGCTGGCGAGGAGGCCGACGTCGTCGTCCTCAACACCTGCGCGGTGCGCGAGAACGCGGACAACAAGCTCTACGGCAACCTCGGCCACCTGGCGCCCGTCAAGGCGCGCCGACCGGGGATGCAGATCGCCGTCGGCGGCTGCCTGGCGCAGAAGGACCGCGGCGAGATCACCCGCAAGGCGCCGTGGGTCGACGTCGTGTTCGGCACCCACAACATCGGCTCGCTGCCGGTGCTGCTGGAGCGGGCGCGCGTGGCCGAGGAGGCGCAGGTCGAGATCCTCGAGAGCCTCGAGGTCTTCCCGTCGACGCTGCCGACGAAGCGCGAGTCGGCGTACGCCGCGTGGGTCTCCATCTCCGTCGGCTGCAACAACACCTGCACGTTCTGCATCGTGCCGAGCCTGCGCGGCAAGGAGAAGGACCGCCGCCCCGGCGACGTGCTCGCCGAGATCGAGGCGCTCGTCGCGGAGGGCGTCACCGAGGTGACGCTGCTGGGCCAGAACGTGAACGCCTACGGCGTGGAGTTCGGCGACCGACAGGCGTTCTCGAAGCTGCTGCGCGCCTGCGGTGAGATCGAGGGCCTCGAGCGGGTGCGGTTCACCTCGCCCCACCCGGCGGAGTTCACCGACGACGTCATCGAGGCGATGGCCGAGACCCCGAACGTCGTGCCGTCGCTGCACATGCCGCTGCAGTCGGGCTCCGACGCGGTGCTCAAGGCGATGCGCCGGTCCTACCGGCAGAAGAAGTTCCTCGGCATCATCGAGCGCGTGCGCGCCGCGATCCCCGAGGCCGCGATCACCACCGACATCATCGTCGGGTTCCCCGGCGAGACCGACGCCGACTTCGAGGACACCCTCCACGTCGTGCGCGAGTCGCGATTCTCCGGCGCGTTCACGTTCCAGTACTCCACCCGCCCCGGCACCCCCGCCGCCACCATGGCGGACCAGATCCCCAAGGCGGTCGTGCAGGAGCGCTACGAGCGGCTCGTCGCGCTCGTCAACGAGATCGCCTGGGAGGAGAACCGGCGCCTCGAGGGCCGCCGGCTCGAGCTCATGGTCGCCGAGGGCGAGGGCCGCAAGGACGCGGAGACCGCGCGCCTCTCCGGTCGTGCCCCCGACAACCGCCTCGTCCACTTCGCCGCGGACTTCTCGCTCGTCGACGGCCAGGTGCCGCGGCCGGGGGACATGGTCGAGGTCGAGGTGACGTACGGCGCGCCCCACCACCTGGTCGCGGACGGGCCGGTCCTCGCCGTACGGCGCACGCGAGCCGGCGACGCCTGGGAGCGCCGCACGGCGGCCCCGCCCGCCCCCACCGGGGTCGCGCTCGGCATGCCGACGATCGGCAAGCCCGCGCCGCTGCCGCCCGTCGAGAGCGCCTGCGCCCGCTGAACCCGCCCTCTTCCCCGGCCCTGGCGGAAACGTGACGGCAAAATGTCCGCCGGGTTGCGGCTGGATGACGTCGCCGTTGGTTACCTTGAGGTAACCGCGCCGATCCCGGCGCCGGCGGCAGGGGGTGGGGCCATGAGCACGACGGTGACGTCCGACGAGCGCTGCGAGGTCGTCGACCTGGCGGAGTACCGCCGCACGCGGCGCCCGCGGCCGTGGGTCGAGCCGCGGGTCGAACCGGTCCAGGACGCGGGGGAGTCGCCGTACTTCGACGCCCCGCTGACGGTCTGGGACGTCTGAGCCCGATCCAGCGGGCTCAGAACTGCAGGACGGTGTAGACCGCCTGCGCGACGGCGACGAGGATCGCGACGACGGCGAGTCCTCGTCGTACGGGCTTCGCGCCACCCCGCGAGCGCAGCGCCCGCACGGCGATCGCCACCGCGACCGCGGCCAGGACGAGGCCGAGCAGGTTGACGCTGCTCTCCGACGTCACCTCGCCGTTCACGGTCGTGCTCGAGGAGGCGCCGCCGAACAGCCAGAAACCCGCGGCCGCGATGAGGATCGCCGCCACCGGCCAGACGATGTCGTCGCGGGGATCGAGCTGCTGGGCGAGCGGGCTGGGCGTGGTCGTCATGGCGGGTCTCCTCCGTCGGACCGGGCCGCTGCCCCGGCGTGACGGACGGGGATGCCCGCCCGCCACGCTCCCGAAACGGCCCGTCCCGGCCTGGCTCCCTAGGCGGGCGGCTCCTCCGCGCCGTTCACGTCCTCGGCCGGCTCGCGGTCGTCGGCGCCCTCCGTCGGCTCCTGCTGCTTGTCGTCGGGCTCCGCGATCTCGTCGGGCAGGTGCTCCTCGACGCTGGGGTTCAGCTCGGGGTCGGGGTCCGCCGGCAGCGGCTCCGCGGTCTCGTAGCGGTCACCCGCTACGGCGTCGGGACCGCCCGGGTTCGGCTCGGCGGGCTCGATCGTCGGGTCCGGCTGCGGTCCGGGGTCGCTCATCGGAGGCTCCTCCTCGAGGTGCGGGGCGGGTCGGTCTCAGGCGTCGTAGCCGAACGTGGTGTACGGCGCGAGCCCACCGCCCAACGTAGCCAGGTCGCCCACGTCGCCGCCGGCGAGCCGGGCCGCGAGGGCGCGGAGCACGACGAGCTCGTGGGGCACGACCGGGTCGGGCAGGGCATCGAGCGCGCACCACCGCAGGTCGGCGCACTTGGCGCCCTCCATCACCCGGGGCTCGCCCGCCCAGGAGGTCGCGGCGAAGAAGAAGTCGACCCGCTCGTCGATCGCGGGCGACGGGTCCGGGCCGGGGGCGCGGCGCTGCATCGTCGTGAGGAAGGTCAGGTCCGGATCGATCCCGAGCTCCTCGGCCGCCTCCCGCCGAGCGGCCTCGAGGGCGGTCTCGCCCTTCTCCACGTGGCCGGCGGCGCCGGAGGCCCAGTGGTCGTCCATGTAGTCGGTGCCGCTGCGCAGCTGCAGCAGCACCTCGGGGGAGCCGGAACCGCCGGGTGCGCCGGGGCGCACGCACACGACGTACGCCGCGGGCACCACGGCGAAGCGCCCCCGCACGGTGTCGGGGGCGCTCGTCGCGTCGGTGCTCACGCGCGGGTCAGCGCGGGGCGGTGGGGCCGGTGCCCGCGGGCCCGGTGTCGCCGTCGTTCTTGCCGTCGAGCTTCTCCAGGCCCTCCTTGGCCTTGGTGGTGCCCTTGGCGATCTTGTCGGAGTACTTCCCCTTGGTCTTCTTGTCGGCGAACGCCGCGGCCTTGTCGATGCCGCCGGTGATCTTGTCGCCGTGCTTGTCGACGGCGCTGCTCGCCTGCGTGCGTGCCTGGCCGAGGACGCCCTTGAGCTTGTCGCTGAGTCCCATGTCTGCCTCCTCGCCCGGGTTCCCCGGGCTGTCGTCGCCG
>DASWYU010000054.1:0-3550 GCA_036404795.1 Nocardioides sp. | reverse complement strand
GCCGCCAACAACGGGGTCAAGCCCGAGACCTACTCGTGGGCAGCGATGGCGCTCACCGACCTCGCACCGGGCACCAGCGTGGCGAAGGTCCTGCCGGTCTCCAACAACAGCGTCGGCCCGGTCACCTTCACCTACCGCATCCAGTCCTCGGCCTCCGGCGCCCTCGGCGCGGCGTTGCGGGTGACCGTGCGCCGCGGCGGATCGGTGAGTGGTACGTCGTGCACGGGCGGGACGCTCGTCGGTGCGGCCGGTGCCGCGCTCGACGGGTTCGACCAGCCGGCGGGCGACGCCCTGGCGCCGAACCAGTCACACGGCCTGTGCGTGCAGGTCGCGCTTCCGGCGCCGTCGAACCTCGCGCCCGGCTCCTCCTCCGCGATCACGTTCACCTTCCCGGCGACCCAGGTGCCCTCATGACGACCACGAAGCACATCGGACGCGAGCTCCTGCTGTGGACCGGGGCGGTGCTCGGGTCGCTGTGTCTGGCCTCCCTGGCGGCCGGCTGGCTCCTCAACGTCACTCCACTCGTGTTCGCGTCAGGCTCGATGAGCCCCGCCTACGAGACCGGCGCCCTGGGCGTCGCGCACGAGGTGCCCGCCGCAGACCTCCGGGTCGGCGACGTCGTGAGCGTCGTGAACGCGCAGGGCGACCGGGTCACCCACCGTGTCGTCGGCACGCAGCCGACGGCCGACGGAGCGGTGCTCAGCCTGAAGGGCGACACCAACGAGGTCCCGGACGCGGAGGTCTACCGCGTGGCCGCCGCCGACCGCGTCGTGGCGGGCGTGCCCTACGCCGGCTACGTGCTGAACGCGGTCGCGAGCCCGGTCGGCCTGCTGGCCGGCGCCCTGGCCGCGCTCGCCATGCTGTACCTCGGCTTCGGTCCGCGCAGGGATGTCGACGCGACGGCTGCCCCGACGGGGGCGGGCGCCGCGTCGAGGCGCTCGCGCGTCGCCGTGCCCGTGGCGCTGTCGGGCGTGGTGGCGCTGGGCGTCGTGCTGGGCGTGAGCGGCAACGCGCCCTGGGCGTTCACGTCGGCCTACTGGTCCGACACGGCCAGCGCCACGGCGACGGCGACGACCCCGGCGGCCGTGAGCCACCAGCAGCCTGTCTGCACGTCGAGCGAGGTGAACCCGAAGGAGCAGGCCACGCTGACCTGGTCGGCCCTGGGGCCGCTGTACGAGTTCCGGTGGGAGCTCTACCGCGACGGCGTCGCCGCCCCCATCTCGACCGGGACGATCGCACCCGCCGCCGACGGAACACCCCTCAGTCTGATGTTCGGCATCGTCTCGGGCGGTGGCCAGAACGACGGCTACAGCGCGAAGGTGCAGACCCGGCTGGTCAGCGACCACTCGAACGTCGGACCCGCCACGACCACGCTCCTGCACTCGGGACCGCGGCCCAACGGCGCGAACTGGTGGATGTACTGCGGGCCGTAGGGAGGACACGTCGGCCCGGCCGCTAGCCTCTTCGCCGTGCCGGCCGTCGGAGTCTTCGCCCTCCAAGGCGACGTGCGCGAGCACCTGCACGCCCTGGTTGCCCTCGGCGTCGACGCCTTCGCCGTGCGGCGTCCCGAGGAGCTCGAGCGCTGCGACGGTCTCGTGCTGCCGGGCGGTGAGTCGACCACGATGGCCAAGCTCGCGCGCACCTTCGGGCTGCTCGAGCCGCTGCGGGAGCGGGTCAGCGGCGGGATGCCGGCCTTCGGCACCTGTGCCGGGATGATCCTGCTCGCCGACCGGGTCGTCGACGGCACGGCGGGCCAGGAGACCATCGGTGGGCTCGACGTCACGGTCCGCCGCAACGCGTTCGGCCGCCAGGTCGACTCCTTCGAGGCCGACCTCACCCTCCGCGGACTGGCGGACCCCGTGCACGCCGTCTTCATCCGCGCACCGTGGATCGAGCACGCCGGCCCCGAGGTCGAGGTGCTCGCCGAAGCCGCGGGCCACCCGGTCGCCGTACGCCAGGGACGGCTGCTGGCGACGTCGTTCCATCCGGAGGTGGACGGCGACGGTCGGGTGCACCGCCTCTTCCTCGAGATGGTGCAGCGGTAAACTCACCCGCTGTGATCGAGCGGAAGAGGGACTGATGTCTGGCCACTCCAAGTGGGCGACCACGAAGCACAAGAAGGCGGCCATCGACGCCAAGCGCGGCAAGCTGTTCGCCAAGCTGATCAAGAACATCGAGATCGCCGCGAAGATGGGCGGTCCCGACCCGACCGGCAACCCGACCCTCTTCGACGCCATCCAGAAGGCCAAGAAGCAGTCGGTCCCCAACAAGAACATCGACTCCGCGGTGAAGCGCGGCGGCGGGCTCGAGGGCGGCGGCGTCGACTACGAGACGATCATGTACGAGGTCTACGGCCCGCAGGGCGTCGCGCTGCTGGTCGAGTGCCTCACCGACAACCGCAACCGTGCGGCCATGGAGGTGCGCACGGCGGTCACGCGCAACGGCGGCACGATGGCCGACCCGGGGTCGGTCTCCCGGCTCTTCAGCCGCAAGGGTGTCGTCGTGGTCCCCAAACAGCAGGAGAAGGACGGGGCCGCCGCCGAGGTCACCGAGGACATGGTCCTCGAGGCGACCCTCGACGCCGGGGCCGAGGACGTCGTCGACCTGGGCGAGTCCTTCGAGGTCCAGTCGGAGCCCAGCGACGTCGTGGCGGTCCGCACCGCCCTGCAGGAGGCCGGCGTCGACTACGACTCCGCCGACGTGCTGTTCGTCGCCACCATGGACATCCCGGTTGCCGACGCCGAGGCGGCCGGCAAGGTGTTCCGCCTGGTCGACGCGGTCGACGACCTCGACGACGTGCAGAACGTCTTCAGCAACGCCGACATCCCCGACGACGTGATGGAGTCGATCGACGCCTGACCGGGCGTGTCCTCCGGCGATCGACGGCCGGCGCTCGTTAGGCTCCGAACATCTGTTCGGACGGAGGTACGA
Source organism: Nocardioides sp. (assembly GCA_036404795.1). GTDB lineage: Bacteria > Actinomycetota > Actinomycetes > Propionibacteriales > Nocardioidaceae > Nocardioides. Next base: position 619 of record DASWYU010000054.1, on the reverse strand, counting down.
CGTGCGTGTGCTCGGGATCGACCCGGGGCTGACCCGCTGCGGCATGGGCGTGGTCGAGGGCTCCGTGGGCCGCCCGCTCGGGCTGGTGGACGTCGGGGTGGTGCGGACCTCGTCCCAGATCGCCGTCCCGGAGCGGCTGGTCACCATCGAGCGCGGCGTCGACGCGTGGCTGGACGAGCACCGTCCCGACGCCGTCGCCATCGAGCGGATCTTCGCCCGCTCCGACGTCAGCACGATCATGGGCACCGCGCAGGCCGCCGGCATCGCGATGGTGTGTGCGGCCCGCCGTGGCCTTCCGGTCGCGCTGCACACACCGAGCGAGGTCAAGGCCGCGGTCTCCGGCAACGGGCGGGCCGACAAGGCCCAGGTCGGAGCGATGGTGACCCGGATCCTCCGGCTCGACGCGATGCCGAAGCCCGCCGACGCCGCCGACGCCCTCGCGCTCGCCATCACCCACATCTGGCGCGGGGGAGCGCAGGCGCGCATCGACGCCGCGGTCGCCGCCGCCCAGACGCCCCGCCGCCCCGCCCGTCGTCCCTCAGGAATCCGATGATCGCCTTCGTCCGCGGCCGCGTCGCCGCGCTCTCGCTCTCCAGCGCCGTCGTCGAGGTCGGCGGCG
>DASWYU010000053.1:0-3728 GCA_036404795.1 Nocardioides sp. | reverse complement strand
GAGTTCGGGCCGTACCTCAAGTCCGGCGCCAACACCTGGGGCGACTTCCTCAACCTCGACGGCCCCGGGTCGGACGAGGTGCGCCGCTACGTGCTGGACAACGTGCGGATGTGGTTCGAGGACTACCACGTCGACGCGCTGCGGCTCGACGCCGTGCACGCGCTCAACGACGCGAGCCACCAGCACCTGCTGGAGGAGATGGCGGCCGAGGTGGCGGCCCTCTCGGCCCACCTGCGACGGCCGCTGACGCTGATCGCGGAGTCCGACCTCAACGACCCGCGGCTGGTCCGGCCACGCGAGGCCGGCGGCTACGGCCTGGACGCGCAGTGGAGCGACGACTTCCACCACGCGGTCCACGTCGCGCTCACCGGCGAGACCGAGGGCTACTACGCCGACTTCGCGCCGCTGTCGGCGCTGGCCAAGGTGTGCGAGCGCGGGTTCTTCCACGACGGCACCTGGTCGTCGTTCCGGGGGCGCGACCACGGCTACCCGGTGGACCGGCGGGCCATGCCGACCTGGCGCCTCGTGGTGTGCAGCCAGAACCACGACCAGATCGGCAACCGGGCCCGCGGCGACCGGATCACCGAGGTGCTCGACGACGACCAGCTGGCGTGCGCCGCGCTGCTGACCCTGTGCGGACCGTTCACGCCGATGCTGTTCATGGGCGAGGAGTGGGCGGCGTCGACGCCGTTCCAGTTCTTCACCTCGCACCCCGAGCCGGAGCTCGGGAAGGCGACGGCCGAGGGCCGGATCGCGGAGTTCGAGCGGATGGGCTGGGACCCGGCGGTCGTGCCGGACCCGCAGGACCCGGCGACGTTCGAGCGGTCGAAGCTCGACTGGTCCGAGGCGACCGGCGGCCGGCACGCCGTGCTGCTCGAGGTCTACCGCGACCTGGCCCGGCTGCGGCGGACCCACGAGGACCTCACCGACCCGTCGTTCACCGCGGTGTCGTGCACCGCCGACGAGGAGTCGCGCGTGTTCACGATGCGCCGCGGGCGCCTCCTGGTCGCCGTGAACTTCGGCGACGCCGAGGCGACGGTGCCCACGGACGCGACCGACGTGTTGTTCGCGACGCCGTCCGGGGCGACGCTCCAGCGGGGCGGGCTCGTGCTGCCCGCCCACGCCGGAGCGGTGGTTCGCTAGCGGGGGTCAGCTGCCGAGCGAGCCGAGGTCGACGACGTCGTCCTCGGCGGGCGCCTCGACGTCGAACTCCTCGTCGAACTCCGAGAACGTCACGGTGCCGGTGTCCTCACCGTCGGTCTTCTCGATCTTCACCAGGTAGTGCGGGTCGTCGACGAGGACGTAGCCGGTCGAGGTGCCGTCCTCGGGGTCCTCGTTGTCGACGAGCACGACCTCGTCGCCGTCGAGCTCCTCGGTGCCCGTGACGGAGTAGGTCGACTCGTCCTCCTCGTCGTCTTCCTTGAGCAGCTGGTCGAGCAGCGCGTCGACGTCGCAGAACTGGTTGAACGAGTCGTCCTCGGCCGGGATCACGACCCACTTGTCGCCGACGAGCGTGAGCACCTGCTCGGCGTTCTCGCCCGCGAACGACCGCCAGAAGGCCTCGTCCGGACGCATCCAGGTGTCGCCCCCGACGCCGAGCAGCTCGGCCGTGCCCTCGTCGACGCCGATCGAGCCGGTGCAGTCGCCGTCGGAGCTGGACTGGATGTCGATGCTGATCTCCTGCCCGTCGTTGTTGACGGTGCCGGAGACCTTGACGGCCTTCAGGTCGCCCATGTCCGACTTCGCCGCCGCGACGATGTCCTCCGCGGGGCTCTTGGCGAAGTCGTCGCCGCCGTCGTCTCCGCTGCACGCGGTGAGGGTCGCTGCTGCGACGCCGAGTGCTGCGATGGCCAGTCCGATGCGATCCATGGTCGGAACGCTAGCGGAGTCAGCGGCGCAGCAGGTCGTCCACCCATGCCGGCACGAGCTCCGAGGCCGGGCCGTGGTCGGCGCGGTCGAAGAGGTGGGTGCCGCCACTCGGCGCGAGGTTGAGCTCGAGCGTGCGGGCACCGGCGCGAGCGGCGTACTGCACGAAGCCGGCGGCGGGGTAGACCGCGCCGGAGGTGCCGACGGAGACGAACAGGTCGGCGCCGTCGAGCGCCCGCAGGATGCGGTCCATCTGGTACGGGATCTCGCCGAACCACACCACGTCCGGGCGCAGCTCGGTCACGCCGCACGCCGGGCACGGCGGCTGGTGCGCGAGCGGCCCGTCCCACGGGTGCCGGTCGCCGCAGGCCCGGCACAGGGCGGAGCGCAGCTCGCCGTGCATGTGCAGGACGCGGCTGGAGCCGCCGCGCTCGTGGAGGTCGTCGATGTTCTGCGTGACGACCAGCAGGTTCTCCCCCAGCGCCGCCTCGAGGCGGGCCAGCGCGTGGTGCGCGGGGTTCGGGTCGACGCGGAGCAGCGCCTCGCGGCGCTCGTCGTAGAAGCGCTGCACGACCGCCGGCTGGAGGTCGTAGGCCTCCGGCGTCGCGACGTCCTCGACGTGGTGCCCCTCCCAGAGCCCGTCGGCGTCGCGGAAGGTCGGGACCCCGCTCTCGGCCGAGATGCCCGCACCGGTGAGGACGACGACCCTCATCGGGCCATCACCGCCGCGGCTCCGCATACAGCGTGATCGCGTAGCCGTGGGCCGGGTCGAACGCGTGGTGCTCCCAGGTGCCGTAGCGCACGACCGCGTCGAGGCCGAGCACGCCGAACGCCGCGTCGACGTCGGCCAGCGCCGTCACGGGGCAGTCGCCCGGCAGCTGGTCGGCGTGGGTGCCGAAGCCGGTGACCACGACCCCTCCGGGCGTGAGGTGCGCGCCCAGCCGCTCGCAGGCGTCGAGCAGCGTGCCCGGATCGAGCAGCGGGATGGTGTTGCCGGCGACCAGCACGACGTCGAAGGTCTCCCCGAGGTCGAAGGTCGCCAGGTCGGCCAGCCGCCAGTCCAGGGCGGGGGCGGCGGCACGGGCCTGGTCGAGCATCGCCTCGTCGACGTCCACCCCGACCACGTCGTACCCGAGCTCGTGGAGGCGTACGGCGACGCGGCCGGTGCCGCAGCCGGCGTCGAGGATGCGCGCCGGTGCCGGGATCAGGTCGGCCACGAACGCGGCCTCGCCGTGGACGTCCTCGCCGCGCTCGGCCATCGCGCGGAAGCGCTGGGCGTACCGCACCGCGTAGTCGTCGCCCGCCCCCTGAGTGGCGATCCGCCTCCAGCGCGCGCTCACGAGGACAGCTTCCGCCGCGAGGCCTGGGCCTTGAACTCGTCCATGAACAGCTTGTGGATCTTCTCGTTCTCGAGCGCGCCGCCGACCGTGCGCAGCTCGCCCCGGGCCAGCCGCTCGCAGACCCGCACCCAGGCGTGCCCCATCGCGTAGGTGAACGTGCCCGCGATGGTCGCGTTGATCGTGCCCGCGACGGCCGTGCCGGCGCCCGGCACGAACTTGATGAGGTTGCCGACCAGCGAGCGGCCCGCGGTCGTGGCGGCGGCGGTCGCCGCGAGCGACGCGGCCGTCGAGCGCTCGACCGAGATCCCGTAGGTGACGGCGATCGAGGCCATCATCGTCAGCTGGATGGGGACGAGGATGGCGGCGTCGCTGAAGGGAATGGGGGAGGCGCCGGCGGTGGTGGCGGCCCCGGTCGCCACCTTGATCGCAGCCTCCGCGCGCTCGCGCTTGCGGTCGAAGTCAATGCGCTGAGCCGCCGTGATCGCGTGGGCAACGCCCGCAGGCGCACCTCGAAAGGTGGCA
>DASWYU010000052.1:0-11718 GCA_036404795.1 Nocardioides sp. | reverse complement strand
CCTCGCCCCGCTCGCGGGCGTGCGGCCCGACAGCGCCGCTCGGCTCGAGGAGACCCTGCGCGCCTGGCTGCTCCACCAGGGTCGCCGCGAGGAGGTCGCGGCGGCCCTGTTCGTGCACCCCCAGACCGTCCGCTACCGCATGGGCCGGGTCCGCGAGCTCTGGGGCGACGCGCTCACCGACCCGGCCGTCGTGCGCGAGCTGGTGGTGGCGCTGGCATGACCCTCTGGCCCGAGCCTCTGGCCTGACCCTCAGAAGCCGATCGGCAGGCCGGCGTAGTTCTCCGCCAGCCCGGCCGCACCGGCCTCCGAGGTGGCGACCCACCGCAGCTGGCTCAGCTGGAGCTGCTGGTCGAACGCGTCGGGACCGTCGGGTCCGCCGGCCGTGTGGAGCATCGTCGTCATCCACCACGAGAAGTGGGTGCAGCGCCAGATCCGGCGCAGCGCCGCGTCGGAGTAGGCGTCGACCAGCCGGGCGTCCCGCTCGCGCACGAGGGCGGCGAGCGCCGGGGCGAGCAGGGCGACGTCGGCGACCGCGAGGTTGAGGCCCTTCGCGCCCGTCGGCGGCACGATGTGGCCGGCGTCGCCGGCGAGGAACAGGGAGCCGTGGCGCAGCGGCGTCTGCACGAAGGAGCGCATCGGCAGCACCGACTTCTCCGTGATCGGGCCCGGCGTGAGGCTCCAGCCGGCCTGGCCGTGCCCGAGCCGGGTCGCGAGGGCGTCCCAGATGCGGTCGTCGGACCAGTCCTCGACCGACGTGCCGTTCGGCACCTGCAGGTAGAGCCGCGACACCGTCGCCGAGCGCATCGAGTGCATGGCGAACCCGTCGCGGTGCCACGCGTAGATCAGCTCGTCGGTCGACGGCGCGACGTCGGCGAGGATCCCGAGCCACGAGTAGGGGTAGACCCGTTCCCCCGTCTGCCGGACGCTCGCGGGGACGGCCGCGCGGGAGGGGCCGAACGAGCCGTCACACCCGACGACGGTGCGGGCCCGCACGCGCCGTACGCCGCCGCTCGCGTCGGTGAACGTCACCGACGGGGTGTCGGAGTCGACGTCGTGCAGCGCCGTGTCGCGCACCTCGTAGTGGATCTCCTGGCCGCGGGCCGCGGCGGCCGCGTCGAGGTCCTTCTGCACCTCGGTCTGGCCCCACACCCACACCGAGCGGCCCACGTGGTCGACGAAGTCGATGTGGTGGCGCTCGCCGTCGGACGTCGGGTCGGGACCGTCGGTCCACTGCAGGTGGATCCCTCGGTGCTCGTCACCGTCGCGCTCGAGTCGGTCGGCCAGCCCGGCCTCCCGGAGCAGCTCCACGGTCGAGTGCTCGAGGATGCCGGCCCGGATGCGGGCCGCGACGTACTCCCGGGAGCGGGTCTCGACGACGACCGAGTCGACGCCCCGGGCGGCCAGCAGGTGGGCGAGCAGGAGGCCCGAAGGGCCGGCACCGACGATGGCGACCTCGGTGGTGATGACTGCGGTCATGGGCTCATCCACCGGGACGACGGGGCTCCGCGTCCAGCGGGGTTTCCGCTGGGTGGACACGCCCTACAGCGAGCGGGCGATGCCCGCCGCGGCGGTGGTGAGGCTGGCGACGAGGCGCGGGCGGTCGCGCTTGAGCGAGGGCACGACGACGCCGAGCGCGGCGACGACGGGGGCGTCGGGGGCGATCCCGCGCCGTACGGGCACCGCGACCGAGCACGCGCCGAGCGACATCTCCTCGCTGGTGGTCGCGTAGCCGTCGCGGCGCACCGCCTCGAGCTGGCGGGCGAGCGTGCCGGCCTGCACGACCGTGTAGGCCGTGACCCGGCGCAGCGGCCGGGCGAGGACGGCGTCGACGACCTCGGCGGGCGCGTGGGCGAGGAGCACCTTGCCCACCCCCGTGGAGTGCAGCGGCAGCCGGGAGCCGATCGTCGAGACGATCGGCACCGACGCGCGGCCCGAGATCCGCTCCACGTAGAGCACCTCCGGACCCTCGCGCACCGCGAGGTGGACCGTCGCGAGCGTCGCCGCGTAGATGTCCTGGAGGAAGGGCGCCGCCGCGGCCCGCAGGTCGGTCTGCACCGGCGCGAGCAGGCCGATGTCCCACGTGCGGCGCCCCACGACGTAGGTCCCGTCGGGCCGCTTCTCGAGCAGCCCGCCGGCCACCAGCTCGCCGACGAGGCGGTGCGCCGTGGGGAGCGCGAGGCCGGCCCGGTCGGCGAGACGCGAGAGCGTCAGCCGACGGTGCCGGTCGTCGAAGGCCCCGAGGAGAGCCACGACGCGCTGGGTCACCGTGGTCCCCGGGACGGCCGTGTTGCCTGCCACAGGGCACATGGTGGCGCACGGGGCCGGATACTGGTGCGTATGAGCCCGCTTCCCCGTCGTGTCGCCGTCGCGCTGGCCGCTCCGCTCGCCCTCGGGCTCGCGCTCACCGCCTGCACCGGCGGCGACCACCGCTCCGAGCCCGAGCCGTCCGGTCCGGAGCTGCGCACGGACGACTCGCAGGACTTCGCGGGGCAGCGGTACGTCGCGATGGGCGACTCCTACACCGCCGCACCGGGCGTCGAGCCCGTCGACGGCGCGTCGGGGCAGTGCGGCCGCTCGGAGGCGAACTACCCCCGGCTCGTGCAGGGCGCGTTCGGCGGCTCGGAGCTCGTCGACGTCTCCTGCTCCGGCGCGACCACGAACGACCTCGTCGCGGCGCAGCAGCTCGCCGGGGGCAGCGTGCCGGCCCAGATCGACGCGGTCACGGCCGACACCGACGTCGTCACCATCAGCACCGGCGGCAACGACTTCGGCGCGTTCGCACTGCTCGCGGGCGACTGCGACGGCGGCGGCTGCGCGAACCTCGACATCGCCACGGTGCAGCAGGGCCTCGCGGAGGTCGAGGAGAACCTCGCGGGCGTCATCGGCACCGTCCGGCAGCGCGCGCCCGAGGCGCGGGTGCTGGTGATCGGCTACCCGCAGGTCGCGCCGTCGGGCGACGGGTGCGACGACGTGCCCTTCGACAGCCAGGCCGTCGGCCTGGTGCGGCTCCTCAACCGGGAGCTCGCGAACACCCAGGAGCGCGCCGCCGAGGCGGCCGGGGCGGAGTTCGTCGACCTGTGGGCGGCCACCGAGGGCCACGCGCTGTGCTCCGACGAGCCGTGGATCAACGGGGGCGACAGCGAGGGCGCGGCGCCCTACCACCCGCTCGCCGCCGAGCAGCGCGCCGCCGCCGTGGCGATCGTGCGGGTGCTCGACAGCGTGCGCTGAGCCGGGGGCTCAACCCAGCTCGATCCCGGCCCCGAAGACGGGGTGGCCCGCGACGTACGTCGCCGCGACGGGCATCTCCCGCAGCCACGCGCCCTGCTCGGCGGTGGTGGCGAACTCCACGTAGGGGTCGGCGTCGAGCAGCACCAGGTCGCCCGGGTGGCCCGGGGCGACCGTCCCCCAGCCGTCCGTCGAGGCGGCGAGGGCCTCGGCGACGGTGAGCCCCTGCTCGCCGTGCCACGGCTCCCGGTCGTCGGCACTGCGGTGCACCGCCGCCGCGATGGCGAGCCACGGGTCGAGCGGTGAGACCGGGGCGTCGGAGCCGAGCGCGAGCTCGACGCCGTCCTCGAGCATCCAGCGGAACGCGAAGCAGCGGCTCGAGCGCTCCTGCCAGATCTTCTCGGTGAGGTCCCGGTCGTCGAGGAGGTGCGCGGGCTGCACGCTCGCGCGGATCCCCAGCTCCGCCATGCGCCGCGAGTCGGCGCGGTCGACCATCTGCGCGTGCTCGATGGAGCCGCGCGCTCCGGTGACGGCGTACGCCGCGAGCGCGGCCGCCACCGCGGCGTCACCGATCGCGTGGGTGGCGACCTCGAGCCCGGCGGCGTGGGCCCGTTCGAGGAGCGTCCGGAGCTCGGCGCCGGAGAGGTTGGGCTGGCCGGCGGGGTACTCGAGGCGGTGGGCGTCGGCGTAGGGCTCGCAGCACCACGCCGTCCGCGTGTTGAGCGACCCGTCCGAGATGATCTTCAGGGGCCCCATGAGCAGGCGGTCGTCGTGCGGCCCGGTCACGTCGGCGACGCCGGGCAGCACGTCGCCGGCGCGGAGGCCGAGGGAGAGGACCTCGTCGAGGCCCTCGGCGTAGGTCGACATCCGGATCCGCAGCCGGTCGCAGCCCTGCTCCCACCGGTGCAGCCAGTCGGCCGCCCCGCCGGAGAACTCGAAGTCGACGAGGCCCACGACGCCGAGCGACGCCGCGGTGTCGAGGGCGCGGCGGTAGGCGGCCGGCGAGGTGCCGTCGTCGCCGACGAGGGTGGAGAGGCGGGCGTACGCCGCGAACCACTCCCCCTCCCGCACGACCGAGTCGCGCACCGGCATCGCCAGGTGGAGCAGCGCCGTCGTGTTCAGCCACGCGTGGTGGCCGTCGCCCGAGATGAGCACGACGGGCACGTCCCCGGAGACGGCGTCGAGCTCGCTGACCGTCACGTCCCGCTCCCAGCCGCCCGAGCGGTGGCCCCAGCCGATGACCGGGAACCCGGGCTGCTCGGCGAGGCGCTCGGCGACCATCCGCGTCGCGTCCTCGGGCGAGCGGGCCGGCGCGAGGTCGAGCCGCTGCGACGCGAGGGTCCACTGGCCGAGGTGCACGTGCTGGTCCCACAGCCCGGGGATCATCCAGCGGCCCTCGGCGTCGACCACCTCGGCGGCGGTGGCGCCCGCGTGGGTCGGCAGGTCGGGCCCGACGGCCGTGACGCGACCGTCGGTGACCGCGACGTCGACGGGACGGGGGGACGGGCCGGGGAGCACGCCGGCCCCGACGGGGACCAGCCGGGCCTGGCGGATCAGCAGCGTGGACACGGTCGGCAACGGTAGCGACCGCCGCGAGCCCGCGGGCCGTGCCGCGGGGCGGCGGGGCAGACTGGCTCCCATGTCGTCCGACACACCGCCCCCGTCCTGGCCCGGCCCCCCGCAGCAGCCGGGCCTGCCGGCGCGGCCGGGCCCCGCGCCGTACGGCGGGTTCCCACCCGGTCCCCCGCAGCGACCCCGCGGGCGCGGCGTGGCGGTGATCGCGTTCGTCGTGGCGTTCGTGCTCGCGTCGGCGACGTCGCTGGCGACGATCCTCGTGGTCGACAAGATCCACGACGACCGGGCCGAGGAGCGGTCGGCGCCGCCGGAGGACCGCGAGGACGACGAGCCCGAGGAGGAGCCGGACGGCGACCCCGTCGACGTACCGGCTCTCGACGCCCCCACCGAGGCGGCGCTCGCGGCGGCGGAGAGCCGGCCGCGGGAGGACTCGGTCTACCCGGCGGTGGGCGACCCCGGGGTGGACGCGCTGCACTACGCGATCGACTTCTCCTGGTTCGGAGAGGACGACGAGTTCACGGCGACCACGACGGTGACCTTCCGTTCCACGGTGACGGCCGACCAGTTCCAGCTCGACCTCGCGCCGCACCTCGAGGTGGAGTCGGTGAGCGTCGACGGCACGCCCACCGACGCCTGGGAGCACGTCGGCAAGGACCTCGTGGTGGCGACGCCGGTGACGGCGGACGAGCGCTACGAGGTCGAGGTCGCGTACGGCGGGCCGCCCCGGTCCGTCGACGCCCCCACCTCGCGCTCCGACTTCGACGGCGTGGGGCTGACGCGCTCGGACTCGGCCGACTACGACGGTTGGCTGTGGACGATGCAGGAGCCGTACGGCGCGTTCACCTGGTATCCCGTCAACGACCAGCCCGCCGACAAGGCGATCTACGACATCACCGTGCGGACCGCTCCCGACTGGCAGGGCGTCGCCAACGGCACGCTCACCTTCTCCGAGGCGAACGACGTGGAGTCGGTCAACCGCTTCCACGCGGACGAGCCGATGTCGTCCTACCTCTCGACGATCGCCGTCGGTGACTACGAGCTCACCGAGGACGTCAGCGACTCCGGCGTCCCGCTGTTCTACTGGACGCCCGCGGGCGACGACGCGATCCTCGCCGCGATCGAGGAGACGAAGGACGCGCTCGCGTGGGTCGAGGAGAAGCTCGGGCCCTACCCGTTCGACAGCCTCGGCTCCGTCGTCGTGGACTCCGAGAGCGCCATGGAGACGCAGACGATGATCACCTACGGCAACACCGACTACACGCTGTCGCCCGAGGTGATCGTGCACGAGATCGTGCACCAGTGGTACGGCAACAAGGTGTCGCCGAACGACTGGAGCGACGTCTGGATGAACGAGGGCATGGCGATGTACCTCCAGATGCTCTACGAGGCCGAGACGCTCGAGGTCGACCCCGACGAGTACGTCGGCTTCTACGCCGCCGACGACCAGTCCTACCGCGACGAGGCCGGCCCGCCCGCCGCGTGGGACGCCGACGAGTTCGGCCAGTCGAACATCTACGTGCCGCCGGGCGTCATGTGGCACGAGCTGCGGACGCAGCTCGGCGACGAGGTGTTCTGGGAGATGACGCGGGCGTGGCCGTACGTCGCGGGTGACGCGTTCATCTCGACCGGTCGGCAGGACTACTGGTTCTGGCTGTCCCAGCAGGCCGGCGGGGACCTGACGCCGTTCCTGACCGCCTGGCTGCTCGGGGAGACGTCGCCGCCGACGACGTTCTGACGTCGCCGGATTGGAACCCGGGGGTAGTCAAGGGGCATGCCCGACTCCACCGACTCCATCGACTCCCCGGACTCCACCGGCCCCACGCCGCCTCCCCACGTCGTCGTGCTCTTCGGGGCGACCGGCGACCTGGCGAAGCGCAAGCTGTTCCCGGCGCTCCTGCGACTCGCGGCGTCGGGGTGGCTGCCCGCGTCGTACGCGCTGATCGGCTCGGGGCGGCACTCGCCCGGGAGCGACGAGGAGTTCCGCGAGCAGGTGCGCGAGGGCCTGGAGGAGAAGGCGGAGGACGACGAGCGCGACGCCGTCGACGGCCTGCTGGAGCGGATCTCGTTCCAGACCGCGTCGGCGGACGACGGCGCGGACCTCGCGGCGGCGATCGCGGAGGCCGAGAGGAAGGTGGCGTCGGAGGCCGGCACGGACGTCGGGGAGGTGCGTCGGCTCGTCTACCTCTCGGTGCCGCCGTCGGCGATGACCGACATGATCGCGATGCTCGACCGTGAGGGGATCACGGACCGCGCGCGCCTCGTCGTGGAGAAGCCGTTCGGCCTCGACCTCGCCTCCGCCGAGGAGCTCGACGCGGCGCTGCTCGACGCGGTCGAGGAGGACCAGGTCTTCCGCATCGACCACTTCCTCGGCAAGGAGGCCGTGCAGAACATCCTGGCGCTGCGGTTCGCGAACGGGCTGTTCGAGCCGGCCTGGAACCGGCACTCGATCGCGTCGGTGCAGATCGACGTGCCGGAGGACCTGACGATCGAGGGGCGGGCGGGGTTCTACGAGTCCACCGGCTGCCTGCGCGACATGATCTCGACCCACCTGTGCCAGCTGCTCGGGTTCGTCGCCATGGAGGACCCGGGCGCGTTCGACGCCCGAGCGGTCCGCGACACGAAGGCGGCGCTGTTCCGCGACGTACGGCCCCTCGATCCCGCGCGCGTGGTGTTCGGGCAGTACGAGGGATACCGCGACGAGGACGACGTCGCCGACGACTCCGACGTCGAGACCTTCGTCGCGGCCGAGGTGTTCATCGACAACGACCGCTGGCGCGACGTGCCCTTCCTGCTGCGCACCGGCAAGGCGCTCGCCGAGGGACGGCGCACGATCACGCTGCGGTTCCGCGACCCCGAGTCCGACATGTTCGAGGAGCCGGCCTGCGGCAACGAGCTCGTGCTCGAGCTCACCGACGAGCCGCAGATCGCTGTCGACGTGCGGGCCAAGAAGCCCGGCCGGGCCTTCGACATCACGATGGCGACCATGCAGGTGCAGGTGCAGGGCACCGACGAGTCGTTCCCGCTCGAGGCCTACGAGCGGCTGCTGCTCGACGTGCTCCACGACGACCAGACCCTGTTCACGCGCTCCGACGAGGTCGAGCAGCTGTGGGAGGTGTGCCAGCCGGTGCTCGACGACCGGCCGGAGGTGCAGCCCTACGCGCAGGGCTCGTGGGGCCCGCAGGCCGCGCTCGACCTCGCCCCGGGCGGGTGGCGCCTCGGTGGTTGAGTCTCGTTCGGCCGGCAGCGCGCCGGACATCGCCGCCCACGGGATCATCGGGGACCTCCGCTCGGCGGCGCTCGTCGCCACCGACGGCACGATCGACTGGTTCTGTCCTGATCGGTTCGACCGGCCCAGCGTGTTCGCGTCGATCCTCGACGAGGAGCGCGGCGGCGCCTGGCGGCTCGCCCCCACGGGCGAGGTGACCCGCACGCAGCAGTACTACCTGCCCGACACCGCCGTGCTGGTCACCCGGTTCCTCACCCCGGACGGCGTCGTCGAGGTGCAGGACTTCATGCCCGTGCTGCAGCCGCACGACCCCGACCACCAGCAGCGGCTCGTGCGACGCGTGGCGGCCGTGCGCGGCACCGTCCCGATGGCGACGGAGGTCGAGGTGCGGCACGAGTACGGCCGCGACACGGCCGCCCCGGAGACCGTGCCGGACGCCGACGGTGTCCGGATCCCCGACGGCCACGTCGACCTCGTGCTGAGCTCCACCCACGCGCTCGCGATCGACGGCGGCGTCGTGCGCAGCGAGGTCACCCTGGAGGACGGCGAGGTGGCTCTCTTCGTGCTCGAGGTGGTGCCGCGGGGCGAGGAGCCGGAGCCCTGCGCCGTGGACGACACGGAGCGCCTGCTCGACCTGACGACGGCCTACTGGCGCGGCTGGCTCGCGACCTCGTCGTACGCCGGCCGCTGGCGCAGCACCGTCGAGCGCTCTGCGATCACCCTCAAGCTGATGTGCCACGAGCCCACCGGTGGGGTCATCGCGGCGCCCACCACGAGCCTGCCCGAGGAGATCGGCGGCGGGCGCAACTGGGACTACCGCTACGTGTGGATCCGCGACGCCGCGTTCACGCTCTACGGGCTGCTGCGGCTCGGGTTCACCGACGAGGCGGCGGCGTTCACCCGGTGGCTCTCGCAACGGATCGGCGAGGCGGACCGCGACGACCCGACCTACGAGAAGCTGGGGCCGCTCCGCGTCCTCTACGACCTCGACGGTCGGGTGCCGACCGAGGAGCACGAGCTCGACCACCTGACGGGCCACCGCGGCTCGCGGCCGGTGCGGGTCGGCAACGCGGCGGTCGAGCAGCTGCAGCTCGACATCTACGGCGAGCTGATCGACTCGATCTACCTGTTCGACAAGTACGGCAGCGGCATCAGCCACGACGGCTGGAGCGACCTCGTCGAGGTGCTCGAGTGGGTCCTGGAGAACTGGGACCGCGACGACCACGGCATGTGGGAGATCCGCGAGGACCCGCGCCCGCACACCACGTCGCGCCTCATGTGCTGGGTCGCCGTCGAGCGGATGATCCGGGTGGCCCGGAAGCGCGGCCTGCCCGGTGACGTCGCCGCCTGGGGCCGCGTGCGGGACGAGATCTACGAGCGGATCATGACCGCGTCGTGGAACACCGACCTGGAGTCGTTCACCCAGACCGACGGATCCGACGTGCTCGACGCCGGACTGCTGCTCCTGCCACTCGTGAAGTTCACGGCCCCCGGCGACCCGCGCTTCCTCTCCACCCTGGAGGCCGTCGAGGAGCACCTCGTCACCGACTCGCTCGTCTTCCGCTACGACCCCGGCGCCGACGGCTCGACCGACGGCCTCGACGGCGCGGAGGGCACGTTCTCGATGTGCTCGTTCTGGTACGTCGAGGCGCTCACCCGCGCGGGCCGGCACGACGAGGCGCGGCTCGCCTTCGAGAAGATGCTGACCTACGGCAACCACCTCGGCCTGTACGCCGAGCAGGTCGGGCTGACCGGCGAGCAGTTGGGGAACTTCCCGCAGGCCTTCACGCACCTGTCGCTGATCAGCGCCGCGACCAACCTCGACCGGGTGCTGGGGTGATCGGGGGGCGCTGATCGGGGGCACTGATCGGGGTCGAGCGCCGCTGGGGGCGGGCGCGGCGTCGGACTGTGCGGTTGGTGCGGGTACCGGCCGGGTGCAGGGGTCGTTGCCGCACAGTTCGGCAGGCGGGAGCGCCGTACTGGCGGTGAACCGTCGGGCGACCCCGACACGCGCCACTAGGCTCCCGCCATGGCAACGCCCCCGTTCAGCCCGACGGTCGCGCTGCTGACGATGTAGCGGGTGTGGGACGCGGCGTACGCCGAGGCGCTGAAGCCGCTGGGGCTGACGACGCGGAAGTACAGCCTTCTGGGTCACGTCCGCGGCACCCCGGGGATCTCGTTCAGCGAGCTGGCGCGCCGCTCGCGGATCACGGTGCAGAGCGCCCACACGGCGGTCGGGACGTTCGTCGCCGCGGCTGGGTCGACGACACCACCGCCCAGGCCGGAGCGTCGTCGACGTTGCGCGTCACGGCCGCCGGCGAGCAGGTGCTGAGCAACGCCGCCGCCGTCGTGGCCCGTCTCGACGCGGAGTTCACCGCCGCCCACCCGGGCCTGACGGAGGCGCTGCGCGAGGTGACGACCGCGGCGCTCGGCGACGGGCCGGGCGGCGAACCGAGCGGCGAGTCGGGCGCAGGACCGGTGCAGGGCTAGGCGGAGCAGGGCGGCCGGGGCGGCGGCTGATCGAGGGCGATCGGTGGGTGGCATCAGTCGGACGCGCCGCGCTGGCCGCCGGACTGTGCGGATGCGACGTTCGCAGGGCGGACCGGGCCGTCGCAGGTGCACAGTTCCATGCTCGGTACGGCGCAGGCCGAGCCAGGCCGGTCAGGTGCGCGCCCCTGCTGGCCGGGTGCAGGCCAGATGGCGGCCCGTTGCGCCCGGCGATCCGTTGCGCCCGGCGATCCGCGGCGGCCGGCGAAAGGGGCACGAACGACAGCGTTCAGCGACTCGGGCCTGTCGTTCGTGACCCTTTCGTACGGCTCCGGCGGGCGCCGTGCCGGTCGGCGCCACGATCCCTTCGCGGTGAGCCCGGCCCCCTCCGTCGGCTGGTCCCCGTCGGCTGGTCCCCGTCGGCTGGTCCCCGTCGGTTGATCCCGCCTGCCGGCGGTCCGGCCGATCCGCAGCTCACTCGCGGCGGGTGAAGCGCACCTTGCCGGTGGGGAGGTGCTCGACCCGGTAACGGACATCGTGGACGCGGCGGTGGTGGGGCGCGCAGAGGAGCCGCCCGTCCTTGACGGACGTGTCGCCGCCAGCGGCCCAGGCAGTGTCGTGGTGTGCCTGACACTGATGGGGCGGCCGGTCGCAGCCCTCGGCGGTACAGCCACCGTCCCGGATCGCCATCGCGACCCGCATCGCCTTGGTGTGGAACCGACCCGCCCTACCGATGTCGAGGACCTCGGACGGACCACCGAGCACCGCGGGGATCACACCTGCCGTGCAGGCGAGGCGCCGGGCTTCGCTCGCGCTGACCACTCCGCCGGTGTCCAGGGACGCCGCGGCCAGGCCACCCAGGAGCGTCTCGAGGGTCATCGTGACCACGACCGTGGCACCGGTACCGCCCGCGTCGGGGAGGTCCTTCTCGGCGAGGGTTTCGAGGAGCTCGCAGAACGCCTCACCCTGCCGCTCCGGCGTCGGACGCCCCGCCTGGAAACGCTCATCGGGATCAGCCGCGGTGTTCGCGTGGGCCGGCGCGGCATAGGCGTCGAGGGCCTTCCGCAGCATCGCCCCGTGCAGCTCCGGCAGGGTGAACCGGCCACGCACGGAGCCGTGGCCGTCGGCGACCATCGTCAACCGGGCTCTCGCCCGGGCCTGCCGCTCCTCGCGCTCGAGGGCGGCGGCGTCGTGGGCCTCACCGA
>DASWYU010000051.1:0-3614 GCA_036404795.1 Nocardioides sp. | reverse complement strand
GCACGGCCGACCCCGACGCCGCGCTCCTCGGACTCGTGCGGCTCGCCGAGCGGGTCGCGGAGGACGAGGTCGACGGCGGCACCGACGCGCTCCTCGACGCCGTCGCCGACGACGAGGGCACGGCGATGCGGCTGCTCTCGGTGCTGGGCGCGAGCTCGGCGCTCGGCGACCACCTCGCGAAGCACCCGGCCCACTGGCGGGAGCTCACGGACCCGACGCTCGGCTCGACCCGACCGGCGGCCTGGGCGATGCGGGAGGGCCTGCTGCTGGCCGTCGGCGCCGACCCGTCGCACACCGACCCGGTCGCCGACGTGAGCACCCCGGCCCAGGATCGGGCGGCCCTCGACGGGCTGCGGGTGGAGTACCGCCGCTGGCTCCTGCGCCTCGCCTCCCGCGACCTGGCCCACCACCTGGGCGTCGACGACGTCGCCGCCGAGCTCTCCGACCTCGCGTCGGCGACGCTCGAGGCCGCGCTCGCGGTCGCACGCGGACGGGTGGGCGAGCAGGCGGCGGGCGTGCGCCTGGCGGTGGTCGCGCTCGGGAAGTGCGGCGGCCACGAGCTCAACTACGTCTCCGACGTCGACGTCGTCTTCGTGCACGAGCCGGCCGTCGACGCGGCGGGGGAGCCGCGGGTCGGGGCCGACACCGCGCTGCGGATCGCGAGCCGCCTCGCCGCCCAGCTCATGCAGGTCTGCTCCGACCACACCGGCGAGGGC
The DNA here is from genome assembly GCA_036404795.1 of Nocardioides sp. Taxonomy (GTDB): domain Bacteria; phylum Actinomycetota; class Actinomycetes; order Propionibacteriales; family Nocardioidaceae; genus Nocardioides. The sequence continues at coordinate 2,898 of DASWYU010000051.1, read as the reverse complement.
ACGATCTGGCCGGTCGACGCCAACCTGCGCCCGGAGGGCCGGCGCGGCACGCTCTCGCGCACGCTGGCGAGCCACGAGGCCTACTACGACCGCTGGGCCAGCACCTGGGAGTTCCAGGCGCTGCTCAAGGCGCGCCCCGTCGCTGGTGACAGGGCGCTCGGCGCCGACTACCTGGCGATGGCGCAGGGCTTCGTCTGGCGGGCCGCCGAGCGCGACAACTTCGTCACCGACGTGCAGGCGATGCGGCGCCGCGTGCTCGACCACATCCCGGCGCGCGAGGCGGAGCGCCAGCTCAAGCTCGGCTCGGGCGGGCTGCGCGACGTCGAGTTCGCCGTGCAGCTCCTCCAGCTCGTGCACGGCCGGGCCGACGAGCACGTCCGCATGCCGACGACGCTGAGCGCGCTCGCCGCCCTGACGAGCGGGGGCTACGTCGGGCTCGAGGACGGCACGGCGCTGCACGAGGCCTACGCGTTCCTCCGCACGCTGGAGCACCGGATGCAGCTGTGGCAGATGCGCCGCATCCACGTGGTCCCCGACGACGAGGCGGACGTGCGTCGGCTCGGCCGCTCGATGCAGCACCTCCGCGAGCCGGTCGTGGGGCTGGAGAAGGAGTGGCGCCACCACCGTCGGGAGGTCCGCCGGCTCCACGAGAAGCTCTTCTACCGCCCGCTCCTCGAGGCGGTGGCCCGCATCCCGGGCCCGGAGGCACGGCTGTCGCCCGAGGCGGCGGAGCGGCGGCTCGCCGCGCTGGGCTACCTCGACCCCGCCGCGGCGCTGCGCCACCTCGAGGCCCTCACCGCCGGCGTCTCCCGCACGGCGGCGATCCAGCGCACGCTCCTGCCGGCCCTCCTCGACTGGTTCGCCGACGCCCCCGACCCCGACGCGGGCCTGCTCGGCTTCCGCCGCATCTCGGAGAGCCTGGGATCGACGCCGTGGTACCTGCGGACCCTGCGCGACGAGGGCGAGGTGGCCCACCGGCTGGCGCGGCTGCTCGCGACGTCGCGCTATGCGACCGACCTGCTGCAGCGGGAGCCGGAGGGCGTGCGCATCCTGGGCCAGGCCCTCGCCCCGCTCACCGCGGAGGCGCTGACGACGGAGATGGTCGCCAGCGCCCGGCGGCACGACGACCTCGCCGGCGCGGTGCGCTCGATCCGCGGCGTACGGCGCCGGGAGCTCTTCCGCATCTCCGCCGGGGAGCTGCTCGACGTCAACGACGTCGACACCGTCGGGGCCGCCCTGTCGCGGCTCACCGACGCGACGCTGGAGGCGACGCTGCAGACCGTCGTGGCACGGCTGGTCGCGCAGCGGGGTCTGGACGGCCCGCCGACGCGGATGGCGGTGGTGGCGATGGGGCGGTACGGCGGGTTCGAGCTCTCCTACGGCTCCGACGCCGACGTCATGTTCGTGCACGACCCGGTGCCGGGCCGCGAGGAGGAGGCGGCGTCGTTCGCGAAGGCCGTCGTGAGCGAGCTGCGCACGCAGCTGGCGCTCGCGGGGCCGGATCCGGCGCTGGAGGTCGACGCCGACCTCCGGCCCGAGGGCCGTCAGGGTGCGCTGGTGCGCACGCTGGACTCCTACGCCACGTACTACTCCCGCTGGTCGGCGGTCTGGGAGTTCCAGGCGCTGCTGCGCGCCGACGCGGTCGTCGGTGATCTCGACCTGCGTCGTCGCTTCCACGAGCTGGTCGACCCGCTGCGTTTCCCCGCGGAGGGGATCGACGCGGACGCGGTGGCGGAGGTACGGCGCATCAAGGCCCGCGTCGACACCGAGCGCCTGCCGCGCGGGGCCGACCCCGCGACCCACCTCAAGCTCGGCCGCGGCGGTCTCGCCGACATCGAGTGGACGGTGCAGCTGCTCCAGATGCAGCACGCGGGCCGGGTGCCCGGGCTGCGCACGCCCCGCACGATCGAGGCACTGACCGCCGCGCGGGAGGCGGACCTGCTCACCGCCGAGGACGCCGACACCCTCGCCCACGCCTGGCGGCTCGTCAGCCGGATGCGCAACGCGGTGACCCTGGTGCGGGGCAAGCCGGGCGACCAGCTGCCGCGCGACCCGCGCGAACGGGCCGCGGTCGCGTCGGTGCTGGGCTACGGGCCCGGCGAGGCCGACGCGCTCGTCAACGACCACCTCCGCACCACGCGCCACGCCCGCGCCGTCGTCGACCGTGTCTTCTGGGAATGAGGCTCCTGCCGGGCTGACCTGGCGCCGTCACCAGGTGGCGGCGTTCGACGCCGTGCAGGCCGACCAACGGCGCAAGCGGTGGCGGGCGCGGCCGCTGCGTTCGTGGGTGGTCATGCCGCCGGGGTCGGGCAAGACCTACGTCGGCCTCGGCTTCGCCCGGCTCGCCCGGGAGGCCACCGAGGCCACGGTGGTCGTCCTCGTGCCCACCACCGCGGTGCAGGCCCAGTGGGTCGAGGCGGCGGCCGACCTCGGCATGGAGGCGTCCACCGACCGGTCGTTCGCGGCCCCGGTCACGGTGCTCACCTTCCAGACGGTCGCCCAGCTCGTGCCGCCGACGGAGGAGCCGCCGCCGGACCCGGCGGTGGACCCCGAGGGCGACCCGGTCGAGATGCCCGAGGAGATCGACGGGATCGCCGACGCCGAGATCGGCGCCCGGCTCCACGAGAACGGCAGCGACCTCGTCGCGCGCCTGACGGAGCGCAGCCCGTTGCTCGTGATCCTCGACGAGGCGCACCACCTGCTCGAGGCGTGGGGCTCGCTGCTCGTCGAGACGCTGGTGCACCTGTCGAACGCGAGCGTCGTCGCGCTGACCGGCACGCCGCGCGACGGGCTCGGCGGCGACCAGCGGGCCGCCCTGGACGAGCACTTCGGCGCGACGGCCTACGAGGCGAGCACGACGGAGCTGGTGCGGCAGGGCGACCTGGCGCCCTACCTCGA
>DASWYU010000050.1:0-15028 GCA_036404795.1 Nocardioides sp. | reverse complement strand
GTGCCGCCGACGACGACGGTGAAGGCGACGACGTGGCGCTCGCCGCCGGGACGCGGTACGGCGACGATCCGGCGCCCGTCGCGGGCGGGGACGACGGCGTGGGTGGTGACGCCGGCCGCGGTGCGGAGCCGGTCCATCCAGTCGAGCTCGGAGGTGATCGAGGCGGGGGTCTGGTAGCCGGGCCGGTGGACCCGCACGACCAGGCGCGGTCCGTCGGCCGGCTCCACGAGGTAGGTCGCGTTCTCCGAGAGGCTGAGGAGGCGGGTGGTGGCGGTTCCCGCGCCGTACGCCGGCAGGGCCTCCGCCAGGATCTCGTCGCAGTCCTCGACGCTGAGCATGGGTCCTCCCGGGGCGCGCGGGCCGGTCCCGCTCCGGGTCCAGTAGACCGCCGAAAGTGGGCGGGCAGACCAAAAGGCGACCACATTTCACGCCTCTGAAACGCGATTTAACAAACCGTTCGGGCATCCTGGGGGCGCAGACCAGACCAAAAGGAGACCTTCGTGGCCACCCGCTCCAGCATCCTCGACGCCAACGCGTTCGCACCCGACGAGGCCGGGGACGCGGTGCCCGACCTCGTGCGCCGACGCCAGGCCGCGCTGGGGCCGGCGTACCGGCTCTTCTACCGCGAGCCGCTCGAGCTCGTGCGCGGACGCGGGGCACACCTCTACGACGCCGACGGGCGCGAGTACCTCGACGCCTACAACAACGTCGCCAGCGTCGGGCACGCCCACCCGCGCGTCGCGGCGGCGGTCGCGCGGCAGGCGGCGACGCTGAGCACGCACACGCGGTACGTCGACGCGGGGCTCGTGGCCTACGCCGAGCGGCTGCTCGCGCTGTTCCCCGCCGCGATCGACCAGGTGATGCTGACCTGCACCGGGTCGGAGGCGAACGACCTCGCGCTGCGGATCGCCGGTGCCGCGACCGGCGGGACGGGCGTGATCGTCACCGCGGAGGCCTACCACGGCAACACGGCCCTGGTGACCGGTGCGTCGCCGTCGCTGGGTGGTCCCGCCTCGCGCGGCGAGCACGTCTGGACCGTGCCGTCGCCCGACGCGCTCCGCCGCCCCGGCGTCGACCCGGCCGTCGAACTGCTGGCCGCCGTGGAGGGCGCGCTGGGCGCGATGGCGGCCGTCGGCGTGCGGCCGGCGGCGTTCCTCGTCGACACGATCCTGTCCTCCGACGGCGTCCACAGCGATCCCGCCGGGTTCCTCGCCCCCGCGGTCGCCGCCGTCCGGGCGGCGGGCGGGGTGCTCGTCGCCGACGAGGTGCAGCCCGGCTTCGCGCGCACCGGCAGCGCTTTCTGGGGCTTCGCCCGCCACGGTCTCGACCCCGAGATCGTCACGATGGGCAAGCCGATGGGCAACGGCCTGCCCATCGCCGGCGTCGCCGCCCGCTCCGACGTGCTGGCGCCGTTCGCCACGACGGTGCCCTACTTCAACACCTTCGGCGGCAACCACGTCAGCGTCGCGGCGGCCGCCGCCGTCCTCGACGTCATCGAGGACGAGGGCCTCCAGGCCAACGCCGCCCGCGTCGGTGCCGCGCTCCGCGCCGGGCTGCGCGAGGTCGCCGTACGCCACCCCGTCGTGGCCGACGTGCGCGGCGACGGACTGTTCGTCGGGGTCGAGCTGGTGGAACGAGCCGGTACGACGGAGCCCGGCTCCGCGCTCGCCGCCGACGTCGTCAACGCGATGCGTCGCCGCGGCGTGCTGACCTCGGTCTGCGGGCCCTGGGGCTCGACGCTCAAGGTGCGCCCGCCCCTCGTCGCCACTCCGGGCGACGCCGACCGGTTCGTGGAGACGCTCGACGAGGTGCTGGGGGTGGACCTACGGGTGGGCCGGGCGGACTGAGTCGGGTGCCGGGCCGTGGACTCCGCGTCCTGCCACCGGCAGGATGCGGAGCATGACCGACGAGCTCGTCCACCTCACCCACGCCGACACCGCCGACGGCCGGGTCGCGACCCTCACCCTCGACTCCGAGGCGAACCGCAACGCGCTCTCCCGCCGCCTGGTGACGGACCTCCTCGACCACCTCGCGGCGACCGACGCCGACGACACGGTGAAGGTGGTCGTGCTCCGCTCGGCCCACCGCGTCTTCTGCTCGGGCGCCGACCTGTCGGAGGCCACCACGGTGCCGATGGAGGAGGGCGCCCGGGCCGTCGTCGAGCTCCAGCGCCGGATCGTCGCGCACTCCAAGCCGGTGGTCGTCGTGCTCGGCGGCCCGGTGCGCGCGGGCGGCATCGGGATCGTGGCCGCCGCCGACGTGGTCGTCGCCAGCACGGCCGCGACGTTCGCGCTCACCGAGGTCAAGCTCGGCGTCACGCCGGCGGTCATCTCGCTGACGGTGCTGCCGCGGCTGACGGCGCGTGCCGCGTCGCTGACCGCGCTGGGGGGTGAGGTGTTCGACGGGGCGCAGGCCGCGACGTACGGGCTCGTCACCACCGCCGTCGCCCCCGACGACCTCGAGGCGGAGGTCGACACGGTCGTCGGCGCGCTGCTGACCGGCGCGCCCCAGGGGCTGGCGGAGACGAAGGCGCTGCTCAACGCGCCGTTGCTGGCGCGGATCGACGCCGAGGGGGAGGCGATGGTCGCGCTGAGCGCGCGCCTGTTCCGCTCCGACGCGGCCCGCGAGGCCGTCACCGCGTGGTTCGGCCGGGGTCGCTGAGGGGCCGGTACGGCGCCCCGCCCGTCACGCCAGGACGCTGCGGACCGCGTCGGTGGAGCCGGGGATGGACCAGTAGTAGACCCAGGTGCCGCGCCGCTCGCCGTCGATGAGCCCCGCCTCGCGGAGCTTGCGCAGGTGGTGGGAGACGGTCGGCTGCGAGACGCCGACGTCGTCGATGTCGCAGACGCACACGGCGTCGGTCGCGGCGACGATCCGGGAGTAGAGCCGCAGGCGGACCGGGTCGGCCAGGGCCTTGAACACGGCGGCGGCGACGGTCGCCGCGTCCTCGTCGAGACCGACGGGCGCGGTGGCGTCGGTCGGGCAGCAGTCGGCGGTGTCCACCGCTCTATATTGACATCGGTCGAATCAGTGCGCCACTGTTCTGCATCGACGGATGTCGAAGCAAGCGGCGAGGGGTGGACGATGAGCGAGACCACGGTCGTCGCACGGCTGTCGCTCCTCGATCGGTTCCTGCCCGTCTGGGTCGTCGTCGCGATGGCCCTCGGGCTGCTCCTGGGGCGGCTCGTGCCGGGGGTCGAGGAGGTGCTCGGGGCGGTCGAGATCGGCTCGGTCTCGTTGCCGATCGCCGTCGGGCTGCTGCTGATGATGTATCCGGTGCTGGCGAAGGTCCGCTACTCCGAGACCTCCCGGGTCACCTCGGACCGCCGGCTCCTCGTCGCCTCGCTCGCGCTGAACTGGCTGCTCGGCCCGGCGCTGATGTTCGCGCTCGCCTGGCTGCTGCTGCCCGACCTGCCCGAGTACCGCACCGGGCTCGTCATCGTCGGCCTGGCGCGCTGCATCGCCATGGTGCTGATCTGGAACGATCTCGCCTGCGGCGACCGGGAGGCCGCCGCGGTGCTCGTCGCCCTCAACTCGGTCTTCCAGATCGTCGCGTTCGCGGCGCTCGGCTGGTTCTACCTCCAGACCCTCCCCGGCTGGCTCGGGCTGGCCACCACCTCCGCGGAGTTCTCGATCGGGGCCATCACCGTCAGCGTCCTGGTGTTCCTGGGCATCCCGTTGGCCGCCGGCTACCTCACCCGGCTCGTCGGCGAGCGCACGCGGGGCCGCGACTGGTACGAGGAGCGGTTCCTGCCGCGCATCGGCCCCGTCGCGCTCCACGGCCTGCTGTTCACCATCGTCGTCCTGTTCGCGCTCCAGGGGGAGGCGATCACCTCCCGGCCGTGGGACGTCGCGCGCATCGCGCTGCCGCTGCTGGCGTACTTCCTCCTCATGTTCGCCCTCTCCTGGGCCGTGGGATCGCGCCTGCGGCTGGGCTACGCGAAGACCTCCACGCTCGCCTTCACGGCCTCCGGCAACAACTTCGAGCTCGCCATCGCGGTGGCGATCGGCACCTTCGGCGCCACGTCGGGACAGGCCCTCGCCGGCGTCGTCGGTCCGCTCATCGAGGTGCCGGTCCTCGTCGCCCTCGTCCACGTCGCGCTCCGGCTGCGCGACCGGACACCCCCTCCCCACGGAAGCAGGCCGTCATGACCACCGCACCCCAGCCGACCCGGCCCCCGCAGGTCGTCTTCGCCTGCCGCGCCAACGGCGGCCGGTCCGTCGCCTCCCGGCTCCTCACCGAGCACTACGCCGGCGGCCGCGTCGTCGCGGTCTCTGCGGGGACGGAGCCCGGTGAGCACGTCCACCCCGAGGTGGCCCGTGTCCTGGAGGAGCTGGGCCTCGACACGTCGCGCGAGTCCCCGACGCTGCTGACGGCCGCGACCATCGCGGCCAGCGACCTGACCATCACGCAGGGCTGCGGCGAGAACTGCCCGTACGTCCCCGGCGCCCACTACCGCGACTGGCCCCTCGACGATCCGAAGGGCCGCGACGAGGCCGACGTACGCCGCATCGTCGCGGACATCGACACCCGCGTCCGCGACCTCCTCGTCGAGCTGGTGCCCGGCATCGCGCTGCCGCCGAGCCTGTTCGCGGGCGGGTGAACGCGCCGGGCGTCGCTCAGGTGAGCGCGACCAGCTCGTCGAGGTCGTCGCCGGGCAGCGGGCCGTCGACGACGGCGTGCACGCGGGAGACCTGCAGCGCGATCGCGCCGCCGTGGTTGTCGCAGAACGCGGTGTCGGCGGCGTCGCGGCCGGTGGCGATCCGCACGAGCGTCGAGCGCGGGGCGAGGCAGGTGGCGTCGGCGACGCGCCACGTGTCGCCGACGAGTGCCTCGGCGACGGCGTGGAAGTCCATCGGGTCGCAGCCGGGGGCGTAGACGGCGGCCAGTCGGGCCGGCACGCCGAGGGCCCGGAGCAGGGCGACGGTGAGGTGGCTGTAGTCGCGGCAGACGCCGGCGCCCGCGAGGAGCGTGTCCTTGGCGGAGTCGACGGGGTCGCTCGCGCCCGGCACGTAGTCGAGCCGCGAGCCGACCCACGCCGCGACGTACGGGAGCAGCACCGCCGCGTCGTCACCGTGCTCCTCGACGACGTCGGCGAACTCCGTCGCGGCGAAGCCGAAGAACTCGTCGGCCTCGGCGTAGCGGCTGGGGCGCAGGTAGAGCGACCGCTCGTGGGCGGCGCCCGTCGCGGGGCGCGCGCGGCCGGTCACGGTCGCGTCGTAGTCGACGACGAGCCGCCCCGGTCCGGGGGTGAGCACGTGGATGCGCGCGCCGCCGGGGTCGCGGACCTCCCGCACGTCGACCGCGCGCCCGTCGAGGGTGCACCGGAGCGACTCGACGACCTGGCCGTCGTCGTACGCACCGCTCACCGCGACCTGCAGCTCCAGCTCCGTGGGGTCGATGACCTCGATCTCGAGGTGGCACCCCATCTCGCGCTTCACGGTGGCCATTGTGCGGTGCCGCACCAGCGCGCCGGGAGGGGCGCGGAGTGTGGCGTACGGCGCGTCCCGGACCGACGTCGTCGAATCCCGTTCGCCACGTGGCAGGAGTACGCTTCTCTGCTTGCCCGCACCGCCGGGCGCGGAGTGTTCGGAGCCCGGAGACGGGCGGGGAGAGGGCGCGAGACGTGACGCAGGACCAGGGCACCGACGAGCAGGTCGCCGAGCGGGAGGTCGCCGCCGAGCAGGCGTTCGTCGACCACGTGCAGGGCGAGCTCGTCGCGTCGACGGAGCGGGCCCGCCGGCTCGCCGCGGAGGGTCACAACCGGGGCGCGCTCGGGCACGAGGGCGGCCTCGTCGAGCGTGACGCGATGGTGTTCCAGGCAGCGAAGCGGATCGCCCAGCTCGACGCCGCGCACGAGGGCCTCGTCTTCGGTCGGCTCGACCTCACGAGCGATCGAGACCCGGCGCCGCGCTACATCGGCCGCATCGGCCTGCGCGACGAGAACCACGACATGCTCCTCATCGACTGGCGCGCGCCCGCGGCGGCGGTGTTCTACCAGGCGACGGCGGCGAATCCGCAGGGCGTCGTGCGCCGGCGGGTGCTCCGCTCGGCCGGCACGGTGGTGCAGGGCGTCGAGGACGAGCTGCTCGACGCCGAGGCGCAGGCGAGCGAGGAGGCGGCCGGTCGGGCGCTGCCGATCATCGGCGAGGGCGCGCTCATGGCGCAGCTCTCCCGGGCCCGCGACCGCTCCATGCACTCGATCGTCGCCACGATCCAGGCGGAGCAGGACGAGGCCATCCGCGCCTCGGCGAAGGGTGTCGTCTCGATCTCGGGCGGCCCCGGCACCGGCAAGACGGTCGTGGCGCTGCACCGCGCCGCGTTCCTGCTCTACTCCGACCGCCGCCGCTTCGAGTCGGGCGGCGTGCTCGTGATCGGCCCGAGCGGCGTGTTCATGCGCTACATCGAGCGGGTGCTGCCCAGCCTCGGTGAGACCGCCGTCGCGCTCCGGTCCCTCGGCGAGGTCGTCGACGGCGTCCGGGCGAGCCGCCACGACGAGCCGCAGGTCGCCGACGTCAAGGGCTCGGAGCGGATGGCCGAGGTCATGCGCCGCCTCGCGCGGCAGCAGGCCCCCGACTCGCCGCGGGAGTACGCGCTGTTCTGGCGCGACAACCGCCTCGTGCTCGACGGCACGGCGCTCGGCAAGATCCGTCGCCAGCTCATGGGCCAGGGGCTCCGCAACCGCCAGCTGTCCCGCGTGCCGCGCGCCCTGCTCGACGCCCTGTGGCGCCAGGTGCGCTCGGAGCGGGGTCGCGACCTGGGGCGCGAGTACTTCGACGACGACCTCCTCTCCACGCACTCGTTCCTCGAGTTCGCCGCCGCCTGGTGGCCGCCGCTCGCCGCGATCGACGTGTTCACGTGGCTCCGTGACCCCGAGCTGCTCGGCCGGGTCGCCAACGGCCTGCTCGAGCCGGAGGAGCAGCGGCTGCTGCTCAAGTCGTGGGGCAGCGACAGCGTCGACCCGCGCACGGGCGCCGGGATCAGCATCGAGGACGTGCCGCTCATCGACGAGCTGCGCTACGCCCTCGGCGACGTGCCGGTCGCGACCGAGTCCGACACCCAGCTCGACGACGTGCTCGGCCACGACGAGGGCGGCGTCAACATCCAGGAGCTGACGACGGCGTCCGACCGCGAGTACGCCCCGCGCGGCCGCGCCTGGGCCCCGCCGACGCACCGCGTCGAGGACGACCCCTACGCCCACGTGCTGGTCGACGAGGCGCAGGACCTCACGCCGATGCAGTGGCGCATGGTCGGCCGCCGCGGCCGCACGGCCTCCTGGACGATCGTCGGCGACCCCGCCCAGTCGTCGTGGCCGGTCCCCGCGGAGTCCGACGCCGCCCGCGCCTCCGCACTGGAGGGCAAGAAGCAGTTCCGCTTCCACCTCTCCACGAACTACCGCAACTCCGCCGAGATCTACGCGTACGCCGCGGCCTACGCCGAGCGCGTCGGCCTCGACGCCGACCTGCCGGACGCGGTGCGCCGCACCGGTACGGCGCCGGTCGAGGTGGCACCCGTCGCGGAGGCCGACCTGGAGGAGGCGGTCCGCGCGGAGGTCGCGCGGCTCGCCGAGGAGGTCGCCGGCACGGTCGGCATCGTGGTCCCCGTCGCCCGCCGCTCCGAGGTCAACGCCTGGCTCGCCGCCTGGCCCGAGCGCGCCGCGGACGCCCCGTCGGCCGCCCGCTCGGTCGACTCGGCCGTCGCGCCGAGCGGCACCGACCGGGTCGTCGTGCTCACCGGACTCGACACCAAGGGCCTCGAGTTCGACGGCATCGTGGTCGTGCGCCCGCAGGAGATCGAGGACGAGTCGCTGACCGGCCGCGCGACGCTCTACGTCGTGCTCACCCGCGCGACGCAGCTGCTCAGCACGGTGGGCTGAGAGCGCGGTCCTCGCTGATCTCCTGCGGTACGGGCGGGACGGAGGCCGTGTCGGGGTCGGCCTGCGCCAAGGCACCGCCGAGGAGGGGGCGTACGTCGAGCTGACCGTCGAGGACGACGGGATCGGCCTGGATGCGGACGAGCTCTCCCAGATCTTCGAGGAGTTCTACCGCGCCTCCAGCGACGTCGCCGGACTCCGGCCCGGCATGGGGTTGGGCCTGACCATCGTGGAGCGCGTCGTCACCCGCCACGCCGGATCGATCGTCGTCACGTCGGAGCCGGGTGTCGGCTCGACCTTCGTCGTGCGGCTGCCGGCGCGTCGCCAGGCGTCCGCCACGGAGGCGTGACCGGGGGACGGATCACGAGGAGGTGGCGGCGGTGGCGGCTGCTGCCACCGCCAGCACCAGGCCGGCCACCCCCAGCGCGACCGCGGCGGGCGCCGTGACCAGGTGGCCGTAGCGCGCCGTCAGCAGCACCCCGGCCACCACGGTGGTGGCGCACCCGCCGACGAACACCCACGCCGCTCCGGGCCGGGTGCCGGCCCACCAGGCGGTGACGCCCAGCCACACGGGCGCCACCAGGAGGACGACGGCGGCCACCCCCGCCGGGGCGAACGAGCCCAGGAGGGCGGTGAGGGCGGTGTGCGCCGTACGGGGCCCGAGGCCCAGCGCCACCACCGCGGGTCCGCAGGCCACGACCACCGCTCCGAGGCGCAGCGCGAGCGCGGTCCGCGCGAGGGTCACGGTCCCCGGCCGTCGAGGACCTCGATCTCGTCGATGCAGTGCTCGCCGTCGTCGGCCGTGACGACCAGCCGCACCTCGAGGAACGCGTCCTCGAGCTCGCCCTCCTCGCCCTCGGCCTCGATCACCGCCGTACCGCCGTCGTCCGTCTCCTCGACGGACACGATCTCGTAGTCGACCTCGGGATCGTCCGTGCCCGCGATCTCGCGCGTCCCGGAGATCGCGTCCTCGAGCTCGGCCCGCTCGTCGTCGGTCGGGGTGGTGCACATGAGGCGCGCGCCGGCGTCGACGTCGAGGTCCTCCGCGGCCTCGATCGCCCGCTCGGCCGTCTCCCGCACGCTGCCGGGCGCGTCGTCCGAGAAGGCGGCCACGGCGGCCCAGGTGCCGCCGCCGAGGACCAGCACGCCGGCGAGCACGCCGAGGCCGACGAGCAGGCCCTTGTTCGCGCCGCGGCCCGCCGGGCGCTGAGGTGGGTGGGGCGGCTGGTGGGGCGGCTGGTGGGGCGGCTGGTGCGGTTGCTGCGGAGGGAGGGGCGGCTGGCTCACGGGGTCTCCTGCGGGTCGAGCCCGGCAGCATCGCCGAGCGGGTCGGAGAGGCGTCGTACCCCCGGCCGCCACCGACGAATCTGCGCGCGGTCCTCCGCCCGGCGCGGCTACGCTCGCCGGGTGACGGATACCGAGCCCGGCGCCGGGCTGCGCGTGCTGGTGATGACGATCGTCCACCACCCCGGCGACGCGCGGATCGCGCACCGGGAGCTGGGGGCGCTGCTCGACGCGGGGTTCGCGGTGACGTTCGCGGCGCCGTACTCCGGCTTCGACGTCGAGCCCCCCGCCGGCGTGGTGCCGGTGGACGTGCGGCGGGCCTACGGCCGGAAGCGGATCGGGGCGCTCGTGCACGCCGCCCGCACGCTCCGGACCCTCGCCCCCGCGCACGACCTCGTGCTCATCCACGACCCGGAGCTGCTGCTGGTCGCCCGCGCGGCCGGCCGCACGCCCGTCGTCTGGGACGTGCACGAGAACGTGCCGGCGACGGTGCAGATCCGCACGTGGATCCCCGCCTGGCTGCGGGTCCCGCTCGCGGGCTTCCTCACGTGGCTGCTCGGCCGGGCCGAGAAGCGGCACCACCTGCTGCTCGCGGAGCACGGCTACCGCGCGCTGTTCCACGGCGAGCACCCCGTCGTGCCGAACTCGACCGCCGTGCCCGCCGCGGTGCCCGGCCCGGACGCCGACGGCCCTGCGCGGGTGGTCTACCTGGGCACGCTGACGCGCGACCGCGGCGCCGGCGAGATCGTCGCGCTCGCCCGCGGCCTCCGGGAGCGCGGGCGGGAGGACGTGCGGGTCGAGGTGGTCGGTACGGCGCACGGCGAGACCGGCGCCGCCCTGCAGGCCGCGCACGACGCGGGCACGCTCACCTGGCACGGCTTCGTGCCCAACGACCGGGCGCTCCCGCTCATCCGGGGCGCCGTCGCGGGGCTCGCGCTGCTCCACGACGAGCTCAACCACCGGGTGTCGCTGCCGACGAAGAACATGGAGTACCTGGCGCACGGCGTCCCCGTCGTCGCCACGCCGCTGCCCGAGGTCGAGTCGTTCCTCGACGCCTCCGGCGGGGGCGTGGTGGTGCCCTTCGGCCAGGCGCCGGTCGACGCGGTCCTCGCGCTCGCCGACGACCGCGGGCGGGCGCGGGAGCTGGCGCAGCAGGGGCACGCGTACGTCGCGGCCCAGCACAACTGGACCCGCGACCGCCGCACCTTCGTCGACCACCTCGCGCGCTGGGCGCGAGAGGGGCGGGGCTAGGGCGTCAGGTCCGCCGCGTCGCCCAGGGCGGAGGCGGACGAGAAGGTGACGGTGACGGTCCCGCGGCGCTCCTGACGCCACTCGAGCGCGCAGAGCGGCGCGGCGTCGAACGCGACGATCGTGCCGGCGCCGCCGGTGACGACGCGGCGGAAGGAGATGGACGGGTACCAGAGCCCGGGCGTGTAGGTCTCCGCCGGCGACCAGTCGCAGCGCTGGTTCACGGCCTGGACGCGGGCCGCGGCAGCGTTCGCCCCGGCGCCGACCCACCTCACGGTCGCGGTGACGAGCTCGTCGAGCGCCCCGCCCAGGACGGTGACGGTGCAGGCCGCGTCGAGCAGCAGCGCCGGCGGGTCGCCCGCGGTCGTCGCGTAGATCCGCGACGTGCCCACCGAGGCCCGCAGGCGGAGGCCGGTGGACACGGCGTGCGCCGGGGCGGCGGCGACCACGGCGACGGTCGGCGCGCTCCAGGCGGCAGCGCGGAGGACCGTGCGTCGGTGGGGGGAGGGCACGAGATGAGTCTGCCCTAACTTCCGACTGCTGTGGTGGGGCGCTCCGAAAACCGGTCGCGACGCATCACTGCGCGCACCTACCGTGCCGCGCGTGAGCGTGCACCTCCGCGGACTCGGACCCGACGACCTGCCGGCCCTGCTGGCGCTGCTCCGCGCGGTGGAGGCCGTCGACCGCGCCGACGAGCACTACGACCTGGCCGACCTGGCGGAGGAGATCGCGGACCCGCTGCTCGACCCGGCCCGCGACTGGGTCGGCGCCTTCGACGGCGACGAGCTCGTCGGGTCGTTCCGGGTGGTGCCCCGGGAGCCGGGCGAGGACGAGCTGGCGTCGTACGCCTCCGCGGGGGTGCACCCCGACCGCCGCGGCGAGGGCATCGGCACCCGGCTCGCCGCCGCGATGCTCGCGCGGATGCAGGAGCGGCACCGTGCCGTCGCGCCGCACCTGCGCGCCGTGCTGGGGTTCAGCGGGCTGTCCGCCGACGCCGCGCAGCGCGACGTGCTGGCGGGGATCGGGCTGGTGCCCGACCGCTACTCGCTCGTGCTCGGCGTCGGGCCGCTGCCGGTGCAGGACGTGGGGTCGGTGCCCGACGGCCTGCGGATCCGCGGCTACGACCCGGAGACCGACGAGGACGCCCTCCGCCTCGTCCACAACGAGGTGTTCCGCGACCACCCCGGGTCGAGCGCGTGGACGGCGCCGGAGTGGCACCAGTGGGTCTCGGGCGCCCGCAGCTTCCGCCCCGGGCTCACGTTCCTCGCGGTCGAGGAGGGCGGCGGGATCGCTGGCTACGTGCAGGCGGAGGAGTACGACGCGGTCCGCGAGGTCACGGGCCTGCGGGAGGCGTGGGTGGCCCGGGTCGGCACGACGCGGGCGCACCGGGGCCGGGGGCTGGCGTCGGTGCTGCTGCGTCGCACGCTCGAGGAGTGCCGGCTCGCGGGCTTCGACCGTGCGGCGCTCGACGTCGACTCCGCGAACCCGACGGGGGCGCTCGGTGTCTACGAGCGGGCCGGCATGACGCTGGAGACGCACTGGACGAACTACCGCCGTACCGACCCGCCGATCCCCGGAACGTAGGCTCCCGCCCATGACGAGCACCCCCGCCGCCCGCCCGAACGCCGAGGACGCCCTCGCCGCGCTCCAGGGGCACGAGGCGTGGGCGATCATCCGGCGCTCGACGCGGGCGGGCGACCGCGACACGGTCGGTCTCGTCGGCGGCACCCGCTCCGAGGTCGACTCGATCCTCGACATCCCCCTCGAGACCGGCGAGCCGGCGCCGGGGCGGCAGTGCGACCGGCTCGTCGCCGTACCGTTCCGGCAGCTCGCGGAGCGCGGCTTCGCGGCCCACGACGACGGCACGCCCCTCGTGGTCGTCGACGTCGAGACGGAGTGGGAGTTCAGCGTCGGCGAGATCCTCGACGCGCTGCCCGAGGGCGAGGTCGACTTCGTCGACCGCGGCGGCTTCGCCATCGAGGACGACGACTACGCGACGATCGTCCGGCAGATCATCGACGAGGAGATCGGCCGCGGCGAGGGCGCCAACCTGGTGGTCGCGCGGCAGTACCGCGCGGTCGTCGCCGACTGGAGCGCTGAGCGGGCCCTCGAGGTCTACCGGCGGCTGCTGGCCCGCGAGCGCGGCGCCTACTGGACCTTCCTCTTCTTCACCGGCGACCGCTACCTCGTGGGCGCGAGCCCGGAGCGGCACGTCAGCGTGCACGGCGGGGACGTGCGGATGAACCCGATCTCCGGCACGTTCCGGCTCCCGCGCGGCGTCGACGCCCCGACCCTCAAGAGCGACCTCCTCGACTTCCTCGCCGACGAGAAGGAGATCTACGAGCTCTTCATGGTCGTCGACGAGGAGCTCAAGATGATGTGCGACGTCTGCCACGAGGGCGGCCAGGTGCTCGGCCCGTTCCTCAAGCCGATGTCCCACCTCGTGCACACGGAGTACCTGCTCGCCGGCCGCACCGACCGCGACGTCCGCGAGGTGCTGCGCGACACGATGTACG
The DNA here is from genome assembly GCA_036404795.1 of Nocardioides sp. Taxonomy (GTDB): domain Bacteria; phylum Actinomycetota; class Actinomycetes; order Propionibacteriales; family Nocardioidaceae; genus Nocardioides. The sequence goes on along the minus strand of DASWYU010000050.1, from coordinate 2,106 downwards.
CCGCGACCGTCACCGGCAGCCCCGTCGAGAACGCGGCCCGCCTCATCGCGGAGTACGAGCAGGTGGGGCGCGAGTACTACGCGGGCGCGCTCGCCATCTTCGGCCGCGACCCCGACGGCACGCCGGTGCTCGACAGCCCGATCGTGATCCGCACGGCCGACGTGAAGCCCGACGGCCGGCTCACCGTCACCGCGGGCGCGACGCTCGTGCGGGACTCGGACCCGGCGTACGAGGTCGCCGAGACCCACGCGAAGGCGGGCGGCATCCTCTCGGCCTTCGGGCTCGTGCCGGCCCGGCCCGCGAGCGACGTCGACGTGGCCGAGCTGGTGAACGACGAGGACGTGCTGCTCGCGCTCGCCTCCCGCAACCGGCGCCTGTCGTCGTTCTGGCTCACCGACCAGGCCGACGAGGAGACCGACCCCGACCTGGCCGGGAGGAGCGTCGTCATCCTCGACGGCGAGGACGACTTCGTGAACATGCTGCGCCACGTGCTCGGCGTGCTGGGGATGACGAGCACGGTCGTGCGCCACGAGGCCTACGCACCGGGCGCGCTCGACGGCCACGACCTCGTGATCGTCGGCCCCGGGCCCGGCGACCCGCGCGACGACGCCGACCCCAAGATGGGCCAGCTGCGCGCCGCGGTCGCCGAGCTGATGGCGGCCGAGCGCCCGTTCCTCGCCGTCTGCCTCGGCCACCAGGCGCTGTGCCACCACCTCGGGGTGCCGCTCGCGTTCAAGGACATCGTCTTCCAGGGCACCCAGTCGCCGGTGCGCATCGACGGCCGCAGCGAGCGCGTGGGGTTCTACAACACGTTCGTCGGGCGGGTCGAGGGCGTCGACGGGCGGGGGCGCGCGGAGGTGGCGCCCGGCGTGTACGCCGAGGCCGACCCCGCGACGGGCGACGTGCACCTCGTGGCCGGACCCCACTACCGGGGCATCCAGTTCCACGCGGAGTCGATCCTCACGCAGAACGGGTTCGCCCTGATCCACCGGCTCGTGCGGGACCTGCTCGTCCGGCCCGACTGAGCGGGCTCCGGGAGTGCCGCCCCGCGTCGTGCTGGTCGACCACCACGACTCCTCCACGCACAACCTGGCGCACCTCGTCGCCGCCGTCACGGGCGTCCTGCCGACGATCGTGCAGCACGACGAGACGACCGCGGACGCCGTGCTCGCCCACTCCCACGTCGTGCTGTCGCCGGGTCCGGGCCACCCGACGCGTCCCACGGACTTCTCGGTCGGGCGTGCGGTGCTGCTCGCCGGCACCCGTCCCGTGCTGGGCGTCTGCCTCGGGCTGCAGGGACTGGTCGCGGCGTACGGCGGCACCGTCGACCGCATCCACCCCGCCCACGGCGACGTCGCCCGCGTGCGCCACGACGGCCGCGGCGTCTTCGCCGGGCTGCCCCAGGACTTCCGGGCCGTGCGCTACCACTCCCTCGGCGCCGTCACGGTGCCCGCCGCGCTCGAGGTGAGCGCGACCTGCGTCGGCGACGACGGCCGTGAGGTCGTGCTCGGGGTGCGGCACCGCACCCTGCCGCTCGAGGCGGTCCAGTTCCACCCCGAGTCGGTGCTCAGCGAGCACGGCGCGGCGATGGTGGCGCGGTTCCTCGACGTACCCTCCGACGCGTGAGTTCCACCCCCGCCCCCGGGGTCACCGACGCCGACGTGGCGGCGCTGGCCGCGACGTACCCCCGCTGCGTCGTGCTCGACGGCACCGGCGGCCGGACGTGGTCGGGCACGCGGTCCTACGTCGCGGGGCTCGACGAGGACGACGTGTCGCTGACGTGGGACGCGATCGCCGGCGAGGTACGGCGCTGGACCGGCCGCCCCGGCGCCTGGCGGAGCGTCGTGGTCGGCGACGACCCGTTCGCCGTGCTCGAGCGGGAGATCGCCGCCGAGCCCGCCGCGCGGTGGTTCGGGTGGTGGGGGTACGGCGCGCGCCGTGACCTCCCCGCCCTCCGCGACCCCCGCGATCCCCCCGACGCCGTTTGGTTGCGACCTCGGTCCGTGCGGGTCGTGGGGGGTGGCACTTTCCCCGGTCGACCGGGGAACACACCGCTGAAACCATCAACGTTGATGGTCAAAGCGGCACTTTCCCCGGTCAACCGGG
>DASWYU010000049.1:0-7876 GCA_036404795.1 Nocardioides sp. | reverse complement strand
TGGTGCTCCCGGAGGCATTCCTCACCGGCTACGCCACGTCCGCGTTCGCGGCGCCGCTGCCCACGCCCGCCGACCTCGCCGGGCCGCTGCTCGACCCGCTCCGGGAGTCCGCACGGGCCGGCGGCGTCGTCGCGCTGGTCGGCACCCCGGTCGCGCGCGGCCACCTCGCCACGCTCTCGCTCGCGATGGTCGCGACCGACGGCGCGGTCACGGTGCCCTACGACAAGCAGCACCTCGACGGCGACGAGAAGGACCGGTTCGTCGTCGGTCACCACGGCGCCTCCGTGCGGATCGGCGACGCCGTCGGGGCCGTCGAGCTGGGGCTGAGCATCTGCTACGACGGCTGCTTCGGAGAGCACGCCGCCGCCGCTGCCCGCGACGGCGCGGTCGGCTACCTCGCCTCCGCGGCCTACTTCGCGGGCTCGGAGCACCGCCGCGACCTCTACTACGCGGCCCGGGCGTTGGAGAACGGCCTGTACGTCGCGTTCGCGGGCCTCACCGGGCGCTGCGGCGGGCGTGACTTCAGCGGCGGATCGGCGCTCTACGACCCGGAGGGCCGCGTGCTGGCACGGCTGGGCACCGAGGAGGGCGTCGTCGTGAGCGACCTGGACCTCGACCTGGTGGCGAGCACGCGCCGTACGCACACGATGCTCGCCGACCACCGCCCGAGCCTCGGACCGCGTCGCCGGGTCTGAGGCAGGATGGCCGCATGACTGCGCCCCGCCCCGGAGTCCTCGGCCCCGCCGCCCGCGACGCGGCGATCGACGCGCTCTCCGGCACGACCGCCGGTGACCTCGACGTGCTCGTCGTGGGCGGGGGCGTGGTCGGCGCCGGCGTGGCGCTCGACGCCGTCACCCGCGGCCTGACGACCGGCCTGGTGGAGCAGCGCGACCTCGCCTCCGGGACGTCGAGCCGGTCGAGCAAGCTCGTCCACGGCGGGCTGCGCTACCTGGAGATGTTCGACTTCGGCCTCGTCCGCGAGGCGCTGGAGGAGCGCGGGCTCCTCCTCACGCGCCTCGCCCCGCACCTCGTGCGGCCCGTGCCGTTCCTCTACCCGCTGACGAAGGCGGTGGAGCGGCCGTACGTCGGTGCGGGTCTCGCGCTCTACGACACGATGGCGGCCTTCGGGAAGTACGACATGGGGGTCCCGCGCCACCGGCACCTGTTCCGGCGCCAGGTGGCCCGCATCGCGCCCGACCTGCGCACCGACGAGCTGTCGGGTGCGATCCGCTACTACGACGCGCAGGTCGACGACGCCCGTCTCGTCATGACGGTCGCGCGCACGGCGGCCAGCCACGGCGCCCACGTCGCGACCCGCACCCAGGTCACCGGGTTCCTGCGCGAGGGGGAGCGTGTCGTCGGCGTCCGGGCGCGCGACCTCGAGAACGGCCTCGACTTCGAGGTCAGGGCGCGCGTCGTCGTCAACGCCGCGGGCGTGTGGACGGACGAGATCCAGGACATGGTCGGCGGCCGCGGTGCGCTGCACGTGCAGGCGTCGAAGGGCATCCACCTCGTCGTGCCGCGCGACCGGATCCGTTCGCAGGCGGGCTTCATCACGAAGACCGAGAAGTCCGTGCTCTTCGTCATCCCGTGGGGACGGCACTGGATCATCGGCACCACCGACACCGCGTGGGACCTCGACAAGGCCCATCCGGCGGCCTCGAAGGCCGACATCGACTACGTGCTGACGCACGTCAACACGCTCCTCAAGGAGCCGCTCGACCACTCCGACGTCGAGGGGGTCTACGCCGGGCTGCGTCCGCTGCTGCGCGGCGAGTCCGAGCCCACGTCGAAGATCAGTCGCGAGCACACCGTGGTCACCCCCGTGCCCGGTCTCGTGATGATCGCCGGCGGCAAGCTGACGACCTACCGGGTGATGGCGAAGGACGCGGTCGACGCGGCCGCCCACTCGCTCACCACGGGCGGCAGCACGGGGGTGCGCGACTCCATCACCGACCGCGTCCCGCTGCTCGGCGCCGACGGGTTCGAGACGCGCTCCAACCAGCGCGTCATGCTCGCCCGCCGCTCCGGCCTGCACGTCGCCCGCATCGACCACCTGCTCGCCCGCTACGGCGGGCTCGTCGACGACGTCCTCGACCTCGTCGCCACCCGCAAGGTGCTCGGGCAGCCGCTGCCGGGCGCCGAGGACTACCTCGCCGCGGAGATCGTCTACGCGGTCACCCACGAGGGGGCCCGGCACCTCGACGACGTGCTGGTACGGCGCACGCGGATCTCCATCGAGACCTTCGACCGAGGCACGGAGGCGGCCCGCCCCGTCGCCGACCTCCTCGCCGCCGAGCTCGGGTGGAGCCGCAGCCGCACCGAGGAGGAGGTCGACCACTACCTCCGGCGGGTCGAGGCCGAGCGGCAGAGCCAGCAGAAGCTCACGGACCAGGAGGCGGACGAAGCGCGGGTGCAGGTGCGGGACCTGCTGTGAGGCCGGCCGCGATCCGTGCGCTGAGCGACGGGTGCGAGCTCGTGCGGCCCGGCATCGCCGCCCGCATCCGGTGCACGCGGCCCAGCACGTCGAGCTGCGCCTCGTTGTAGATCTCGGCGAGCGCGCCCGCCACGGTGCGCGCCGCGGCGCTCCCGGATGGCAGGTCGGGCAGGTCGGGGAAGCGCTCGCGGACGGCGAGCTGCTCGACGAGCAGGCGGTCGGCGACGTCGGCCCGGGCCACCTCGGAGGCCCCGGCGGGCAGCCGGTCGAAGTCGCGTCCCGGCTGCTCGGGCAGCCACACGACCATCTCCGCGACCGCGGCCAGCTGCTGGGGCTCGAGCACGCGGCTGAGCACGACGAGGAGGGCGTGGTCCGAGGGGTGAGGTCCCGTGAGACACCGGACAGCTCGGGGGCCAGGTCGAGGGGCCCGGCCGCGCCGGCGGTCCCGGGACGCGCGCCGCCGGGCCCTCGGACGCCCCTCGCGCGACCTTCGGCCATACCGTCCGGGCCGAAAGTCCACACCTCGCCGGAGCGGGCCTGCGGACCTCGACTGTGCCGTGACGGCATGGTGTCGGCTGGACGGGTGACCGAGACCAGAACTGCACCGGGCCGGGCCGTCGCGGCAGCCGCGGTGGACGCGCGCAAGACCTACGGGACCGGCGACGCCGCCGTCCACGCCCTCGCCGGGGTGACGGTGGACTTCCCCGCCGGCGCCGTCCCGACATCACGGCGGTGCCCGGCAACCTGGTGGGCGAGCTCCTCGGCAGGATCATGGACTTCCTCATCCAGGCCGTCACCGGGCTGCTCCTGATGAGCGTGCTCATCGCGCTCATCGGCATCGTCAACACGATGTCGCTCTCGATCCTCGAGCGTCGCCGTGAGCTCGGCCTGCTGCGGATCATCGGGATGACGACAAGTGCGTACGGCGCATGGTGCGCCTCGAGTCGGTGCTCATCTCCCTGCTCGGCACGGTCGGGGGACTCGTCCTCGGCGTGGTCGCCTCGCGGACGAGCGCTTGACAATCGGGATGGAGTTGTCAACTGCGGCCAATTGTTACCGAGAGGTAGATGCGGCGCTCGCGCAGACATACTCTCGGTACATGAGCAACTCCATCCCGGCCGGCGGTCCCCTCGTCACGGGGCCGGGCGACCCCGAGCACGACCCCTCCGCGTCGTACGCGTTGGAGCCCGAGCAGGTCGCCGTCCTCACGTCCCGCCTCCTCGCCAGCAGTGGCGAGCAGGCGTTGACGCGCACCCCGCTCACGGGCGCGCCGCTCGCGTCGGTGCCGCAGTCCTCCGACGCCGACGTCGCCGAGGCGTTCGCGCGGGCCCGCCGGGCGCAGGAGGCGTGGGCGCGCACCTCGCTCGCCCACCGCCAGGAGCTGCTGCTGCGCCTGCACGACCTGGTGCTGGAGCGTCAGGAGGAGATCCTCGACCTGATCGTGTGGGAGTCGGGCAAGGCCCGCAAGCACGCGTTCGACGAGCCGCTCCACATCGCGCTGACGGCCCGCTACTACGGGCGCACGCTGCGCCGGCACCTCGAGACGCGGCGCGTGCCCGGCGTCATCCCGGGGCTCACCCGCGTCGACGTCAACCGGCTGCCGAAGGGCGTCGTCGGCGTCATCTCGCCGTGGAACTACCCCTTCACGATGGCGCTCTGCGACGGCCTCGCTGCGATCGCGGCCGGCAACGCCGTCGTCGCGAAGCCCGACTCGCAGACCATGCTGAGCGCGTTGCTCGCCGCGCGGCTGCTCGACGAGGCGGGCTTCCCGCCCGACCTGTGGCAGGTCGTCGCCGGCCCGGGCTCGCGGGTGGGCACGGCGATCATCCAGCGCGCCGACTACGTCTGCTTCACCGGCTCGACGGCGACCGGCAAGCGCGTGGCCGCCCAGGCGGCCGAGCGCCTCATCGGCTGCTCGCTGGAGCTCGGCGGCAAGAACCCGCTCCTCGTGCTGCGGGACGCCGACGTCGAGAAGGCGGCCGAGGGCGCCGTGCGCGCGGCGTTCTCCAACGCCGGCCAGCTGTGCGTCTCGATCGAGCGGATGTTTGTCGCCGACCAGGTCTACGACCGGTTCGTCGATCGGTTCGTCGCCCGCACCCAGGCCCTCACGCTCGGCGCGACGCTCGAGTGGGGCAACGACATGGGCTCGCTCATCAACGCCAGCCAGCTGGAGACGGTGACCGCGCACGTCGCGGACGCTGTCGAGAAGGGCGCGACGGTGCTCGCCGGCGGCCGGGCGCGGCCCGACCTGGGCCCGTTCATGTACGAGCCGACCATCCTCGAGGGCGTCACCCCGGAGATGGCGTGCTTCGGGACGGAGACGTTCGGCCCGGTCGTGTCGCTCTACCGCTTCAGCGACGAGGCGGAGGCCGTCGCCCGCGCCAACGACGGCGAGTACGGCCTCAACGCGTCGGTCTACAGCCGCGACGGGGCGCGTGCGCGTGCCGTGGCCAGCCGCATCAAGTGCGGGACGGTGAACGTCAACGAGGCGTTCGCCGCGACCTTCGCCTCGCTCGGCGCTCCCATGGGGGGCATGCGCGAGTCGGGCATGGGTCGGCGCCAGGGCGCCGAGGGCATCCTGCGCTACACGGAGACCCAGTCGGTCGCGAGCCAGCGGGTCATGCCGATCGCACCGTCGTTCGGCCTCTCCGACGAGGCCTACGCCAAGGTCATGAACGTCAGCCTCCGTCTCCTCAAGAAGACGGGCCGCGCGTGAGCTTCGACTACGACGTCCTCGTCGTCGGCTCCGGCTTCGGCGGCTCCGTCTCGGCGCTCCGGCTCACGGAGAAGGGCTACCGCGTCGGCGTGCTCGAGGCCGGCGCGCGGTTCGAGGACCAGGACTTCGCGTCCACCTCGTTCGACCTGAAGAAGTACCTGTTCGCCCCGCAGGCCGGGTGCTACGGCATCCAGCGCATCGACGTGATCAAGGACTGCATGATCCTCGCCGGTGCCGGTGTCGGTGGCGGGTCGCTGGTCTACGCGAACACGCTCTACGAACCGCTCGACGCCTTCTACGCCGACCCGTCCTGGGCGCACATCACGGACTGGAAGGACGAGCTGGCGCCCTACTACGACCAGGCCAAGCGGATGCTCGGCGTGGTCGAGAACCCGGTGCGGACGGCCAGCGACGACGTGATGCTCAAGGCCGCCGAGGAGATGGGCGTCGGCGACACGTTCCACCCCACCCCGGTCGGTGTGTTCTTCGGCGGACCCGAGCACGGCGGCGCCGAGAAGGGCGGCGGCATCCACGTCGACGACCCGTTCTTCGGCGGGGCCGGACCGCGCCGCACGACCTGCCGCAACTGCGGCGAGTGCATGACCGGCTGCCGGCACAACGCGAAGAACACGCTGGTCAAGAACTACCTCTACCTGGCGGAGAAGCTGGGCGCGCAGGTGCACCCGCTGACCACCGTCACGCGGGTCCGTCCGCTGGCGGGTGGCGGGTACCGGGTCGACGTGCGCTGGACGAAGGCGAAGCTGTCGCGCCGCTCGGCGGTGCGCAGCTACACGGCCGAGCAGGTCGTCTTCTCCGCGGCCGCGCTCGGCACGCAGAAGCTGCTCCACCGGCTCAAGGTGACCGGCGACCTGCCGGGCGTCTCCGACCGGCTCGGTGTGCTCACCCGCACCAACTCCGAGTCGATCCTCGGGGCGCTCGCCCCGGACCTGTCGACCGACTACAGCACGGGCGTCGCGATCACGTCGTCGTGGCACCCCGACCCGGTGACCCACATCGAGCCGGTCCGCTACGGCAAGGGCTCCAACGCGATGGCACTGATGCAGACGGTGCTGACCGACGGCGGCGGCCCGGGTCCGCGCTGGCAGACGTGGCTCAAGGAGCTGTGGAGGGAGCGCCGCAACGTCCTCGACCTCTACGACATGAAGCACTGGTCGGAGCGCACCGTGATCGCGCTCGTCATGCAGACGCTCGACAACTCCATCACCACGTTCCCGAAGCGCACCCCGTTCGGCTGGCGGCTCTCGTCGAAGCAGGGCCACGGCGCGCCCAACCCGACGTGGATCCCGATCGCCAACGAGGCGACCCGACGCATCGCCGACATGATCGGCGGCAAGGCGGGCGGCACCGTGGGCGAGCCGTTCAACCGGCCGCTGACCGCGCACTTCATCGGCGGCTGCACCATCGGCGAGTCGGCGGAGTCGGGCGTGGTGGACCCCTACCAGCGCATGTTCGGCCACCCGGGCCTGCACGTCGTGGACGGTTCGGCGATCTCGGCGAACCTGGGCGTCAACCCGTCGCTGACGATCACGGCGCAGGCGGAGCGGGCGATGGCGTTCTGGCCCAACAAGGGCGAGGCGGACTCGCGGCCGGCGCTGGGTGCGTCGTACGAGCGCATCGCGGCCGTCGCCCCCCACCGCCCCGCGGTGCCGCCGCAGGCGCCGGCGGCTCTCCGGCTGCCCGTCGTCGGCGTCAGCTGAGACGGCTCCGCGCCCCCGCGGAAAAGATTGCGGACGTCGGCGTAACCGGCGTCGGGAGGCCTCGTTGTCTCCTGTGGGTCCGGCATGTTTGCTCCCTCCCAGCCCGGACCCAGTCGTCCTGCGCTGCTCCGCAGTCGCAAGGACCACCAGGGCCCGGCCACCCTCCCTCCCCGGCCGGGCCCTGGTGCGTTCGCGGGCTAGACTCCGCGGGTCCCCACGCGCAAGTGAAAGGCCCTCGATGTCTGCTGGCACCCCCGACCACGACCTCGTCCTGGTGGTCGACTTCGGCGCCCAGTACGCCCAGCTCATCGCGCGCCGCGTGCGCGAGGCGCGGGTCTACTCCGAGATCGTCCCGCACACGCTGCCCGTCGCGGAGATGCTCGCGAAGCGCCCGGCGGCGATCATCCTGTCGGGCGGCCCGTCGAGCGTGTACGCCGAGGGAGCGCCCCGCCTCGACACGGACCTCTTCACGTCCGGGACCCCCGTGTTCGGCATGTGCTACGGCTTCCAGCTGATGGCGCAGGGCCTCGGGGGGACAGTGTCGCCGACGGGTGCGCGCGAGTACGGCCGCACCCCGGTCGAGGTCGGTGAGGCGGGCACCCTGCTCGCCGACGTGCCGGCCCAGCACCGGGTGTGGATGTCGCACGGCGACTCCGTCACGGCTGCGCCCGCGGGCTTCACGGTGCTCGCGTCGACGGTCGTCACGCCGGTGGCCGCGTTCGAGGACACGGAGCGCCGTCTCGCCGGCGTGCAGTGGCACCCCGAGGTGCTGCACTCGGAGCACGGCCAGGAGGTGCTGGAGCGCTTCCTCGTCGACATCGCCGGCTGCCGCCAGACCTGGACGATGGTCAACATCGTCGAGGAGCAGGTCGAGCGGATCCGCGCCGAGGTCGGCGACGCGCGCGTCATCTCGGCGCTGTCAGGCGGCGTCGACTCCGCGGTCTCCACGGCGCTCGTGCAGCGGGCGATCGGCGACCAGCTGACGGCGGTCTTCGTCGACCACGG
>DASWYU010000048.1:0-9977 GCA_036404795.1 Nocardioides sp. | reverse complement strand
GGCGGAGCCCGCCGAGCCGCAGCCGGCACCCCCGCCCCTCGCCGGGGCGACTCCGGAGGAGATCGGCGCCCAGACGGTCGTCGTCGGCGACTCGGTCGCCCTCGCGGCGGCTCCCGGCCTCGTCGCGGAGCTCCCCGGCGTGGGCGTCGACGCCGCCGTCGGCCGACAGCTGCACGAGGCGCCGGAGATCGTCGCGGAGCTGCGCGCGACGGGGCGGTTGCGGCCCTACCTGGTCCTCGCCCTCGGCACGAACGGCGACTTCAGCAGCAGCGAGCTCAGCGCCGTGGTCGAGGCGATGGGCGAGGGGCACCGCCTCGTGCTCGTGATGGCGCACGGGGACCGCCCGTGGATGGCGGAGGTGAACCGCAAGCTCGGAGCGTTCGTCACCGCGCACCCCTGGGTGGGGCTCGCTCGGTGGGACCAGACGTCGGCGCAGGTCACCGACTTCGCCTCCGACGGCATCCACCCGGGCGAGCAGGGCGGCACCGTCTTCGCCCGCACGGTCGTCGAGGCGCTCCGCACGCTGCCCTGACGCGGAGGGGCGCGGCACACTGGAGGCATGTCCAACCGTGTCCCGCCCGCCGCCGCGGGCCGCCTCTCGCTCGAGTTCCCCCAGTCGCTCGCCGTGTACGACGACTACGCGGCCGCCCAGCGCACCGTCGACTTCCTCTCCGACGCCGAGTTCCCGGTGCAGAACTGCATGATCGTCGGCACCGACCTCAAGCAGGTCGAGCGCGTGACGGGCCGGCTGACCTACCCGAAGGTGGCCGCGGCGGGCGCTGCGTCCGGCGCGTGGCTCGGCCTGTTCCTCGGCCTGATCTTCTCGTTCTTCGTCGACCAGAGCCTCGCGGCGATCCTTCTCTCGACCGTGCTGCTCGGCGTCGCGTTCAGCGTCGTGTGGGCCGTGCTGGGCTACGCGGCCACCGGTGGCCGCCGCGACTTCAGCTCGGTCAGCTCCGTCGTGGCGACGCGCTACGAGGTGCTCGTCGAGCACAAGCACTCCGCCCGCGCCCGGGAGCTGCTCGCCGGTCTGCCCGGCGCGCTGCCGAACCCGTTCGCGTGAGCCCGCGTCGGCCGCCGGGTGACCCGGCGGCCGACGCGTCGCTCAGTCGAGCTCGCGCTTGAGGATCTTGCCCGTCGCCGTCATCGGCAGGGTCTCGACGACCTCGACGACGCGCGGGTACTTGTACGCCGCGAACTGCTCCTTGCCCCAGGCGACGAGCTCCTCGGGCGTCACGGCGTCGGCGGACTCGTCGAGGATGACGTACGCCTTGACCTCCTCGCCGTGCGACTCGTGGGGCACGCCGATGACCGCGGCCAGCGAGACCGCGGGGTGCGTCATCAGCACCTCCTCGAGCTCGCGCGGGTACACGTTGAAGCCACCCCGGATGATCATGTCCTTGGCGCGGTCGACGATGTAGTACCAGCCGTCGGCGTCCTTCTTGCCGAGGTCGCCCGAGCGGAACCAGCCGTCGCGGATCGCCTCGGCGGTCGCCTCGGGGCGGCCGTGGTAGCCCTTCATGATGTTGGGGCCCTTGATCGCGATCTCGCCGACCGCGTCGTCCTCGGTGACCTCGTTCCAGTCGGCGTCGATGAGCTTCATCTCCACCTCCGGGATCGGGGTGCCGATCGAGCCGACCCGCGGCTCCTCGCCCCAGGGCGAGAAGGAGGCGACGGGCGACGTCTCGGAGAGGCCGTAGCCCTCGAGGATGGTGACGCCGAACTTCGCCTGGAAGTTCTTGTGGACCTCCTTCGGCAGCGCCGAGCCGCCGGCGGCCGCGACGCGGAGGTTCGCGGCGATGCTGGAGACGTCGACGGACTCGTCGAGCGCGCCGAGCAGGCCCCAGTACATCGTCGGGACGCCCGCGAAGAAGGTCACCTTCTCCTTCAGCATCAGACCCAGCGCAGGCGCCGCCTCGAAGCGGGGCAGCATCACGACGGTGCCGCCGAAGGCGAACGCACCGTTCTGGATGACGGTCTGGCCGAACGAGTGGAACAGCGGCAGCACGCAGAGGTAGGTGTCGGGGTCCTCGGCGTTCGCCCCGAACAGCTGCTCGCTCACGAGCGCGTTCGACCGCATGTTGGAGTGGCTGAGCTCGGCGCCCTTGGGCTGGCCGGTCGTGCCGGAGGTGTAGAGGATGACCGCCGTGTCGCTGTCCTCGGTGTCCACGGACGTGAAGGTCGGGGCCTGGCCGGCGAGCGCCTGGCCGAACGTCTCCGTGCCCTCGATCGGGGACGGCGCGGCCGGGTCGGCCGTGATGACGAAGAAGTGCTCCGTGCCGGGCGTCTGGTCGAAGCCCGCCTTGCCCTCGGTGCCCATCGGCAGCTCGGGAGTGCCTTGGAAGCAGAAGTAGGCCTTCGCGTCCGAGTCGTCGAGGTGGTAGGCGATCTCGCGCGCCTTGAGCAGCACGTTGAGCGGCACCACGGTCGCGCCGGCCTTGAGGATGCCGTAGTAGACGATCGAGAAGTACGGCAGGTTCGGGCAGGTCAGCGCCACCTTGTCACCCGGCCGGATGCCGCGGGAGACGAGCAGGTTCGCGACCTGGTTGGCGGCACCGTCCACCTGGGCGTAGGTCAGGCGGGTGTCGCCGAGGACGATCGCGTCGCGGGAGGGGAAGGTCTGCGCGGAGCCCTCGAGGAGGGACGACAGGTTGGTCATGCGGATCAACCTACGGGCAGGCAGTGAGCCCCGTCACGAGGTTGGCCGACCCAACACGTGTGCCGCCGCTCTCAGGTCGGCCCGCAGCGCCGGCGGCGCGAGCACCCGCAGGACCAGGCCGAGCGGCGCCAGCGGCAGTGGCAGGGCCAGGTGGGCCACGGCCCGGGCGTCGGTGCCCCCGTCGGCCCGCTCGACGTAGGACATCGTCAGCGTGGCCCGCACGAACCGCCACGTGCCGGACTCCACCCAGTGGTGCGGCGGCTCGCTGGCCTCGACGGCCATGAGCGGGCGTACGCCGGGCACGAGGGTCACGTCCGTCCACGAGGTCCCGGTGTCCCCGGGGTGGTCGCCGGCCGCCACCACGTCGGTGACGCGGCGCAGGCTCGACTGCCACGCGGGGCGGTTCGCCGGGTCCGCGAGGTAGGCGTGGACCCTCGCCGGGGGCGCCGCGAACGGCACGGTCACGTCGGCGACCAACCGGTGCCCGACCACGTCAGAACCGCTCGCCGGTGAGCCGCTCGTAGGCCTCGACGTACTTCGCCCGCGTCAGCTCGACCACCTCGGAGGGCAGGGCGGGCGGCTCCTCGCCGGAGGTGCGGTCCCAGCCCGACGCCTCCGACGTGAGCCAGTTGCGCACGATCTGCTTGTCGAAGGACGGCTGCGTGCGACCCGGCTGCCAGTCGTCGGCCGGCCAGTAGCGCGACGAGTCCGGGGTGAGCACCTCGTCGGCGAGCACGATCGCCCCCCGGTCGCCCTCGCCGGCCGCGCGGCCGAACTCGAACTTCGTGTCGGCGAGCAGGATCCCGCGCTCGCGGGCGAGCTCCTCCGCGCGGGCGTAGACCCGGAGCGTGAGGTCGCGCAGCGCCGCGGCGTCGTGCTCGCCGACGGTGCGCACGACGGCGTCGAAGGAGACGTTCTCGTCGTGGTCGCCGAGGTCGGCCTTCGTCGCCGGGGTGAAGATCGGCGCGGGGAGCCGGTCGCCGTCCACCAGCCCGGCCGGCAGGCCGATGCCGCAGACCTCCCCGGTCGCGCGGTAGTCGGCGAGGCCGGAGCCCGTGAGGTAGCCCCGCGCGACGCACTCGACGGGGAACATGGCGAGGTCCGCGCAGACGACCGCGCGGCCCGCGACGGCCGACGGAACGTCGGTCGACACGACGTGGTGGGGCACCAGGTCGGCCAGCTGGTCGAACCACCACAACGACATCCGCGTCAGGAGCTCGCCCTTGTCGGGGATGGTCGTGGAGAGCACGAAGTCGTAGGCCGAGATCCGGTCGCTCGCCACCATCAGCAGCCGCCCGGCGTGCTCGCCGGCGTCGATCCGGTAGAGGTCGCGCACCTTCCCGGAGTGCAGGTGCGTGGCGCCCTCGAGAGCCGGGGCCGGCGGGATGTTCGCGATCACGGGAGGAGGGTAGTCGCCGAGACGGCCGTCGCCGGCGCGGAGGCCTGGCATAGCCTCGCGGACATGCCCGTCGTGAAGATCAACGCCATCTCCGTGCCCGAGCAGGCCGGACCCGAGCTCGAGAAGCGCTTCGCGGCGCGTGCCGGGACGGTCGAGGGCCAGCCCGGCTTCCTCGGCTTCCAGCTGCTGCGCCCGACCGCCGGCGAGACCCGCTACTTCGTCGTGACGCAGTGGGCCGACGAGGAGTCGTTCGCCGCGTGGCGCGACGGCGACGCCCGGGCCGCGCACGCGACGCCCGAGGGCGAGGCGCCGCGCAAGCCCGTGGCCTCGGGCGCCGACCTGCTGGAGTTCGAGGTCGTCCTCGACGTCACCCCGCAGGCCTGACACCGTCGAGTTGGCTGAAACGCGCGTGTGAGGGCGTCGAGTTGGCTGAAACGCACGCGTGAGGGCGTCGAGCTGGCTGAAACGCACGCGAGAGCTGCGCATTTCAGCCAACTCGACGACGCACGTCAGCAGCCGCCGCAGTTGTAGTACGTCTCGGGGCGACGAGCAGCGGTCCGTCGGTGCGGTCGGCGTGCGCGCCCCCGTCGAGGGGGAGGACAGCGCGAGCCTGCTCACGGAGCGCTCCGACGTGGTGAGGGACGGCGACCTGGTGCTGCAGGTCGCCGTCGGGGCGCGCTTCAAGGCCGATCCCGTCGGCGCCGAGGCTGCGGCCGCGGCGCTGGGTGTCGAGTCCGACGCGTGGGCCGAGGCCACGCTCGCGGGCGTCGAATCGTTGCGCGAGTAGCCACCCGCAGAGTTCCGCGGAACGGATGCAGCAGAGCCGCGTCGGGAACTGCATCCGTTCCGCGCATCGCCGTCCTCCTCGGCCCGTCCCGACGTCGGGAGTGGACCCGGGTCACGCCGGGGATCCACCGTGCGACCGACGCGGCCGACGCCCTCCGCGCCGAAGCCCGCGCGTGGCAGGAGCCCCTCCCGCGGCGGGCCTGCTTCACGGGGCCGACCGCCGCCAGGCTCCACGGCTGGTGGCTGCCCGAGCTGCCCGGGGCTGTCCCGGTGTTCGCGGCGGTCGGCCCGGGCGACGGCACCACGGAGCGGAGGGGACTCGTGATGCACCGCGGGTCCGCCGCTCCGACGTACGACACCGTCGGTGGCCTCCGGATCGCCGACCCGGTCGAGACCCTCCGCGGGTGCACGCCTCCGGGCCTGGTTCGACCTGCTGCGCACCTCGGGGTTCTCCCCGGCGGGACGCGCCGCGCTGACCCGGGCGTGGGCGGGGCCGGCGTCGGGGCGCGGGCGGCGCCGAGCGAGCTAGTGCCGCGAATCGACAGTTCCGCGGAACGGATGCACGCCAGGCACGGCCGGAAGCGCAGGCGTTCCGCGAAACTCGCGAGTGCGCTAGAGGATCTCCCCCGGCGCGTACGCCGCCGCTGCGGGGTGCGCGGCAGCGAGGGTCTCGACGGCGCCGACGACGGCCTGCACCTGGGCGCGCGCGGCGCCGGTGAACTCGATCGGGTCGGCGACGAGGGCGTCGATCTGCTCGCGCGTGAGGCCGAGGCGGGCGTCGCCGGCGAGGCGCTCGTAGAGGTCGTTGACGGCGAGGCCCTGACGCATCTCGAGGGCGACCCCGACGGCGTGCTCCTTGATCGCCTCGTGGGCGCTCTCCCGGCCGACGCCGTTGCGCACGGCGCTCATCAGCACCTTGGTGGTCGCGAGGAACGGCAGATAGCGGTCGAGCTCGCGCTGGATCACGGCCGGGAACGCACCGAACTCGTCGAGCACGGTGAGGAACGTCTGGAACAGGCCGTCGGCCGCGAAGAACGCGTCGGGCAGCGCCACGCGGCGCACGACGGAGCACGACACGTCGCCCTCGTTCCACTGGTCGCCGGCGAGCTCGCCGACCATGGAGAGGTGGCCGCGCAGGATCACCGCGAGCCCGTTGACGCGCTCGCAGGACCGCGTGTTCATCTTGTGCGGCATCGCCGACGAGCCGACCTGGCCCTCCTTGAAGCCCTCGGTCACGAGCTCGACGCCCGCCATGAGTCGGATGGTCGTGGCCAGGTTCGACGGGCCCGCGACGAGCTGCACGAGCGCGGAGACGACCTCGAAGTCGAGGGAGCGCGGGTAGACCTGGCCGACGCTGGTCAGCACGTGCCCGAAACCCAGGTGCGTCGCGACCCGGCCCTCGAGGTCGGCCAGCTTCTCCGCGTCGCCGCCGAGCAGGTCGAGCATGTCCTGCGCCGTGCCCACGGGGCCCTTGATGCCGCGGAGGGGGTAGCGCGCCAGCAGCTCCTCGACCCGCTGCACCGCCACGAGCATCTCGTCGGCGATCGTCGCGAACCGCTTGCCCAGCGTCGTCGCCTGTGCGGCCACGTTGTGCGACCGGCCGGCCATCACGGTCGTCTCGTGCTCGGTCGCGAGCCGCGCGAGCCGGGCGAGCGTGGCGACGGTCCGGTCGCGCAGCAGCGCCAGGGACTGCCGCACCTGGAGCTGCTCGACGTTCTCCGTGAGGTCCCGCGACGTCATGCCCTTGTGGATGTGCTCGTGGCCCGCCAGGGCGCAGAACTCCTCGATCCGCGCCTTCACGTCGTGACGCGTCACGCGCTCGCGCGCGGCGATCGACGCGAGGTCGACGTCGTCGACGACGGCCTCGTACGCCTCCACGACCCCGTCCGGCACCTCGATGCCGAGGTCGCGCTGCGCCTTCAGGACGGCGATCCACAGCCGGCGCTCCAGCACGATCTTGTGCTCCGGCGACCAGATGCCGGCCAGGTCGGCGGCGGCGTAGCGCGTGGCGAGGACGTTGGGCACGGAAGCGCGGGTCACGGGCCGCATCCTCCCACGCCGTACGGCGCCGTCCCGCCGCCGTACGCCCCCACGGGCACCCGCCGCCCTCGCCAGGAGAGGTGGTGGCGGATCGGCGGCGCAGCGTCCAGGATGGAGAGTGGTCACCGGAGACCGCCCCCGGTGGCGTCACGGACCTGAGGAGCAATCCCGTGCGGAAGCTGTTGTCCGGCCTCGTCGTCTCCCTCTCCCTGGTCGCGGGAGTGCTGCTCGTCGCGCCACCACCCGCCACCGCTGCGGGCGGGTCGACCGCGTTCTCCGCGACGAACCCACGGGTCGCGCCCGGGGGCACGATCCAGTTCGCCGCGCGATCGACGTTCCTGCCCGACCAGGGGTCGTTCAAGCTGCAGGAGAAGCGCGGCACGACGTGGGCGACGGTGGCGGCGCTGCCGTCGTACCGGAACTACGGCTTCACCCACCCCGCCGGCAGCACGAACGGCGTGCGCACCTTCCGCACCGTCGCGACGGCGGGCGGCACGTGGGTCGGCAGCAGCTGGGTGAACGTGACCGTCGGCACCTCGACGCCGCCGCCGTCGGACGACCTCACGGTCGCGCGCAACCGCATCGTGGCGGACACGAACGCCGCCCGCGCCCGCCAGGGGCTGCCCGCCCTGGCCCAGCAGTCCGGCATCAACACCGTGGCCCAGAACTGGGCCGTGCGGATGGCGTCGAACGGCCGGATGGAGCACAACCCGAACTACGCGAGCCAGATGCCGCGCGGCTGGACGCGCGCCGCGGAGAACGTGGCCTACGGCTACAACGTCACCGCCGTCGTCAACGCCTGGATGAACAGCCCCGGCCACCGCGCCAACATCCTCGGCGACTTCACCCACATCGGGGTGGGCGTCGCCAAGGGCGCCGACGGGCGGCTCTACTACGTGCAGAACTTCGGGAAGTACTGAGCCCGAGTGACCCGTAGCGGCCCCTGATGCGTCGAGGTCGTCGCATCAGGGGCCACGGCACGAGAACCCGGCTCAGGTCACGGGGCGCAGAGCACGCGGGCGTCGCCGTACACGAACGTGCCCTCGTCGCTCGACGTGAGGTTGGCGCTCAGTCGCAGCGCGTTCCGCACATCGATGTCCACGACGTGCGACTGACCCAGCTTCATGCCGCCCTTGCTCCAGCGCGTCGCGTCGTCCGCGCGCAGCTCGAGGGACCAGGTCGTGCCCGACGGGGACGTGTCGTCCTGCCCCACGGTCGCCCGGAAGCGACTGCAGTCCCGACCGAGGTTCCAGGAGACACTGCTGCTCTTGTTGAACATGTTGTGCCTCATGCCGACCGACCGCGCGTAGGTCGTGCCGTTCACCGACCAGGAACCGGTCCGGACGTTTCCCTCGACCGGGCGAAGGTCCCGCAGGTAGGTCCACCGGTACACCTGGAAGTAGTAGTTCTTCGTGGCCGCGGCGGCGGTGGTCCGCGTGGCGGGCGCGACCGCTCGCACGGCCTGGTTCTGGCCCGCGGTGAGCGCCTTGCCCCGCACGCTGAAGCTCCGGTTGCTGGCCACGGTGCTGGACCCGAGGGTGACCCACGTCCGACGAGCGGCGTCGTACCACTGGAGCTGCACCGCCTTGCCGACGAGGTGGGCGGACGCGGTGCCGTTGAGCACGAACTCCTCATCGGCCGCGATCGCGGTCGGACCGGTGCTGGTCACGGACAGCGTCGGCACGGCGAGCACGTCGATGCGTCGCGTCACCGAGACGCCCGCGTTGTACCCGTTCGACGCGGGCTTGTAGACGCGCACGTAGGTCGGCACGGCCTGCTTGGGACGCAGCGTGAACGAGTAGACCCCGCGGCTGTTGGTCTTCACCACGGCGACCTGCACCCAGGTGCCGGCGTTGTTCGCCTGGATCGCGACGGACTTGCCCGACGCGTTGGGCGCGAGCGAACCGGACACGGTGACGGGCGAACCCGCCGGGACGGCCGAGGCGCTGACGCGGACATCGACCTTCCACCGGGGCGCGGCATCAGCAGGTGACGCGACCAGGACGGCCGCGAGCAGCGCCACGAGCGCCATCAGCCCGCTCGTGGCGCGACGGGACAGGATCACGCTGGCTCCTTCGACAGGACGGTGAGGGAGCAGCAGTTTCATTGAATGGTCGACCGTGCGAAAGGGTGGAGTCCCGCTGGTCTAGCGGGTTGCTCACCCCATCGACATCGACCTGGATCAGGCGTGGACCTCGCCGCGCTCGGCGGCGAGGGCGATGTCGGTGCGGTGCTGCGCGCCGTCGAAGGCGATGCGACCGACACCGGCGTACGCCGCGGCCCGCGCCGCCTCCAGCGACGAGGCGACGGCCGTGACGGCCAGCACGCGGCCGCCCGCGGTGACGACGTCGGCGCCGTCACGCGCCGTACCGGCGTGGATGACGTGCACCCCGTCGACGCCCTCGGCGTCCGCCAGGCCCGTGATGACGTCGCCCGTCGAGGAGGTCTCGGGGTAGCCCTTCGAGGCGAGCACGACGGCGAGCGCGGCGCCCGACTTCCAGCGGGGCGGCTCGACGTCGTGGAGCGTGCCGGTCGCGGCGCCGAGCAGCAGGGGCGACAGCGGGGAGTCGAGCAGGGCCATGAGCGGCTGCGTCTCGGGGTCGCCGAAGCGGGCGTTGAACTCGACGACGCGGGTGCCGCGCGAGGTGAGGGCGAGGCCCGCGTACAGCAGGCCCGCGAACGGCGTGCGCCGGCGGGCCATCTCGTCGACGGTCGGCTGCAGCACGTCGCGCAGCACCTCCTCGACGAGGCCCTCCGGCGCCCAGGCGAGCGGCGTGTAGGCGCCCATCCCGCCCGTGTTGGGACCCTCGTCGCCGTCGAAGATCCGCTTGAAGTCCTGGGCGGGCTGCAGCGGGTAGACCGTGCTGCCGTCGGTGATGGCGAAGAGGGAGACCTCGGGCCCGTCGAGGTACTCCTCGATGACCACCCGGTCGCACTGCACCGCGTGCGCCAGCGCCGCCGCACGGTCGCTCGTGACGACGACGCCCTTGCCGGCGGCGAGGCCGTCGTCCTTCACGACGTACGGCGCGCCGAACTCGTCGAGCGCCGCCGCAGCCTCCTCGGGCGTGGTGCACACGCGGGCCGCCGCGGTCG
>DASWYU010000047.1:0-18042 GCA_036404795.1 Nocardioides sp. | reverse complement strand
CGTCGCGCTGGGGCCACGACACTCAGGTCTGCTCGGCGGGACACCACCAGGTCGTGCGGCCGCCGACGGTGGCCCGGGTCATCGCCGCGCCGCAGCGCGGGCAGTGCCCACCGGCCGTGCGGTGCGGCACGACCTCGCCGGTGTGCACGCCGCCGTGGCGGATCGCCGCGCGGATGCAGCGCCGCAGGACGCGGCGGAGCTCGTCGAGCTGGTCGTCGTCGAGGTCGTCCACCCGACGCCGGGGGTCGAGCCGGGCCTGCCACAGCGTCTCGTCGGCGAGGAGGTTGCCCACGCCCGCGATCGCGGACTGGTCGAGCAGGCGGGCCTTGAGCGGCGCCGTACCCCGGCCCACCCGGGCGCGGAACTCCTCCCGGCCCACCTCGCCGGCGTCCGGCCCGACGGCCGTGAGGTCCGGGTCGAGGCGCACCCGGCCGAGGCGCCGGGGGTCGAGGAGGCGCAGGCTGCCGCCGTCGGCGAAGCGGAGCGTGAAGCGGAACCACCGCTCGTCGCGACGGTCGCCGCCCCGGCCGGCGTAGTCACCGCCCTCCTGCTCGTCGGCGGCGTCGGCGGCCGTGATGAGGATGCGGCCGCTCATGCCGAGGTGCAGGCCGAGCGCCGGGCCGGGGTCGTCGTCGCCGTCGCGTCCGCTCGTGCCCAGCCACATCGACTTGCCCCGGCGGTGGGCGGCGATCAGCGAGCGCCCGAGGAGGGCGTCGCGTATCTCGCCGGGTGCGTGGGGACGGCACTCCCACGTGTCGGAGTCGTCGACGTCGGTGATCGTCCGGCCCAGCGCCGCGCGCTCGATGACGGCGCGGGCGGACTCGACCTCGGGGAGCTCGGGCACGCGCGGCCCTCAGTCGCCGGCCGCGAGCAGGCCGCGCACGTAGGCGGCCTGGCCCACGTGCTGGGCGCCGTCGTCCACGACGCTGACGAGGCGCACCCCCAGCGTGACCGGTGGGTCCCACCGGGTGTCGACCACACGGTCGAGGTCCTCGGCGGCGACGGTGCGGAGGAAGGTGACCGTCGCGTCGTGGGTCGCCTGCAGGTAGCCGCGCAGGTCCTCCGCACCGGCGCGGACGGCCGCGACCTGCTCGGCGGAGTGCCCGTAGCCGGTGTCGTCCTCGTCGAGGGGGAGGGCGAAGCGTGCGGCGTACCCCTGCGTCGTCCACACCTGCGGCGTCCCCGCCACGTCGGCCACGTGGTCGTCCTGCACGCGCGTGAGGTGCCAGACCAGCCAGGCGATCGAGTTCGCGTCGGGGGCGGGGCGTGCGGCGAGCTGGTCGTCGTCGAGGCCCTCGACGACGGCGAGCCCGTTCTCCAGCACGCGGCCGTAGGCGTCCTCGAGCAGCTGAGCGGGGGTCATGGGTTCTCCTCGGTCCGGGCCGGTGCAGTCCGGACCATCGTGTCGCGGCGACCAAGCGGCCGCCGCGACACGAGGTGGTGCGTCAGGCCGTCGGCGCCGCGTGCGCGCGGGCCTCGCGCTTGTGCGCCCGCTTCGCCGCGCGCCGCTCCTTGCGCCGCTCGACCAGCAGGTAGAGCGCCGGCACGAGCAGCAGCGTCAGGAACGTCGACGACAGCAGGCCGCCGATGACCACGATCGCGAGCGGCTGCGAGATGAACGCGCTGCCGCCGGTCACGCCGAACGCCATCGGCGTCAGCGCCAGGATCGTCGCCAGCGCCGTCATGACGATGGGCCGCACGCGCTTGCCGCCGCCGTCCGCGAGCGCCTCGGTGATGCTCGCCCCCGCCTCGCGGCGCTGGTTGACGAGGTCGATGAGCACGATCGCGTTGGTGACCACGACGCCGATGAGCATGAGGGCGCCGATGAGCGACGGTACGCCGAGAGGGATCCCCGTCACGGCCAGGAGCAGCATCGCGCCGGTGGCGGCGAACGGCACCGAGACCAGCAGGATCAGCGGCTGCACCAGCGAGCGGAACGTGCCGACCATGACGACGTAGACGATCGCGATCGCGATGAGCAGGGCGAGGCCCAGCTGCGCGAACGCCTCCGCCTGGTCCTCGGACACGCCGCCGAGCGAGACCTCGGTGCCCTCGGGCAGGTCGAGGTCGTCGACCAGCGCCTGCACGTCGGCCGTGACGGAGCCGAGGTCGTCGGCCTCCGGCTCACCCGTGATCGTGATGGTGCGCTCGCCGTCGGCCCGGGTGATCGCGGTCGCGACCTGCTCCTCGCTGATCTCCGCGACCTGCCCCAGCGTGAAGCCCGGAGCCACCGGCAGCTGCTCGACCTCCTCGATCGAGGTCGGCTTCGGACCGGTCACGAGAGCGACGTCGAGCTGCTGGCCGTCGATGCTGACCTGCCCGACGGGCGGCTGCACGAGGGTGGCCGCGAGGAGCTGGCCGAGCACGGTGGCCGTGAGGCCGGCGGCCTCTGCCTGGGGGTAGGGCTGCACGGTCAGCACCGGCTGGGCCGGCGCGGCGTCGGAGGTGACCTGGCCGATCCCGTCGACGTCGGCGAGCTCGGCGGTGACGAGCTCCGCCGCCTCCTCGAGGCGGGACTGGTCGGTGGCGGTGACGACGACCTCGAGCGCGGAGCCGAAGCCGGGGTCGCCCGCGGTGACGGTGATGTCGCCGTCGACGGCCTCGAGGTCGCTCGTCAGCCGGTCGGCGACCGCGTCGGAGTCGGCGTCCTCGTCGAGCGTGAGGGCGAACGTGTTGCCGCCGGCCCCGCCGGCCCCGCCGAACGCGGCGGCCGCCGGGTCGGTGGAGCCGACCGAGGTCTGCACGGTCTCGACGGCGTCGGCGCCGATGAGCACGTCCTCGACCTGCTGCGCCGCGGCGTCGCGTCGGGCCAGGGACGAGCCGGGCTCGAGGTCCTGCGTGATCGTCAGGGTGTTCTGGCCGCTGCTGCCGAGGAAGTTCGTCTTGATGAACGGCGAGAGACCGAGGGTGGCGACGAGCACGACGACGGCGGCGAGCACCGTGGTCCACGGCCGGCGCACGACCCAGCGCACGGCCGGGTCGTAGGCGCGGCGCAGCCAGGCCCGCTCCTCCTTCTCCTCCGCCGCGGCCTGCACGGCGGCCACGTCGACCTGGCCGGCCGGGGACTTCAGGAACCAGTAGGCGAGCACCGGGATGATCGTCAGGGAGACGAGGAGCGACGCGAGCAGCGCGAGGGCCACCGTGACGGCGAACGGCCGGAAGAGCTCTCCGACCTGGCCGCCGACGACGCCGATGGGCAGGAACACGGCGGCGGTGGCGATGGTCGAGGAGGTGATGGCGCCCCCGACCTCCCGCACCGCGGTGACGATCGCGGCCACCTTCTCCTCGCCGTACGACAGGTGCCGCTTGATGTTCTCGATCACCACGATGGAGTCGTCGACGACGCGACCGATCGCGACGGTCAGGGCGCCGAGCGTGAGGATGTTGAGCGTGTAGTCGCCGAGCCGCAGGCCGATGAGCGTGACGAGCAGCGAGAGCGGGATCGAGATCGCGGTGACGAGGGTCGAGCGCACCGAGAAGAGGAAGACCAGGATCACGACGACCGCGAAGATCAGGCCGAGGCCGCCCTCGGTCGCGAGGTCCTCGACCGACTTCTCGATGAACGGCGCCTGGTCGAACGACACCGTGAACTCGGTGCCGTCACCCAGGTCCTCCTCGAGCTCCGCGGTCAGGTCGGCGACCGCGTGGGAGATGTCGACGGTGTTGCCGTCGGGCGTCTTGGTGATCGCGATGGCGAGGCTGGGCTCGCCGTTGGTGCGGGCGTACGCCGATGCCTCGACCTGCGCCACGGTGACCTCGGCCAGCGTCCCGAGCGGCGCGGTGGTGCCCGTCGGGAGGGGCACCGGCACGGCCTGGAGCTCTTCGAGCGTCGTCGGCGTGCGGCCGACCTGCACCGACAGGCTGGTGTCGCCCGCGTCGACCGAGCCCGCGGGCACGAGCGAGGCATTGGTCTGCAGGGCCGTCACGACCTCGGCGCCGGTGAGGCCGTCGGCGGTGGCGGCGGGCGTCAGCGTGATCTCGACGCGGTCGGTCGGCGCCCCGCTCACCTGCACCTGTCGGACGCCCTCGATGTCCTCGAGCTCCGGTTGCGCGATGCGCTCGAGACGCTCGGCGAGAACGGCGGGGTCGGCGTCGGAGGTCACGGCGAGCTGCACGACCGGGAACTGGTCGAAGTCGCCGGCGAAGACGATCGGGTCGACCGTCTCCGGGAGGGTGTCGAGGCTGGAGACGGCGCTCTCGACCTGCTGCTGGGCACGGTCGAGGTCGGTGCCGTACTCGAGCAGCACGAGCACGACCGACGACCCGCTGGACGAGGTGGAGTCGAGCTCCTCGAGCCCGTCGACGCCGGAGAGGGCCGCCTCGACGGGAATGGTGACCTCCTGCTCGACGGCCTCGGGCGAGGCACCCGTGTACGGCAGCACGACGCCGACGGCCGGGAACTGGAGGTTCGGGATGAGCTCCTGCTTGAGGGAGCCCATCGAGATGACGCCGAAGATCGCCACCATGACGGTCGTCAGGGCGACGAGTGCACGGTTGCGCAACGAGAAGGACGCGAGTCGGCCCACGGGGGTTCTGCTCCTGGGGGTGTCGGAACGGGAGAGCCGCGGAGGGGGCGCGACGAGACAGTTAGCCTCGCGCTAACCATAGACTCCGGCCGTGAATGATCGCGACCGAGATGTGGAGGCGGTGGAGGCCGCGCTCGTGCGCATCCAGGACCTGCTCACCGACGTGCGTGTCGATGCGCTCGTCGCCAGCGACCTCACGCTCCAGCAGCTCAAGGTGCTCATGCTCGCCGTCTATCGCGCGCCCCTCTCGGCGCACGACGTCGCCACGGCCCTCGGGGTCAGTGCGGCCACCGTGTCGGGGCTCGTCGCTCGGCTCGTCGAGCACGGCCTGCTGCGCCAGGAGCCGTCGGCCGACGACCGGCGGGTCCGCCACCTGCGCGCGACCGACGCCGGCCACGCGGCGCTCGACCAGGTGGCGCGGATGCAGGTGCGGCATCGGCGCGAGCTGCTCGTGCGCCTCACCGACGCCGAGGTCGCCGCTCTGCGCACCGGGCTCGACGGCGTCGAGCGCGCCGTGCGGGAGGCGGCCGGAGAAGGGCGAAGGCCCCGCGACTGAGTCGCGGGGCCTTCGTGCTCGGTGGGCAGGGGCGGGGTCGAACCGCCGACCTATCACTTTTCAGGCGATCGCTCGTACCAACTGAGCTACCTGCCCGAGCGGGGGCAACCATACCGCAGCCGGTCGACGCCCACGAATCGGTTCGATCTCCGGGGCGTGTCCGCCGGGTTCCGTTGGCCACGCCCGCAGGGCCGCCCTATGCTGTTCTGCGCGTCCGGCCCCCATCGTCTAGCGGCCCAGGACCCCGCCCTTTCACGGCGGTAGCGCCGGTTCGAATCCGGTTGGGGGTGCGAGGAACCAGGCCGTTCGGGCCCGATTGGGAATCGGGAGCGACTGTGCGTTATGGTTCACCGGCTCCTGCACCGCAGGGGTCGAGCAAGGCCCCGTAGCGCAGTTGGTTAGCGCGCCGCCCTGTCACGGCGGAGGCCGCGGGTTCGAGTCCCGTCGGGGTCGCCGACACGACCGCCCCGGATCTCATCGAGATCCGGGGCGGTGTTCATTTCCGGGCGCGCCCGCCCACCCGCGAGGATGGACGCATGCCCGTCGACCTCGACCGCCCCGCCTTCGAGCTGCTCGTCGACCGCGCCCTCGACGGCATCCCCGACGAGCTCGCCGCGCTCGTGGACAACCTCGTCGTGCTGGTGGAGGAGGAGCCGCCGGAGGGGGAGCCGACCGACCTGCTGGGTCTGTACGACGGGGTGGCGCTCACCGAGCGGGGCTTCGACTACGGCGGTGTGCTGCCCGACCGCATCTTCATCTTCCGGCGCCCGCTGCTCGCGATGTGCGACGACGTCGAGGAGCTGGAGGAGGAGGTGCAGATCACCGTGGTGCACGAGATCGCGCACCACTTCGGGATCGACGACGCCGCGCTGCACGAGCTGGGCTGGGGCTGACCGCTCCCGCGCGACGGTGGCGTCCGGGACGTCGTCAGGAGGCGTGCCAGGCGGGGCTGCTCGGCGCCACCCACGGGGTGGGCGCCGTGCCGGCCGACTGGGCCGAGATCTCGCCGAGGAACCAGCGCTGGAAGTCGCGCTGCTGCTCCGTGCGCGCGAGCGAGAGCAGCCGCTGGGTGCGGCAGAAGGCGTCGGCCAGGTCGAGCAGGTCCCGCATCTGGTGGGACAGGTCGGCCGCGGGCTGGCCGACGGTGAGCACGAAGTCGCCCGTCGCCCGCCCGGCGGCGAGGCCCGCCTCGACGCTGCCCGCGATCCCGGCGTGGTCGATGTGGTTCTCGAACAGGTCGAAGACGCGGGAGAGCTCCTGCGCCAGCGGGTAGTCGGACTGGTGGGCCAGCGAGAGCAGGCGCACCTCGCGGCGCAGGTCGCTGTACTGCCGGCGGAAGTCCCGGTACTGCGCCAGCGGCATCCCCCGCAGCCGGACGAAGAGGACCGGCACCCGGTCGATCTCGCCCGTCGTGAGCGTGATGTCGAAGACCTCCCCCTCGAGGTCCGCGTCGAGGCGCGGCTCCGGGATCGGCTCGAACCAGACCACCTTGCCCTCGGGCGTGATGTCGGCGCCCCACGCCGCAGAGTTCATCGCCACCAGGCCGAGGCCGCGACCGACCGTCATGAGGAAGGCGAACTCGTCGTCGTCCTCGTCGAGCGGGTCGGGCTCGGGGGCGGAGAGGGTCGGCGGCACCTTCGAGCCGTCGGAGACCTCGAAGCGCGGATGGGCCCGGGTGCCCCGCACGCGCACGAAGATCGGCTCGGACGCGTGGAGCAGGGCGTTGGTGACCAGCTCGGAGACGCCGAGCTCGGCGGCGTCGAGGAGGTCCTCGCGCTCCATCTCACGGCAGACGCCACCGGCCCAGCGCCGAGCCTGCTGCACGCAGGTCGGGCCGGGCTCGAGTCGAACAGCCTCTCGGCTCTGCGGCATCGTGCAAACCTCGGTCGTCACAGGCGCGCGTCAGCCCGAGCGTGACGCGGTTGATGGGGTCGTCCGGCGCTTGCTTCCCCGGCCCGGTGTGGTCGAAACCACCGCGCTCGATGTGCTTTGTGTCGCAGGTAGGAGAACAATGGCGATCGACCCCGCACGTCGGTGAGGAAGGTTGGGTCCATGAACCAGCAGAGCAGCTCGGATCGGCACAAGGTCGTGGTGATCGGGTCCGGTTTCGGCGGCCTCTTCGGCACGAAGGCGCTCCGCAAGGCGCCGGTCGACGTCACGATGGTGGCGAAGACGACCCACCACCTCTTCCAGCCGCTGCTCTACCAGGTGGCGACCGGGATCCTGTCGCAGGGCGAGATCGCGCCACCGACCCGTGAGGTGCTGGCGAAGCAGAAGAACGCCACCGTCCTCCTCGGCGAGGTCACCGACATCGACCTCGAGAACCGCATCGTCACGTCGCACGTGCTGGGCCTCGAGACGGTGACCCCCTACGACTCGCTGATCGTGGCGGCGGGCGCGGGCCAGAGCTACTTCGGCAACGACCACTTCGCCGAGTTCGCCCCCGGCATGAAGAGCATCGACGACGCCCTCGAGCTGCGCGGCCGCATCTTCGGCGCGTTCGAGCTCGCGGAGATCGCCGCCGCGCGCGGTGAGAAGGTGCAGGACCTCCTGACCTTCGTCGTCGTCGGCGCCGGCCCCACGGGCGTGGAGATGGCCGGCCAGATCGCCGAGCTCGCCCACCGCACCCTGCCCACCGACTTCCGCCACATCAACACGGAGAAGGCGCGCGTCGTGCTCGTCGACGCCGCGCCGCAGGTGCTGCCGCCCTTCGGGGAGAAGCTGGGTGCGTCGGCGAAGGCCTCGCTCGAGAAGCTGGGCGTCGAGGTCAAGCTGGGCGCCATGGTGACCTCGGTCGACCAGGACGGCTTGGACGTGAAGTTCAAGGACGGGTCGACGGAGCGCATCAACTCCACCGCCATGATCTGGGCGGCGGGCGTGCAGGCCAACGCCCTCGGCAAGCAGCTCGCCGAGCAGAGCGGCGCGCCGCTCGACCGGGCCGGCCGCATCGGCGTGAACCCCGACCTGACCCTCCCGGGCTACCCCGAGGTCTTCGTCGTCGGCGACATGATCAGCCTCAACAACCTCCCGGGCGTCGCGCAGGTCGCGATGCAGGGCGCGAAGTACGCGGCGAAGGAGATCCAGGGCCGCCTGCAGGACAAGGCCCCGCAGAAGCCGTTCAAGTACTTCGACAAGGGCTCCATGGCCGTCATCGGTCGGTTCCGCGCCGTCATGATGGTCGGCAGCAAGATCCGCATCAGCGGCATCATCGCCTGGCTGTCCTGGCTCGCCATCCACCTGATGTACCTCACGGGCTTCAAGAACCGCGTCACGGCGCTCCTGCGCTGGTTCGTCTCGTTCGTGGGCCGTGACCGCTCGGAGCGCACGATGACCGAGCAGCAGGTGTTCGCCCGCCGGGCGCTGGCCCGCCTCGAAGGCGGCGCCCGCGACCTCGTCACGCGGGACCCGCGGGCCGAGGCGGCGCTGGAGGAGCGCCGTACGGAGCTCGAGAGGCAGGCCGCGGAGGAGTCCCGCCTCACCGACGCGGGCGAGCGCGGCGTCGCCGTCGGGTGAGCCACGGACACGGGCACGGTCACGGCCCGTCGGCCGGTGCGGTCAGCACCGACCGACGGGCCGTCGTGCTGCTCCTGGGGTTCCTCGCGCTCGTCGCGGTCGCGACGCTCGCCGGCGTCGTCGCGCTCTGGCCGTCGGAGGAGAACGCGGTCGACCAGGTGCAGTACGCCGCGGAGGGCGTCACGTTCGTCGACGCCGAGGTGGTCACGGTCGAGGACGCGTGCCCCGTCATCGCGGTCGGCCCCGGGCTGCCGGAGCCCGAGGGCGCGGACGACCCGTTCCCCGAGAACTGCAACACCCTCGTCGCCGAGCTGACGGAGGGACCGGAGGACGGCGAGGAGACCCGCGTCCAGACCGAGGCCTCCGTCGTGCGCGCCGGGCTCCGCCCCGGGGACGACGTCGTGCTGATGCGGGTTCCGCCGGTCGAGGGCCAGCCCGAGGCGATCTACGGCTTCTCCCACCCCCACCGCGACGCCCCGCTGCTGGCGATGACGATCCTGTTCGTGGTGGTCGTCGCGCTGATCGCCCGGCTGCGCGGCATCCTCGCGCTCGTCGGGCTCGGCTTCGCCGCGGTCGTGCTGTGGTGGTTCATGATCCCCGGCCTGCTCTCCGGCGAGAGCGGCATCGGCGTGGCGGTGGTGGGGTCGATCGTCATCATGTACGTCGTCCTCTACCTCGCCCACGGCCCCTCGCTGCGCACGAGTGCGGCGCTCGCCGGGACCCTGCTCGGGATCACCGTGACCGCGGTGCTCGGCGTGTGGGCGGTCGGCGCGGCGCGGTTGTCGGGGATGAGCGACGAGAACGGCGAGTTCCTGCAGCTCTACGCCGACCAGCTCGACTTCAAGGCCCTGCTGTCGGCCGGCATCATCATCGCGGGCCTCGGCGTGCTCAACGACGTCACCATCACCCAGGCGTCCGCCGTGTGGGAGCTGCGCTCCGCGGCGCCCGACATGACGCGCCGCGAGATCTTCGGCCGCGGCATGCGGATCGGTCGCGACCACATCGCGTCGACGATCTACACGATCGTGTTCGCCTACGCGGGTACGGCGCTCGGCGTCCTCCTGCTGCTGTCGCTCTACGACCGTCCGGCCGGGGACGTGCTCTCCTCCGACATGCTGAGCGAGGAGGTCGTGCGCACCCTCGCCTCCGCGATCGGACTGGTCGCGAGCGTGCCGATCACGACCGCCATCGCGGCGGCGACCGTGTCGGCCCCGGGTGCGCCACCCCGCGCGGGGAAGCGCGCCCTCAGAGGTCGCGGCGGTAGCGACGCACCGCGTCCATGAACTTCTGCGGGTCCACCATCGAGCGGTCGATCGTCACCGGCCCCAGGCTGCGGCGGTGGATCTGCAGGCGCCAGCTGCGCTGACCGGGCGAGCCGTGCTCCTCGAGGTCGAGCTGCACGTTGGTGAGGTCGAACGACGACGTGCTCGTGCCGCGCGTGATGTGGAGGATCCCGCGGTCGATGACGACCGTCGTGGGGGCGGACCCGGCGCGTATCGCCCACACCACGAGCGTCAGCACCGCGGCGACGCCCGCGAGCGCCGCGTCGGCGCTGTCGCGGGTGTCGTAGGCGACGTAGGCCATCCCCGCCGTCACCAGCAGCCCCGCCACGATGAGCAGGGTGGCGGTGATCTGGCCCGTCCGCGGTGAGGCGAACTCGATCCGCAGGGGTGCGCCGGGTGCCGTGGGTGCGTCGGACTCCGCGCGGGTACGGCGCCCGATCGGCTCCGGCGCGACCGGGGCCTCGGTCTGCTCGGTCTGCCCGTTCGGTCCGGCCTGCTCCGCGCGGGCAGCAGCCGCGCGTTCCCGGTCGACGCGGCGGGCAGCCGCCACGAGGGGGGACGCCGCGGCGGTGGGGCTCGGCTCGTCGGCGGGCTCGTCGGTGGTCCGGTCGGGGACCCGGAAGGCCGCGACGACGGACTGCGCGATGTCGTGCTGGGACGCGGAGTGCGGCGGCGCCGTGCTGACGTGCCGCCCGGCCGTGTCCTCCGGGGGGAGGGGCGGGTTGTCCGGATCCGCGGCCTGACCGGGGTAGAGGTCGAGCCCGTCAGGCTCGTGGTGCTGCCCGTGGTCGTGCTGGGGCTCGGTCTCGGTCTCGGGGGTGGGTTCCGGACGCGGTGCCTGGTCGGGGTGCGTCGCGTGGAAAGCGGCGAGCACCGACGCCGCCGCGGCGTGGTGCGAGGTGTCGGGGGCCGGGGCGGGCGTCGGCTCGGGATCTGGCTCGGGATCTGGCTCGACCGTGGGCTCGGGCGTCGGCTCGGGAGCGGGCTCGGGGTGGCTGTCGCGGAAGGCGGCGAGGACGGATGCGGCCGCCGCGTTGTGGGTGGCGCCGGTGGTCGGCGCCGGGTCGGGGTCCGGCTCGGCAGGCGGCTCGGCGGTCGGGTCAGCGACCGCGTCGGGCTCGTCGGTCGGTTCAGGGTTGGGTTCAGGTTCGGCGTCAGGCTCGCGCGACGTGTCGCGGAACGCGGCGAGGACCGACGCGGCCGCGGTGTGGTGCGATGCCGCCGGCGCGGGCTCGTCGGCCGGTTCCTCGCTCGGCTCGTCGATGGGCTCGTCGACGGGCTCCGGATCAGCCGGGTGCTCGTCGTGGGGGTCGGCGCCGAGCGGGGTGTCGTCGTCGAGGCCGACGAGCTCGATCGGCCCGGTCAGCGGGTCGAGGTCGTCGAACGGGACAGGCTCGGCCGGCTGCTCGTCACGCGCCTCGGGCTCGGTCTCCGGCTCGGGTTCCTCGGCCTCGTCGTCGAGCGATGACAGGGCCGGCAGGGGACCGCTCGCGGTGAACACGTCCGCGTCGTGGCCGTCGGGCTCGTGCTGCGGCGCCGGCGTCGGGTCGGTGTCGCGGAAGGCGGCGAGCACCGACGCGGCAGCCGCGTGCTGCGGCGCCTGGCCCGCGGTGGGGAGCTCCGGCGCGGGCTCTTCCGCAGGCTCGGGCTCCCGTGCGGCGGACTTCTCCGTGGCGGGCTGGGACGCCGGCTCGGGATCGGCAGGGGCGGGGGCAGCGTCGTACTGCTCCTCGGCGACCGGTGCCTCCGGCACCTCCACAGGGGCGGGCGCGGCGGGCTGCTCGACCGCCTGCCGGCGGGCGAGGTCGCGCTTCTGCCGCATCTCGAGCCAACGGCTCCGGAGGTCGGTGGGGCGCTCCCCGCCGTCCTGTGGGTTGCTCATGGGGAGAAACTACGCGGTTCGCGTGGTGCCGCGCGACGGAATCCACCGGCTGCGCGCCGCGTGCCACCGGACACGCCATCCGTGATGTCACGGTTCTGCTGACAGGGTCACCAGGGGAGTGCCACACTGGATCGCGGGTGGTGGTCGTGACCCGAGACGCGACCACCACCCCCTGAATCCGGACCCGCGCCGCATCCCCCGTCGGCGCGGGTCCTTTTCACGTCCGCGGTACGTCGACGCGGAGCCGGTCGGGGCGGGCTCCCCAGTTTCTGGGACACTCGTCCTCCGGACGGGCCCGCGCGCTCGTCCTGGGCCACTAGCTCAATGGGCAGAGCATCGGACTTTTAATCCGCTGGTTCAGGGTTCGAGTCCCTGGTGGCCTACAAGGAGGGCGTCTGACCTGCGGAAACGCAATCGGGGATCTCGGCGGTTGGAGCCGATCCGATGTTGTTCCAACGCCGTGAGCTGCGAGGCGCTCTCAGGGGGGCGGCTGCACGATCAGGTGACGGGTCGGGTCGCGCTGCCTGGGTGGCTGGCGTCACTGTCGCGTGGCTCCCCGGTGCCGGGGCGGGCCCGGCGCCCCGCGGTCTGGAGCGCCGAGCCCTCGGTCTGCGACGGGCTCGGCGAGTCCGCCAGCAGACCTGTTCGTCCGGTTGCCGGGTGGCGGGGTCTGGATACGGCCCTGACGCACCCGAATTGAGCGGGCGGTCACTGCCGGTGGTGTCGTGAGCCGGTGCCGTCAGGTGCAGCCACGGAGCTACCGGGGGCTGCGGGGGCTGCGCCGAGCGCGCCGTCACGCGAGAGGCTGGCGGCCATCTCGTGCAGCTTCTGGTTGCGTTGCTGGGAAAGGCGGCGCAGCATCTCGAACGCGGTCGTGCGGTCGAGGTCGTAGCGCTGCATGACCAGGCCGATCGTCACGCCGATGGTGGTGCGCCGTTCCATCGCGGTGTGCATCTGGTCGATCTCCTCGGCCGCGGCGAGGGTGGCGGCCACGTGTGCGGCGACGACCAGGGCCGTCTCGCGTTCGTCGTGCACGAAGCTGCCGGTCTCGGTGGAGTAGAGGGTGAGAGCGCCGATGTCGCGGCGTCGGGTCCACAGCCGTATGCACAGCCGACAGGTCGAGGGGACGTTCGTACGCCGGTGGTCGGGCTGGGGGAGGCGCCGTCGTCATTCCCCGGTTCAGGAGCGCACCATCCCGCCGTCGACGTTGAGGCAGATCCCGTTCGTATACGCGGAGCCCGGGCCGGTGAGGTACGAGACAGCAGCAGCGATCTCGCTCGGTTCTCCCATCCGCGGCACGGGGATGTCCTCGACGCCGTACTCGGCGCCGGCTGCCATGGGTGAGGCGATGGGGCCGGGGGCGACGGTGTTGCAGGTGATGCCCCACGCCCCGACCTGCCGCGCTATCCAGCGCGACAGGTTGATGGTGCCGCTCTTGGCCGACACGTAGGCCGCCCCGGAACGTCCGCCCCTGCCGTCCGAGAAGACCGGACCGACGCCGCCGGCCAGACCGGAGACCGACGCGATGTTGACCAGGCGTCCGTAGGACTGCTCCCGCATGAACGCGAACACGGCGGCCTGGCAGGCGAACGCCGCCGCCCGGAGGTTGGTGTCGAGGTCGCGGTCCCACGTCGTGACCGACAGCTCCTCGAACGACTCCCGTCCGCACGTCCCGGCACAGTTGACCAGGGTGTCCAGACGGCCGGCGTCGAGGCCGACCTGGCGGATCGCCGTCTGGAGCGCGTCGATATCGCGGACGTCGACCTGGACAGCCCCCGCCGCCCCGATGCGCTCGGCGGTCTGGTGGACCTTGTCCGCCACGTCGAGCAACGTGACCGTCCCGCCGTTTGCGACGAGCGCGGAAGCGATCGCTTCGCCGATGCCCTGAGCGGCCCCGGTGACGATCGTGATGCCGGGCGTCGTCACGAGTCTCCTCTGGGCAAGCTCGTGCCGCGGTCCACGATCCTGCGCGAGGTGTGGGGACCGACCTACGATCAGGAGCACCACTACCTGCGGGTCTACGCGGCCCAGCTGCGCCGCAAGCTCGAGGACGACCCGTCCCGACCGCGTCACCTGATCACGACGAGCGGTCTCGGTTGCACGCTGGAGCCGTAGCGGTGGTCCGGGGTGTCCGTCCGGTCAGGATCCTTCGTCCCGCCACCGACGAGCTTGAGCCCGACGATGCAGGCGACGATGCCGGCGAGGAGCGCGATCTTGGCGGGCGACGCGGACTCGGTCCCGGTGGAGATCGCCCAGGTGGCGGTGAGCACCGCGCCGAGACCCGCCCACACCGCGTAGGCGACCCCGATCGGGATCTCGCGTGCGGCGTACGCCAGCGTCGCCATGCTCGCGGCGAGAGCGACGGCGAAGACCGCGGTCGGGACCGGGTTGCTGAAGCCGTCGCTCCGGCCCAGGGCGGTCGCCCAGACCGCTTCGAGGACGCTGCTGGCGACCAGCACGAGCCAGGCCATCACTGCACCACCTTCAGGCCGACGATGCAGCCGATGAGGCCGGCGAGGAGGGCGCCCTTGAGCAGGGTCAGGCGCGCGTCCCCGCGGACGACTGAGATGAGCACCGTGAGCACGGCGCCGATGCCGACCCAGACGGCGTACGCGGTGCCGACCGGGATGCCCGACATCGCATAGGCCAGCCCGCCCATGCTCGCCACGAGAGAGACGGCGAAGACGATCGTCGGCACCCGACGGGTGAAGCCGTCGGAGGCTCCGAGGGCCGTCGCCCACACCGATTCGAGCACGCCGGAGACGACGAGCACTCCCCACACCATGGTGTTCCTCCAGATAGTCGTACGACTGTGCGAGAACGTTCATAGCCGTAGTCGCACAACTGTGCAACTATCGTCGCCGTGCCCCGGTCCCTCGATCGTGACGAACGCCTCGACCTCGTCGCCCGTGCGTCCTGGCGCGTGCTGACACGGGACGGCCTCGCCGCGCTGTCGGTGCGCAACGTGGCGGCGGAGGCGGGGCTGGCGCCGAGCTCGCTGCGCTATGTGCTCCCGACCCAGAGCAGCCTCAAGCAGCACGCCGTCGACTCGTCCCTGCGGGAGCTCCAACGCCGCCTCGCGGCCATCGACCGGGAGGCGCCGGGGTGGGCGCGCGAGGTCCTCGTGCAGCTCGTGCCGCTCGACGACGAGCGTCGGCTCGAGATGGAGGTCTTCCTCGCGCTGGGGATCGCGGCCCTGACGGACGACATGCTGCGACCGGCGAGGGAGCGGTACGACGAGGTGCTCCGGTCGGCCTGCCGATCGGCGGTCGAGGCGCTCGCCGGGGGCGCCGCGCGGGCCGCGGACCCGGCCCTGGTGGACACGTGGACGGCGGTCACCCATGCACTCGTCGACGGCCTCGCCCTGCAGATCGTGCACCGGGGGCCGGGGGACGACGCCGCGTGGGGGGAACGCGTGCTCGACGCCCATCTCGAGCACCTGCGCGACGCACTCGCCTGAACCTCGGCCCGCGACGTACGTCGAGGAGCTGCGCCGCTGCGAGTTCTCGCGCAGCGCGAGGTGCTCGTCGCTCTGCGGTAGCCCGACCTGTGCGTTCCTGCACGCCCGCAGTGCAGAACTGGCCATTGAGGCCTGTGAGCACGCAGGACAGCCTGGCGGCACGAACTAGTAGGACGTCCAATCTTTTTCCCGGTGGAAGCAGGAGACGGTGTGAACCTCGACGACGACGACCTCGACGCGATGATCGAGGCGGTGCGCAAGTTCGCCGAGAGCGAGCTGGCGCCGCACGCGCAGGAGCGTGACGAGAAGAAGATCTTCCCCACCGAGGTGCTCGAGCGGGCCGGGGAGCTCGGGCTCGGAGGGCTCTACGTCTCGGAGACGCACGGAGGCGTCGGCCTTCCCCGACGGGCGGCCGCCAGGATCTTCACGGAGCTCGCGCGGGGGGACGTCGCGATCGCGGCCTACGTCAGCATCCACAACATGGTGGCGTGGATGGTCGACACCTTCGCGAACGACGAGGTCCGTGCCGGGTGGCTGCCCGAGCTCACGTCGATGCAGAAGCTCGCGAGCTACTGCCTCACGGAGCCCGACGCGGGGTCCGACGCGGCCGCGCTCCGCACGAGTGCCCGCCGGGACGGCGACACGTACGTGCTCAACGGGGTCAAGCAGTTCATCTCCGGTGCCGGGTCGACGCACGCCTACCTCGTGATGGCGCGGACGGGTGAGCTCGATGCGCGGGGGATCTCCGCGTTCCTGGTGCCCGCGGACTCGCCGGGCCTGTCGTTCGGCGCCAACGAGCGGAAGATGGGCTGGAACGCCCAGCCGACGCGCCAGGTGGTGCTCGAGGACGTGCGCGTGCCCGCGGCGTACCGGCTCGGTGAGGAGGGCGAGGGCTTCGCCATCGCGATGCGGGGCCTCAACGGCGGCCGCATCAACATCGCCGCCTGCTCGCTCGGGGGTGCGTCCTGGGCCGTCGAGCGCGCGGCGGCGCACCTGCGGGAGCGGGTGGCGTTCGGCAAGCCCCTCAGCGCCCAGCAGGCGCTGCAGTTCCGCCTCGCCGACATGACCACGAACCTGGAGGCGGCGCGGTGCCTCCTGGAGCGTGCGGCCACGGCGCTCGACGAGGGCAGTCCCGACGCGGTCACCCTCTGCGCGATGGCCAAGCAGTTCGTCACCGACCGGTGCTTCGAGGCCGCCAACGACGCGCTCCAGCTGCACGGCGGGTACGGCTACCTTGCGGAGTACGGCGTGGAGCGCGTCGTCCGTGACCTGCGGGTGCACCAGATCCTGGAAGGGACCAACGAGATCATGCGACTCATCGTCAGCCGCGCCGTCCTGCAGGGGGCGGCGTGACCGGGGCGGCCGACACGTCGGAGGCGGCTGAGCCGACCGTCCTCGCGGAGGTCCGCGGTCGGGTCGGCCTGCTGACCCTGAACCGCCCGCGTGCGATCAACGCGCTCACCCACGAGATGGTGGGCCTGCTGGACGCGCGGTTGCGTGCGTGGGCGAGCGACCCGGCGGTGCAGACCGTCGTGGTGCGGGGCGCCGGTGACCGTGGACTCTGCGCCGGGGGTGACATCGTCGCGATCCACCGCGACGCCACCACCGGGGGCACCGGCTCGGAGGACTTCTGGCGCGACGAGTACCGCCTCAACGCCCTCATCGCCGGCTACCCCAAGCCGTACGTGGCGCTGATGGACGGCATCGTCCTCGGGGGCGGGGTGGGTGTCTCGGCCCACGGGTCGCACCGGGTGGTCACCGAGCGGACCCGGGTCGGGATGCCGGAGACCGGCATCGGCTTCGTCCCCGACGTCGGGGGCACCTGGCTGCTCTCCCACGCCCCGGGGGAGCTGGGCACGCACGTCGCACTGACGGCCGGGCACGTCGGCGCCGCCGACGCGATCGACCTGGGACTGGCCGACCGGTACGTCGACTCCGCGGACCTGGACCGTCTCGTCGAGCTGCTCGAGCAGCAGCCGGTCGAGGAGGCGCTCGAGGCCGTGGCCGGCGTCGCGGCTCCGGGCAGCCTGGCCGAGGCCCGTCCGTGGATCGACGCGGCGTTCGCGCACGACGACGTGCCGACGATCATCGCGAGCCTGCGGGCGCGGCCCGAGGATGACGCCCACCGCGCGGCGGACGCGGTCGCCGCGAAGTCGCCCACCGCCGTGGCCGTCACCCTGCGGGCGCTCCGCGCGGCGCGGGCGATGGCCGGCCTGGAGCAGGCGCTCGACCAGGAGTACCGGATCGTCCTGCGCATGCTGCGGGGCCACGACTTCCCCGAGGGGATCCGCGCCCAGGTCATCGACAAGGACCGGAACCCCCGCTGGCGGCCGGCCCGGTTCGAGGACCTCGACACCGGTGCCGTCGACGCCTACTTCGCGCCTCTGGGGGCTGCCGAGCTCGCCCTGGCGCCCCCCACTCTCGACCGCTGAGAAAGGAACACCCATGTCCACCACCACCACCAAGGTCGCCTTCATCGGCCTGGGCAACATGGGGGGTCCGATGGCCGCCCACCTCGTCACGGCCGGATACGCCGTGTCCGGGTTCGACCCCTCGCCCGACGCCCAGCAGGCCGCCGAGGCCGCGGGTCTGGTCATGGCCGCGTCAGCCGCCGCCGCCGCGGAGGGCGCCGACATCGTGCTCACCATGCTGCCGAGCGGGCAGCACGTCCTCGACGTCTACGAGGGTCGCCGCGGTGACGCACCCGTCCTCGGTGCCGCTGCCCCGGGCGCGCTCCTCGTGGACTGCTCGACCATCGCGGTCGAAGACGCCCGCGCCGCCGCGGACGCTGCGCGCGCCGCCGGCTACCGCGCCGCGGACGC
>DASWYU010000046.1:0-7152 GCA_036404795.1 Nocardioides sp. | reverse complement strand
GCGCATGTACTCCGGGATGCCCGGGCGCACGAACATCCCGCGCCCGACGTCGCCCATCACGGGGTCGCAGCAGTAGACGGCCGCCGGGTTGAGCTCCTTGACCGTCGCGACCGCGTCGAGGATGACGCCGCCCACCTCCTCGGCGCCCTGGTAGCCCGAGAGCACGGCGTCGGCCGTCGCCAGCACGCTGACCGGTTTGCCGTCCGGCCCCGGCACCTCGCGCTCGCCGATGCCGGTGATCACGTCCGCGACGTCACCGGGGGCGAGCAGCGGGCCGCGCCACGCGCCGTACCCCGTGTGGTTGGAGAAGTGCACCGTCACCACCGGCCACACCTCGTGGCCGAGGCGCTGGAGGGGGAACGTGGCGGCGGAGTTGCCGACGTGGCCGTAGGCGACGGACGACTGGACCGACAGGATCTTCACGGCCGAGCATCCTGCCACGCATGACGCCCGGACGGCGTGGTGACGAACGTCAGGCGACCTGCAGGGACCGCTTGGAGAGGCCCATCCAGTAGCCGTCGATCCGCTGCTCGCCGGGCTCGTCGGCCTTGAGCGCCGCGCCGAGGGTGATGAACAGCGGCGTGTAGTGCTCGACGCTCGGGTGGGCGTAGGGCATGCCGGGGGCCTGCGAGCGGTACGCCGCGAGCTCGTCGACGTCGCCCCGGGCCAGCGCGTCGGCGGCCCAGAGGTCGAAGTCCACCGACCAGCCCGGCGCCTGCGCGTCGATCCGGAACTCCTTGAGGAACGGCAGGCCGTGGGTGAGGAAGCCGGACCCGATGACGAGCACGCCCTCGTCGCGCAGCGGGCGCAGGCGCTCGCCGATCGCGAGCAGGCGGTAGGGGTCGTCGGTCGGCAGCGACATCTGCACGACGGGGATGTCGGCGTCGGGGTACATGATCTTCAGCGGCACCCACGCGCCGTGGTCGAGGCCGCGCGAGGTGTGCTGGTGGACGGGCTCGGTGTCCGGCATCATCGCCGCGACGCGGGCGGCGAGCGCGGAGGCGTCGGGCGTCGCGTACTGCATCTGGTAGTAGCGCGGGTGGAACCCGCCGAAGTCGTAGACGAGCGGCACGCCGGAGGCGGTGAGGCTGATCGGTGCCGACTCCCAGTGCGCGGAGACGATGAGGATCGCGGTCGGGCGCGGCAGGTCCGTCGCCCAGCTCGCGAGCTGGGCCGACCACAACGGGTCGTCGAGGAGCGGCGGGGCGCCGTGGCCGATGTAGAGGGCCGGCATGCGTCCGGACTGCGTGCTCATGGGGTTCTCCTTGTCGTCGTGCTGATGCTAGGCCAACGAGGTTGAAGGTTCAAGTATTCCTTCATGCGTGGCGCTCGACGCGATGCCCTAGGGTGCGAACGTGGCGGACGCACCCTGGCTCGACGACGACGAGATGGAGGCGTGGCTGGCGCTCGTCGGGGTGCTCCTGCGCCTCGGCCCGGCGCTCGACTCGCAGGCCCAGCGCGACGCCGGGATGACGCACTTCGACTACCAGGTGCTGGCGATGCTCTCCGCCGTTCCCGACCACCGCCTGCCGATGAGCGAGCTCGCCAGCAAGGTCAACGCCTCGCTCTCGCGGCTCTCGCACGTCGCGAAGAAGCTCGAGTTCCGAGGGTGGATCGAGCGCCGCCCCTCGCCGTCGAGCCGTCGCGTCACCGAGTGCACGCTCACGTCGGCCGGTTACGCCGTGCTCGTGGAGTCCGCGCCCAGCCACGTCGCCGCCGTACGCCAGCTCGTCTTCGACGGCCTCACCTCCGAGCAGGTCCGCCAGCTCGCCGCGATCGCGACGACGATCCGCAGCAACCTCGACGACTCCGACCTGCGCACGCTCGACGGCTGAGGGTCGCGGGGGTACGGCTGGTCGGGGCGGTCGGCCGGCCGGTCAGGCGGGCGGTCAGCCGGTCGAAAGAAAACGCGGACGCGGGAGACGAAAGTGCGCGGCCGGCTCGGACGGGCCGAGAAGAGTGCGGGATCCGGTGGGCGACACGCCGAGGGCGCGGCCGTCCGGGTCCGCGTTTTCCTCGGGGCGCTCGGGGCTCGCGCTGGGCCGGTCCGCGTTTTCTTGCTCGGACGCAGGATCTCCCACGTCCCGTCGGAGGAGCTTCGCGAGCTGTGCGGACGCCCCACGCGGAGAACGTCGCGTCAGAAGGCTGATACGGCCGAATCCGGGCGCGTTCTCCGCGTGGGGCGTCCGGTTCGCGTCCGTCAGTCGGGCAGCGTCCAGTCGACGGGGTCGCCGCCCTGCTGCTCCAGCAGGGCGTTGATCTGCGAGAACGGCCGCGACCCGAAGAACCCGCGGCTCGCGGACAGCGGCGACGGGTGGGCCGAGGCGACGAAGGGCACGTCGCCGAGGTGCCGCTCCAGGCCCTGCGCGTCGCGGCCCCAGAGGAGGGCGACGCGGGGTCCGCCGCGCCGTACCCACGCCGTGATCGCCGCCGCCGTCACGTGCTCCCAGCCCTTGCCGCGGTGCGATGCCGGGGTGCCGGGCCGCACGGTGAGGCAGCGGTTGAGCAGCATGACGCCCTGGTCGGCCCAGCCGGTGAGGTCGCCGTGCGCGGGCGTCGGGACGCCGAGGTCGTCGCGCAGCTCGCGGTAGATGTTGTCGAGGCTGCGGGGGATCGGGCGTACGTCGCGGGCGACCGCGAAGCTGAGCCCGATGGGGTGGCCGGGGGTGGGATAGGGGTCCTGCCCGACGACGAGCACGCGCACGTCGGCGAAGGGCCGTGCGAACGCGCGGAACACGTCCTCGCCGGCGGGGAGGTAGGGCCGCCCGGCCGTGATCTCCTCCCGCAGGAACGTCCCCATCGCAGCGATGCGCTCATCGATCGCGGGGTCGACGTCGCGGAGGGCGTCGGCCCAGTCGGGGGCGACGAGGCCCTGGGTCACCAGTCGGTCGAGACTCACCCTCCTATGGTGCCCAACAGCGTGCTCGGGTCGGCACCCGCCGCCAGCGGCTGCGTCGCGAGCACGCGGCGGGCGGCGTCCTTGTCGCTCGTGCCCCACATGAGGATCCCGGTGACGGCGCGGCCGGACTCGTCGAGGTGGTAGACGACGGTCTTGTCGTCGCCGAGGTCGTCCTCGACGGTCGGGCTGGACGCGTCGGGGGAGCCGATCGCCTCGAGCCAGGTGTCCCACCACTGGCTCCAGAAGTACGGCGTGTGGTCGTAGGTCTCGTCGGCCCCGGCGAGGATGCGGCCCGCCGTGCGGCCCATCTGCAGGGCGTTGTCCTCGTGCTCGACGCGGGTGGTGCCAAGGATGCGGTCGGGGTACTGCGCGATGTCGCCCGCGGCGTACACGCCCTCCGCACTCGTCGCGAGGCGCGAGTCGACGACGACCCCACCGTCGTCGCTGGTGGTGAGCCCCGCCGCGACGGCGAGCTCCGTCGCGGGCTCGACGCCCAGCCCGATCACGACGACGCTGCCGTCGAGGGTGCTGCCGTCGTCGAGCTCGAGGTGCACGCCGGCGTCGTCGGACGTGCCGCCGGTGACCTGCGCGCCGCCGCGCAGTCGGATGCCGTGGTCGAGGAACAGGGTCTCGAGCCGGTGCGCGAGCGTCGGCACGAGGAAGTGGTCGGCGAGCAGCGTGCCGGGGTGCACGAGCGTGACCGGCACGTCCTGCTGCGCCAGCGCGCACGCGATCTCGGTGCCGATGAAGCCGGCGCCCACGACCAGCACCTCGGGCTTCTCCTCCACCAACGCCCGCAGCCGCGTGTAGTCGGTGACGGTGCGGAAGGCGACGACCCGCTCGCCCTCGAGGCCCGGCAGAGTGCGCGGCCGGCCGCCGGTCGCGAGCAGCAGGCGGCCGTAGCGGTAGACCGCGCCGCTCGAGGTCGTCACCGTCCGCGCGTCGGTGTCGAGCGCGGTCACGGCGTCGCCGAGGTGCAGGTGGGCGCCCGTGGCGGCCGCGGTGTCGTAGGCCGTGCCGGCGAGGTCGGCGTCGCCCGTCCACAGGTCCTTGCTCAGCGCGGGCCGCGGGAACGGGCCGTCCGGCTCCTCGCCGAGGATCGCGATCGTGGCGTTCGGGTCGATCTCCCGGATGCCCCGCGCGGCGGCGTCGGCGACCATCCCGGCACCGACGATGACGTGGTCGTACTCCCGAGGTGCGCTCATGCAGCCACCGTGGCACGGCGCCCCAACCGTCGTACGGCGCGCAGCGGCCTGCGCTCCGGGTTTGCGTGAGCCGGGGGAGGGGGTACGCCGCCGGTCCGCCCTCCGCCGACCCCCGGGAGCACTCTGTGGCCGTCCACCTCAGCAAGCCCCGCCGCATGACCACCATCGACTACCGGCTCGACGTGCCCGACTTCGTCATCGAGATCTACGAGGCCGCGAAGGCGCTGGGGGGAGACGCCGAGCCGGGAGGTGTGACCCACCCGGTGCGTCAGGTCGTCCGTCGCACCGGGCGCGCCAGCCGGTCGAGGAAGGCCGTCAGCAGGGCCTCCCGCAGTCGCGGGCTCGCGACGTCGAGCAGCGCGTTGATCTCGCCCATCCGCTCCGGCAGTCCCGGGCCGTCCTCACCGCCCACCATGCCGACGGCCGCGAGCAGGCCGTCGAAGTCGGCGTCGGAGAGCGCGGCGGGGTCGAGCGCCTGCACGAACTCCACGATCCCGGGGTCCACGGCCACGGGGCCCCGTTCGACCGCGACGGCCACCGCCGCCCGGAGCGCGTCGAGGAACGCGGGCACGTCGGTCGCGGCGCTCAGCGAGAGGTGCAGCGTGGGCGGCCGGCCGGCGAACGACAGCTGGGGCTGGGCCAGCCAGCCGGCGCCGGCGAGCTCGTCGGCGATCGTGAAGACGTCGCAGGTCGCGTCGGTGCCGACCGCGACGAGGCTGGAGTCCGGGGCGGCGACGAGCGTCAGCCCGGCGATCTGCTCGACGCCCGCGACGAGCGTGTCGACCCCGTCGAGCAGCGTGCGGGTCAGGTCGAGGTAGCCCGCGTCCCCGATCGTCCGCAGCACCGCCCACGCCCCCGCGAGCGGCCCGCCCGACTTCGTCGACTGCAGCGTCGTGTTGAGCATCGTGTAGCCCGGCCAGTCCGCCGACGCGAAGAACTGCGGCTTCCGCAGCTCCGGCGTGCGGTGCAGCAGGACCGAGGTCCCCTTGGGCGCGTACGCGTACTTGTGCAGGT
Source organism: Nocardioides sp. (assembly GCA_036404795.1). Lineage (GTDB taxonomy): Bacteria > Actinomycetota > Actinomycetes > Propionibacteriales > Nocardioidaceae > Nocardioides. Next base: position 2,034 of record DASWYU010000046.1, on the reverse strand, counting down.
CCACCGAGATGCTCGTGACCCCCGGCACGTCGAACGTCCACGGGGGTACGGCGCGACCCAGCCGCGCGGCGTACGGCAGCACCCACCCCCCGATGCAGGCGTCGACGTGGCAGCGGATGCCGTGCTCCGCGGCGACCGCGGCCAGGTCGGTGACCGGGTCCACGACCCCGTGCGCGTAGGACGGAGCGCTCGCGACGACGAGGACGGTGCGGTCCGGGTCGGCCTCGACGGCCGCCCGGGTGGCCGCGGCGTCGGCGCGGTGGTCGGGACCGACGGGCACCACGACGGCCTCGACGCCGAAGTAGTGCGCCGCCTTGAGGAACGCGGCGTGGACGGTCGACGGCAGCACCATGCGCGGCCGCACCACGTCGGGCCGCGCGTCCCGGGCCCCCTGCACTGCGAGCAGCACCGACTCCGTGCCGCCAGAGGTCACCGTGCCGACCACCGACGCGGGCGCGTCCAGGAGGTCGGCCGTGAACCCGACGACCTCGTTCTCCATCGTCAGCGTGCTCGGGAAGGCGGTCGGGTCGAGGCCGTTCGTCGCGGCGTACGCGGCGACCGCCTCGCGCCCGACGCGGTCGACCTCGGCGAGCCCGGAGTCGTAGACGTAGGCCAGCGTGCGCCCGCCGTGCGTCGGCAGGTCGGCGCTCTGCAGCTCGGCGAGACGGGCGAGCACGTCCGACCCGGTGGAGGAGGTGGTCATGCGGGGCTCCCTTCGGAGGTGGGGTCGGCGGTGGGGTCGGACGTGGCGGCGGCGACCGCCGCGGCGTCGAGGCGGTAGCGGCGCAGCCACAGCAGGCTCGCGAGCGTGAGCGCAGCGGGCAGGAGGGAGAAGCCGAGCACGATCGCGGTCACCGCGGAGCCGGGCTGCGCGGTGGTGCCCGCCGTGCCCGAGACGTAGCCGCCGAGCGCGAGCACGACAGCGAAGACGCCGGGTCCGAGCGCGAGCCCGAGGGTCTCGCCGGCCGTCCACACGCCCGTGTAGACGCCCGTCCGGTTCTCGCCCGTGCGGCGCGCGTCGACCGCCGCCGCGTCCGGCAGCATGGCGAGCGGGAAGACCTGGCAGCCGGCGTAGCCGACGCCGACGAGGGCGACCGCGCCGTACACGGCCGCCGCCGGCAGCGCCTCCGCCCCGACGAGCGCCAGCGCGCCCGCCGCCAGCAGCAGCGACGAGAGGGTGTAGCCGCGGCGCTTGCCCACGCGCTCGCCGTACGCCGTCCACGCCGGCGTCAGCACCAGCGCCGGGCCGACGAAGCAGACGAACAGCACCGTCGCCGCACCCGCGTTGCCGAGCACGTGCCGGGCCACGTAGTCGACCCCGGCGAGCATGATGCCGGTCGCCAGCGCCTGGAGCAGGAAGGTGGTGAGGAGCAGGCGGAAGTCCCGGGCCTGGGCGACGAGCCGCAGCTGCTCGCGCAGGCTGCCCGCCCCGGCCGCCGGGGCGCGGACGGGTGCGCGCCGCGTGCCCCGGTACGACGCCAGCACGCCCACCACGATGAGCAGGGCGATCGCCACGCCCATGACGCGGTAGCCGTCACGTCCGCCGACCGCGTCGCGGATCGCGGGTGCGCTCGCCCCGGCCAGCAGGATGGTCAGCGCGAGGATCGCGACGCGCCACGTCATGAGTCGCGTGCGCTCGTCGTAGGAGTCGGTGATCTCGGCGGGCATGGCGACGTACGGGACCTGGAAGAACGCGTACGCCGTCGCGCACGCCAGGAACGCGACGAGCACCCAGACCGCCTCGACGCCGGCCGAGTCGAACCCGGGCGAGGCGAAGATCAGCGCGAACAGCACCGCGAGCGGGATGCCCGCGCGGAGCAGCCAGGGCCGGCGAGGGCCCCGGGGGTCGGTGCTGCGGTCGGTGATGCGCCCCGCGATGGGGTTGAGCACCACGTCCCACGCCTTCGGCGCCACGACGATCAGGCCGGCCAGCAGCGCGGCGATCCCGAGCTGGTCGGTCAGGTAGGGCAGCAGCATGAGGCCCGGGACGGTGCCGAACGCCCCGGTCGCGACGGAGCCGGAGCCGTAGCCGAT
>DASWYU010000045.1:0-6209 GCA_036404795.1 Nocardioides sp. | reverse complement strand
CGACGGACGCCACCGCCGCGCACGGTGCCCCGACCCAGGTCGGCGGCACGATGGTGCAGGGGGCGGGCGCCACCCGGGTCGACGGCGGGACACGGGTCGACCGCGGCGCCACGACCGGGGCACCGGCGCGCCGATCCGGGGGTGTCTCGGTCCCCGGCGTGCTCCTGCTCCTCCTGGGCCTGGTCGCCGTCCTCGTCGGTGTCTACCTGCTCGCGACGGCCTGACGACGGATCAGCAGTCCGCCACCCGCCGCGAGCACGAGCCCGACGGCGACGAGGGCGCCGCCCGCGACGTACCGGACCGTCGACGAGGCGTCGGCGGACTCGGGGTCCGTGAAGCCGAGCGGCACGACGTCGCCGGCCTCGTCGCCGGCGAGGTAGGTCGGGCTGGACGTGCGCTCGAGCGGCGCGGCCTCACCGTCGACGCGCAGCCGCAGGGTGTAGGGGCGGGCGTCGAACCCGTCGGCGTCGATCGGGTCGAGGCGGATGACCACGAGGTACTCGCCGGCGAGGGTCGGGCCGGCGGTGGTGTCGTACCGGTTGAGGTAGGAGACCGGTCCGGCGGCCGCCTGGGCGCGAGCCGGCTGGGACGAGGAGAGCGACGCGCTGTCGTTGACCATGCGCTGCGCGGAGAGCATCGGCGAGGTGATCGAGAGCCGCAGCGACGCGGAGTAGCCGACCGCCGACGCCTCGTCGTCGCTCAGCGTCGGGCTCACCAGCTCGGCATGCGCGGTCTGGCCCTCGCCGAGCCGCACCCGGTAGGCCACCTGGCCGCCGGCCGGCACGGTGCCGCGCCAGATGCCCGTGCCGATCAGCGGTGCGGTCGCGATGTCGGCGCTCCCGGGCCGGTCCTCGGCCTCGCCCGACACGTCCACGGAGGACTCGGAGGGCGCCCGCTCCGGCGCGGGGAGCCCGTCCGTGTCGACGACCGCGGCCTCCTCGACCACGCGGAACCACACGTCCGCCTCGCCGGTCACTCCGGTGGAGGTGCTGCGCCGCAGCTCCACGAGCAGGGTCGAGGCGTCGGCGCACGCCTCGGCGCTGGACGTCGGGTCCGTCGTCGCCTCCGGGTCGGCCGGCCCGGCGCTCAGCGAGACGACGACCATGCCGCGGTCGCCGTCGCTGCGGGATTCCGAGCTCTGCGCGCACGAGTCACCGTCGGGCGTCTTCAGCACCAGGGTGAAGCCCTCCGCACCGTCCACGCTCGCACCCGGCGTGGCAGCGGCGACGTGCACCGTGCTGCCGTCGAGGGTGCGGCCGTAGGCGAGGTAGCGGGTCGCCTCCGTTCCCAGGCTCGTGCGGCTCCACCCGGCCGGGAGACCCGAGGGCGCGCCCGGATCGGACCCGTCGACCGTGGGGACGTCGTCGGGGAACGTCAGTTGCGCGGGCTCGTCGGCCCCGGCGGCCGACGCCGGCGCGAGGACACCGCCGGAGAGGGCGGCGGGCAGCACGAGCAGCCCGGCGAGCAGGAGACGACGAGGGCAGGGAGCGTGAGGCACGTCAGAAGTCTCCGGCATCGCGTCGGACGGGCGCCAGCAGGTCCGAGAGACCGCGCTGCTCGGCGCCGCTGAGGGCCCCGAGCGCGAAGTCGGCAGCGAGGAGGTCGGCGGTCGCCCGCTCCACGAGGGCCCGGCCCTCGTCGGTGATGGCGGCCAGGACGGCGCGACCGTCCTCGGGGTGCGGGCGCCGTTCCACCAGCCCGGCCGACTCCAGGCGGTTGATGATCGAGGTGATGGAGGTGGGGTGCACCTGCAGCCGCTCCCCCATCTTCCCCAGCGGCAGCGCGCCCCGGGACGAGAAGACGAGGAGGACCAGCGCCTCGTAGCGGGCGAACGAGAGGCCGTGCGGCTTCAGCACGGTGTCGAGGCGCGCGATGACGAGCTGCTGCACCCGCATGAGGGAGGTGACCGCGTGCATCGTCTCGCCGCCGGGCCAGCGGAGCTCCCACTGGCGCCGCGCCTCGGCGATCGGGTCGAACGGCAGGGCCACGGCTCAGTTCACCTGCGGCCGGCCGCGCACGCCCGAGCGCTGCACGACACGTTGGATCGCCATGTCCCGCTCGTCGGGGCGGGCGACGGTGCGGATGTCGCGCAGGCCCTGCGCCTGGGCGGCCGACTCGAACACGAAGTGGCCGTAGCCCAGGATCCGGCCGATGAACGGCTTCTTCACCGTGATGTCCAGGATCCGGGTGAGCGGCATGGTGGCGAGCTGCTGCGAGAAGACCCCGTGCACGCGGAAGACCCGCATGTTGGTGATCACGAACCGGTCCATGTGGACGCTGAGGCCGCGGTAGGCGCCGTAGAGCGCCACGGCGAGCGCCAGGAGGAGCGGGAACCAGCCCCAGTCGAGCGGGATGAACGGCACGAGGACGAGGAGGGCGAGCGCCACCAGGAGCACGAGGCCGGGCACGATGAACGCCACCCAGTGATGGCGCACCTCGTCGACGATCACCTCTCCCTCCTCACGGAGGAGGTGCTTGCCGATGTCGGGGTCGGTCAGGGCCGACACGAGTCCCACGCGCTCACGCTCCGTCCCTCAGAAGAGGGCGCCCAGGAAGCGGATGATCGCCTGGAACAGCGACACGAGGGCGTCCCACACGCCGCCGCCGCCGTCGCGCGCGGACGTGGCCAGACCCTGCGGGTCGGTGAACATCCAGAACCCGAGGAAGACGACGAGCAGCAGAAGGATCACCTTCTTCACGTCACTCAACTCCCGTCGTTCCCTCGGACACAGACCGGCATATTTCTACCAAGACCATCCCAGATCCCGACGGAGGCGCGCCCACCCGGGCGCCGCTCAGGGACGATCGGTCGCTGCGAGGAGGCGATCGGCCGCAGCGTACGGGTCCTGCCGGCCGGCGACCACGTCGGCGGCGAGGTCGTCGAGGACGGTGCCGCCCGCGAACCCCGACCACGTACGGCGCAGCGCGGTCATCGCGATCGCCTCGACCTCCGCACGGGCCCGGCGCCGACGTCGCCGCTCGAGGGCGCCGGTGGCGCTGAGCCAGGCGCGGTGGGCGTCCAGTTGCTCGGCCACGGCCGCGACGCCCTCGCCGGTCTGCGCGACGGTGGGGAGGATCGGCTGCTTCCAGGCATCGGCGGGCCGGTCCGCGAGGTTGAGCATGCCGCGGAGCTCGCGGCGCACCTGGTCGGCGCCGTCGCGGTCCGCCTTGTTGACGACGTAGAGGTCGCCCACCTCGAGGATGCCGGCCTTGGCCGCCTGGATGCCGTCACCCATCCCGGGCGCCAGGAGCACGACGGTGGTGTCGGCGAGGCCGGCGATCTCGACCTCGCTCTGGCCGACCCCGACGGTCTCGACCAGCACGACGTCGAAGCCCGCGGCGTCGAGCACCCGGAGCGCCTGCGGGGTGCTCCACGCGAGCCCTCCGAGGTGGCCCCGCGAGGCCATCGACCGGATGTAGACGCCCGGGTCGGTGGCGTGCTCCCCCATCCGGATCCGGTCGCCGAGCAGCGCACCGCCCGAGAACGGGGACGACGGGTCGACGGCGAGCACGCCGACCCGGAGGTCACGTCGTCGCAGCTCGGTCACGAGCGCGCTCGTCGACGTGGACTTGCCGACACCCGGCGCACCGGTCAGGCCCACGACGTGGGCCCGACCGGTGTGGGGCGCGAGCAGGGCCATCGCCTCGCGGAGACCGGCCGTGAGGTCCGATCGGTCGGGGCGGGCCGCGCCGTCCTCGACGAGCGAGACGAGCCGCCCGACCGCGCGGGGCGAACCGCCCCGCGCGGCCTCGACGAGCTCGGGGATCGACGTCGCGCGGGCGCGACCTCCGATCACGCCGCGATCACGCGGGGACGCGGATGATGAGCGCGTCGCCCTGGCCGCCGCCGCCGCACAGGGAGGCCGCGCCGAGGCCACCGCCGCGACGCTTCAGCTCGAGCGCGAGGTGGAGCACGATGCGGGCGCCGGACATGCCGACCGGGTGGCCGAGCGCGATGGCGCCACCGTTGACGTTGACCTTGTCCTCCGAGACGCCGAGCTTGCGGGCGCTCGCGATGCCGACGGCGGCGAAGGCCTCGTTCATCTCGAACAGGTCGATGTCGGCGATCGCGACGCCCTCCTTCTCGGCAGCCTTCAGGATCGCGTTGGCGGGCTGCTCCTGCAGGGTCGAGTCGGGACCGGCGACCTGGCCGGACGCGCCGATCTCCGCGATCCAGGAGAGGCCCAGCTCCTCGGCCTTCGCCTTCGACATCACGACGACCGCGGCGGCACCGTCGGAGATCTGCGAGGCGGACCCGGCCGTGACCGTGCCGTCCTTGCTGAACGCGGGGCGCAGCTTGGCGAGGCTCTCCGCGGTGGTGTCGCCGCGCACGCCCTCGTCGGCGGACACGACGACCGGGTCGCCCTTCCGCTGCGGGATCTCCACGGGCACGATCTCGTCGTCGAAGAGGCCGTTCTTCTGCGCGGCCGCGGCGAGCTGGTGCGACCGGGCGGCGAACGCGTCCTGCTCCTCGCGGGTCAGCTGCTCCGCCTCGACGTTGCGCGCCTCGGTGAGCCCGCCCATGGGCTGGCGGGTGAACTGGTCGTAGAGCGCGTCGTACGCCATCGAGTCGACCAGGGCGGTGTCGCCGTACTTGAAGCCCTCGCGGGACTTCGGCAGCAGGTGCGGCGCCTGCGTCATCGACTCCATGCCGCCTGCGACGACGATCTCGTGCTCGCCCGCGCGGATCAGCTGGTCGGCGAGCGCGATCGCGTTGATGCCCGAGAGGCACACCTTGTTGATGGTCAGCGCGGGGACGCCCATGGGGATGCCACCGGCGACGGCCGCCTGGCGCGCCGTGATCTGGCCGGTGCCGGCCTGGATCACCTGGCCCATGATCACGTACTCGACCTGCTCACCGGCCACCCCGGCCTTCTCCAGCGCGCCCTTGATGGCGACGCCGCCGAGGTCGGCTGCCGTGAGCGTCTTCAGGCCGCCGAGCAGGCGACCGATGGGGGTGCGGGCACCGGCGACGATGACGGACGTGGTCATGAGGTCCTCCTCCAGAGGTGGGTTCACTGCGTGAGGGAACGGCGCCGCTCCTGCGAGCGACGGTCCAGGTTAACGACCGATCACCTCCGTGGCGAGAGGCGACCGGGCGCTCGGTCGGTGTCGTGGTCGTCACACTGGCAGGAAGCACGTTGCAGCGCCGTACCATGCGCCCATGTCTGCACCGCTGGAGATCCCCGAGCACCTGTTCACCGCGATCGACCACGTCGGGATCGCCGTCCCGGACCTCGACGAGGCCGTGGCGTTCTACGAGACGACGTTCGGCATGAAGGTCGCGCACACCGAGACCAACGAGGAGCAGGGCGTCCGCGAGGCGATGGTCGCCGTCGGCGACTCCGGCTCCTTCATCCAGCTGCTCGCGCCGTTGACCCCCGAGTCCACGATCGCCAAGTTCCTCGACCGCTCGGGCCCCGGCCTCCAGCAGCTCGCCTACCGCGTCGTCGACGTCGAGCAGGTCTCCGCGATCCTGCGCGAGCGCGGCGTGCGGCTGCTCTACGACGAGCCCCGCCGCGGCACGTCGGACTCGCGCATCAACTTCGTCCACCCGAAGGACGCCGGCGGTGTGCTCGTCGAGCTCGTCGAGCCCGCGGCCCACGCCGCGCACTGACTCCCCGCACGTCCCACCCGCCGGGTCACGCCCAGCGGAACCTGACCGGGTCGCCCGGCCGCAGCTGGGCGGCCCGGTCCACGTCCGCGTCGACCACGACGCCGACCACCGGGTAGCCGCCCGTGACCGGGTGGTCGGCCCCGAAGAGCACCGGTTCGCCCGACGGCGGCACCTGGACCGCACCCCGCAGGGCACCCTCGCTCGGCAGCTGCCGCCCGGGGTCGCGGTGCTCCAGCGGCGCCGCACCCTCGAGTCGCGTCCCCACCCGGTCGGTGTCCGCCGACGCCCGCCACTCCCCCACCACCAGGCGTTGCGGGTCGACGATCCGGTCGGCCCGCGGCCCCGGTACGACGCGGAGCAGCGCCACCGCGGCGAGCGACGGCACGACGACGGCGTCGACCCGCGGCCAGCCGGCCTCGCCGGACACCACCTCGCGCCCGACGCGCACCTCGTCCCCGGGGGTCAGTGGCTCCGGCCCCAGCCCCGCGAGCACGTCGCGGCTCCGCGAGCCGAGCACGGGCGGAACGTCGATCCCCCCGCGCACCGCGAGGTAGCAGCGCAGGCCGCGTGGCGGCGTACCGACGCGGACCCG
>DASWYU010000044.1:0-10415 GCA_036404795.1 Nocardioides sp. | reverse complement strand
GGCGGCGGGCAGGCTGGCGCCCCAGACGAGCGCCGCGGCGGCGGTACGGCGCGGCACCTCCGGCATCCGCTCACCGGGCACCGTCGGTCCGGTCGGGGGGACGGGCGGTGCGGCGCGTCCGCGCGGCGGGGCCGTGGTCGTGGTGGTGGTCGTGCTCATCCCGCCACCGCCTGGTCCCACTGCGCGGCCAGGCCCATCGACGATCCGCCGCGCAGGACGAGGAGGTCGCCCGACTGGCCCGACGCGACGAGCGGTCGCGGGTCCAGGGACAGCACGACGCGGCGCGGGGAGCTGCCGAGGAGGAGGTCGAGCTCGCGCTCGCTGGTGCCGGCGCCCGAGACGGCGACGACCACGTCGGCGTCCCCGAGGCCGTGCGCGTCGCCCGCGATGCCCGCGGTGCCCGCGACCGGCGGTGGGGGCGGTGCCGTGTCACGCGCCTCGCCGCCGACGGTGCCCAGCTCGGCGAGGAGCAGCTCGATCTCGTCGCCGCCGGGGTGGGGGAGACCGGTGGGGGAGGCGGGGACGTCCACGGCGTAGCGCCCGCTGACGACGCGGAAGCGCAGGGGGTGGCCGGCCGCGACGGCGACGCGGCAGAGGGCCGCCGCCAGCTCGACCGCATCCTCGAACGGCTCGTCGGTCCCGCGCTCGACGTAGCTCGAGGCCCGGTCGTCGAGGAGCACGCCGACGTGCGGCTCGGCGGGATCGGCGTCCTCGCGCACCATGAGGGTGCCCCAGCGGGCGCTCGTCGCCCAGTGCAGCCGCCGGAGGTCGTCGCCCGGCGTGTACTCGTGCAGCCCGATCAGGTCGGTGCCACCCACGTCGACGGAGTCGGTCGGCCCGGCCACCGCCCGCCGGACGCCCCTCGCCATGTCGTGGAGCGGGATCCGTCGCGGCAGCACGCGGACCGTCTCGACCTCGCCGTGCTCGACGGCGTGGGTCGCGAGACCCAGGAGCCCGTGCCGCCGCAGGAGCAGGGGGCCGACGGGGATCAGGCCGCGCCGTACGGTCGGGATGTCGTGCTCGAGCATGACCTCCTCGGCCTGCGGCACGTCGGGCAGCCGCACCGGGTGGAGGGTGCCGTCGACGAGGTCCGCCGCCTCGAGCCGCGCCAGCCCACGCCGGCGGTGACCGGCGAACCGCAGCGTCGCGCGGCAGCGGTCGTGGCGCACCACGACGGGCGGCTGCACCTGGCGTTGCAGGGCCACGCGCACGGGCTGGAGCACCGCGACGAGCTCGACCACGACGAGCGCGAGGAGGCAGGCGCCGAGCCCGGCGAGCACGGAGTAGCGGGCGAGCAGCCCGACCACGAGGAGCGCCAGGCCGACGATCGCGACGCTGCGCCCACGCGGGGTGGCGGCCCGCCAGACCGTCGCCGCGCGGGACCCGGGGGAGGTCGCCATCGGTTCAGGACTGGTCGGGCTGCGGCGGGTGCACGCTGTCGAGCACCTCGTGGACCACGTCGACGGGCCGGTGCCCGGCCAGCACCGCGTCCCGGGTGAGCACGGTGCGGTGCGCGAGGACCGGCTCGGCGAGGCGCTGCACGTCGTGGGGCACGACGTAGTGCCGGCCCTGGGACGCGGCGTACACCTGCAGGCACCGCACCAGCGCCTTCAGCCCGCGGGTCGACGCCCCGAGCCGCACGCGCGGGTCGGTGCGGATCGCGACGCCGATCTCCCGCACGTAGCGCAGCAGCGGGTCGGCGACGTGGAGCATCGTGAGGCGCTGGCCGGCGGCCGCGACGACCCCGGGGGTCGAGACGACCGGCACGTCGTCGACCTTGCCCGCGTGGCTGCCCGGCCGCAGCACGTCGAGCTCGTGCTCGGCGTCGGGGTAGCCCAGCGAGGTGCGCACGAGGAAGCGGTCGAGCTGGGCCTCGGGGAGCCGGTAGGTGCCGTCGAGGTCCACCGGGTTCTGGGTGGCGATGACGACGAACGGGTCCGGTACGGCGCGGGTCGACCCGTCGACGGTGACCGTGCGCTCCTCCATGACCTCGAGGAGGGCCGACTGCGTCTTCGCCGCCGCGCGGTTGATCTCGTCGGCGAGGACGACGTGCGCGAACACCGGGCCGGGGCGGAACCGGACCTCGCCGCTGCGCGGGTCGAAGACCGTCGTGCCGGTGACGTCGCTCGGCAGCAGGTCGGGCGTGAACTGCACGCGACGCATCTCGCCGCCGAGCGCCCGGGCGACGGCGCGGGCCAGCGTCGTCTTGCCGGTGCCGGGCACGTCCTCGAGCAGCACGTGGCCGCCGGCGATCGCCGCGACGAGGACGAGGTCGACCGTCGCCCGCTTGCCGTGCACCGCCACCTCGACGGCGTCACCGAGCCGCTGGTGCAGGCGGCGGAACTCGGCGACGTCGGTCTCGGTGACGGGCCCGGCGGCGCGGGGGCTGTCGGCGATGGCGGTCAACAGGGGTCCTCTCGGGAACGGGTCAGGGGATCTGCTGGCCCTCGCAGAGCGCGGTCTGCGTGGTGGTGAAGGTGTAGGTCTGGCTCTGGACGGTCGTGCGGCCGTTGTCGGCGGTGAAGCTGATCGAGCGGTCCCGGGTGATGAGGCGGTTGCCCCCGCCCGGGGTGCCGCACGGCACCCACTGATAGCCGTCGCTGTAGGAGAGCGTGATCGACGTCTCGCCGCACGGGATCGTGCCGCTGCCCGCGTCGCTGCTGTAGCGGCACGTGCCGGTGAACGCCGACCAGTCCGCCGCGGGCGCCAACGACAGCGTCACCTCGCCGAAGCCCTCGTATCCGAGGTTGCCGCCCGAGTGCCCCGTCACGTGCTGGTTGCCGCCGGCGGGGAGCCGCGGGGCGCTGGCGGCGCTCTCGCCGATCACGGCGGTGGCGACGTCGCCCTCGCCCTGCGCGTTGATCGCCGTGACCCGCACCGTGGTGCGACCCGCGTCGCACTCCTCCCCGCCCGTGTCGGCGCAGGGCACCGCCCACGTCGCGGAGCGCGCGTCGGCGCCCAGGTCCTGGGTCTCGGTCGCCTGCGGGTTGCCGCCCGTGAAGGTGACGCGGTACCCCGTGATCGGCGACCCGTTGTCGGCGGGTGCCTCCCACGACGCGTTCGCCGGCACTGTCCCGGCCGTGTGCGCCCCGGTGCCGACCGAGCCCGTCAGGTTGCCGGGCATCGCCGGACGGGTGCTCGCCGTGACGGGAGCCGACGGCACGGAGCTGTAGCGCGTGGTCCCGTCGAACGCGGTCACGACGAACTGCGCGGGCTGTCCGATCGGGATCGTCAGCCGGGCGGACCGGTCGGCCGGACCCACGGTCGTGAAGGCGCTGTCGTTGCCGAGGATGACGACGTCGAAGCCGTCGGGCGTCGGCCCGGTGTGCTCCCAGGTCACCACCGCGACGTTGTTGTTCTCCAGCGTCGCGGAGACGGCGGTCGGCGCCAGCACCTGCTCCGGCTCCTCCGTGTCCGGGTGATCGGTGGGGTCGGTGGGGTCCGTCGTCGGCGGCGGGTCGTCGCCACCGCCGCCGTTGGGCGGCGTGCCACCGCCGCCTCCCGGCGGCACGGTGCCGGGAGGCCCGACCGGGGGCACCGTCGGTCCCCCCGTGGGCGGCGCCGTCGGGGGCACCACGGGCGGGTTGGTCGCACCGGTCGGGTTCGTGCTGCCGCTGGTGGGCGGTGTGCTCGGCGGCGTCGACGGGTCCGGGTCGGGCGTCTCCGGGAGGTCGACCGGGTCGGGCCGGTCGGCGTCGGCGATGTCCTGCACCTGCTGCTGCGTCGGTGGGGTGCGGCTGCCACCGAGGCGGGTGGGGGCGACCTGGTCGTCGTACCGCGTCAGGTCGCTGATGCGGCCGTCGGGCCGCACCACGAGGCCGGCCTGGGAGCCCGGCACGTTGACGATGAGGTTGCCGTCGTCGACCACCAGCTCCGCGTCGCGCTCGCCCGGCACCTGGATGTCCGGGGCGGCCCGGCGGCCGGAGCCGTCGAGGACGACGATGCGGCCCGCGCCGTCGCAGGGCACGTAGACGAGGTTGCGGTGCACGGCCGGACGGTTGGGCTTCGCGCAGGCGATCGTGGAGAGGTCGACCTCCCGCAGCTCGTCGGCGCCGACGATGACGACGGTGCCCGTCTCGGGGGCGGCGACGGGGGAGAGGTCGGAGGGAGCGGAGGACGGTGCCTGCAGGTTGCCGACGAGGGAGGGCGCGTCGCCGACCACGTCGTGGCCGGTGCCGACCTGCACCACGATGCCGGCGTCGGGACCGAACACCGTCACGCCCTCGTCGTGACCGACGAGCACGGAGCCGTCGCCGGCGTAGTCGATGTCCTGGTCGCTCTCGGTGAGGAACCGGCGTTCGGCGTCCGACCAGCGCAGCTCCTCGAGCATCCCCACCTCGTCGATCGCCCAGACCCGCCCCTCGCCGTCGATCGTGGCGTCGGCGAGTCCCTCGGCGGCGACCCAGCGCTCGCCGATCGCGTCGGTGGTCGACGGGTCGATCCGGGAGATGGAGCTGGTGGAGCGGTCGACGAGGAACGCCTGGTCCTCGTGGAGCAGCAGGTCGCTCGCGGCACCCGTGGCGACCCGGCGCTGGCCGGAGACGAGCACCGAGGCGAGGTCGACCGAGAAGACCTCGCCGGTGGTGCGGTTCGTGACGAAGAGGCGTCCGTCGGCCTGGGTCACCTCGAGGTCCTCGCCCGGGGCGCCGACGGCGAGCCGCTTCTCGGGCCGCCCCGTGGCGGGGTTCACCTGGATGATCTCTCCGGAGGGGTCGTCGGAGAGCCAGGTCAGCCCGTCGGTGATGTCGACGACGGTGCGCGAGAGGCCCTGGCCGAAGGCGAGACCCGCGACGAGGGAGGCGCCCACGACGGCGACTGAGATCTCCGCGCTGCCGCGCGAGTCGCGTCGACGCCTCCCCCGCAGGCGTCGACGCAGGCGCGCCAGCGTGGACCCGCCGGCCGCCCCGTCGGCGGCCGCGCCGGCCGCCTGGTCCCGAGCCTCGGTGCTCATCGCTCGTCCTGTCCCTCGTGCGTCGCGGCCACGAGCTGCGCGACCGTGGCGGAGCCTCCCTCGCACCACAACCCGCGACCCGGACCCGTCAACGGTTCCAGCGTCTTCGTCGGCACGGTGACGCCGAAGACGTCGCCCTCGTTCCACTCCGGGTGCAGGAGGAAACCTCGACGGCGCTGCTTCAACGCGGTGACGAGCCCCGGCATGAGCCCGGGCTTGCGTGCCTCGGCGACGTCCACCGAGGTCACCACGGCGAGCGGACCGCCCGCGCCGTCCATCAGCTCCAGCAGGCGCGTCCGGGCGCCCTTGTGGGCGTCGTCCGTGCAGGCAGCATCCCACTGCTGGACGTCCTCGGCCACGAGCAGCACCCAGGAACCTTCCGTCTCCTGAGGCGCTTGGGCGGCCCGTGCGAGGGCCTCCTCCACCGCCGCCACGCCGCCCACCAGTTCGCCGGCCCGCACGACCTCGGGCGGCACGTCGGAGCGCCGGGCCAGCTCGACGAGCCCCTCCAGGGCGCTGGTGCGTCCGGTCCCGGCGCGCCCGGCGACGAGCACCGGTCCGCCGAGGAGGTCGACGGTCAGCACGCCGACCGCGTCCGCGTCGACCGCCACCGCGGTGCGGCTGCCCTGGGGTGAGGGGAGCGCCTCGGCCGGCAGGCGGGCCGGCATCGGGGGGACCGCCGCGGACCCGCGCCCCGCCGTACGGGGCTCCAGCAGCGCCGCGACCTCCCGCATGCGCTCGGCCTGCACGGGCGTGCCGGCCCCGCCGGTCGTCGCGACCTGCAGCATCTGCTTGCCGAGCAGACCGGTGCCGGGCGTCGTCTCGGCGTCGAGGACGTTGCCGGGCGCGCCGAGCATCAGGTAGTCGTCGCTGGTCGTCATCCGCAGGATGATCCGGCGGCCGAAGGACGCCGCGATCGAGGTCGGCACGCCGGTGCGGCCGGGGGCCGTCGCGATGACGTGGACGCCCACGCGGCGGCCGTTCTGCAGGACGTTCTGGAGGTGCTCGACGTGGTCGCGCGCGAGCCCGCCGGCCTTCTCGAACGCCTCGAGCACGGCGGGGAGGTTGTCGAGGAGGAGGTAGACGCGGGGGAGCACGTGGCCCGCCCGCGCCAGGTCCTCGAGGTCGGCGCAACCGTTGGACGCGAGCGCGGCGGACCGGTCGGCGACGGTGCGCTTGAGGAGACGCACGAGGCGCAGCACGCGCCCCATCTGGGTCTCGCCGACGACCGCCTCGACGGTCGGCAGGTCGGCGATGGCCTGCAGGCCGCCGCCGGCGTAGTCGATGGCGTAGACGTACGGCGCGACCCCGTGCCCGCTCCACGCGTCGCCCAGCGAGGCGGTCACGGCGGCGGTGCGCAGCAGCTCCGTCTTGCCGGAGCCCGAGGCGCCGTGGACGAGCAGGTGGCCGACGCTGGTGAGGTCGATGTCGAGCCGCGGCTGGCGCTGGTGGGCCGGGTCGTCGATGCCGCCCAGGTGGAGGTGGCCGGACGGCTTGCGGCCCGCCTCGCGCGTGACCTCGTCGAGGTCGAGCAGCAGGTCGGCCGGGAGCGGCGGCAACCAGGGCTTGGGGGGCGCGGGCACGCCGGAGCGGCGGAAGGCGGTGACGATGGTCGTCACGCAGCGCTCCAGGTCGGTGCGGGGGTCGAGCCGCGCGTCCGCCGAGGTGTCGCCGCGCGGGGCGCTCGCGGCGCTGAACGCGTTGACCGTGACGGCGGAGCCGGTGCCGTCGATCGGCTGGCGGGCCCCGGTCCAGGCGGACTGCACGAGCTCGGCGGTGCCGTGGCCCGTGCGGCGCAGCCAGGCGCGGCCGGGGGTGCGGCGCGAGATGCGCGCGGCCTCCGGGGAGTCGATCACGTCCCGGGAGTCGTCGGCCGCCGAGACGCGCAGGGCGATCCGGAGGTCGGTGTTGGCGCGGATGTTGCCCGTGACGACGCCGGCGGGGCGCTGGGTGGCCAGCAGCACGTGCATGCCCAACGACCGACCGCGCTGGGCGATGTTCACCATGCCGTCGACGAAGTCGGGGACCTCGGCGGTCAGGGCCGCGAACTCGTCGACGCAGATGAGCAGGCTGGGCGGCGCCTTGTCGGGGTGCTCGCGCTCCAGCTGGGTGAGGTCCTTGACGCCGTACTCGCCGAGGAGGTGCTCCCGCGCCGTGATCTCCGCGCCGAGCGAGGTCAGCGCCCGCTGCACGAGCGCGGGCGTCAGGTCGGTGATGTAGCCGACCGTGTGGGGCAGGTCGGCGCACTCGCGGAACGCCGCACCGCCCTTGTAGTCGACGAGCAGGAAGCTGATCCGGTTGACCGGGTTGTTGATGGCGAGCGAGCAGATCAGGGTCTGCAGCAGCTCCGACTTGCCGGAGCCCGTCGTGCCGGCGACGAGGCCGTGCGGGCCGTCGTCGCGGAGGTCGATCGTCACGGTGCCGTCGACGCCCGCGCCGATCTGCGCGCGCAGACCGCGGCTCGCGCTCCAGCGCCGCAGCACGGCGTCGGAGTCGTCCAGGTCCTCGAGGTCGCCGCTCACCTCGGGCAGCCGCACGACGCCCGGGATCGACGTGGAGGGCGGGAGCACCGCGGCCTCGTCGACGTACGCCGTCATCGTCCGCGCGCTCCGCCACGCGTGCGCCAACGTGACCGCGTCGGGGGTGTCGATGCGGTCGACGCCGCCGCGGTCGCCGATGTTGACGCTACCGTCGACGAGGTCGACGAGCAGGCCGGTCGCGGCCGGCACCTCGGCACGGCTGCGCCCCAGCCAGAGCAGGTGGAGGCCGCGCTGGGCGCCGACGGCCGCGACGGCCTCGACCGTGCGGCGCGGGATCCCCGCGTTCTCGTCGACGATGCAGAGCGTGTGGCCGCGGCCGCCGTCCTCGCTCGCCAGGTGGTCGATGAGCGCCGTCGCCGCGCCGGGACCGATCGCGACGGGCGGCTCGCCGCCGACCCGGGTCGTGGCGTGGGGCAGCCACCGCAGCCAGGCCTCGTGGTGGGCGCGGCCGCGGCCGAGGCAGGCCGCCACGGTGAGGTCCGCGGGGGAGTGGTCGAAGGCCAGCCGCAGGCTCATCGCGCGCACGAGCGCGTCGACGGCGTCGTCCTCACCCGTCAGTGCGACCAGCGTGTGCGCCGTCAGGTCGACGACGACGGGCATGTCGGGCAACGTCTCCCGGGCGGCGAACTCCGCCGCGACCTCGCGTCGCAGCGGTCGGTCGCCGCCGTCCTTGATGTCGCCGCGCAGGAGCGCGCGGACCGTCCCGATGCCGAGCCGGGTGTGGAGGAACGCGCTGCGGGTCTCGCTGCGGGCCCACAGGTAGGGGTCGCGCCGGGCGGCCCGCGTGCGGAGGGTCTCGGCGTCGGCGTAGTCGTCGTGGAACTGCTCCCGCTGGCGCCGTGCCTGGTCGTCGACGAGCGCGAGCATCCCGTCGACGTCGGTCCGCCACTCGGCGGCCTCCTCCTCGAACTGCTTCTTCGCGGCGCGCTGCTGCTGGCGCCAGCCCATGTAGCCGAACAGCGGCCACGCGAGCATGTAGACGAGCGCGTACGGCGTCTGCGACCGCGCGAAGATCGCCAAACCCATGATCATCGGCAGCGCGAGCATCGCCCACGGCAGCGGGGACGGCCGGTTGCGGGTGGGCGGAGACGGTACGTCGAGGGTCTCGTCCAGCAGCGGGTCGCCGAAGCGCGGGGGGCGGAAGACGGAGACGGCGGTGTCGTCGACGGGCACCTCGCCCGGATCGACCACGACCGTCGTGCGGCCCAGGCGGATGGGGGTGCCCCAGTCGACCTCGCGCCCCGTCGTGACCTGCTCGCCGGCCACGGTCGTGCCGTTGGCGGAGCCCGCGTCGTACACCGTCGGGCGGGTGCCCAGCACCACCCGCACGTGCTGCGTCGAGACGAGCGGGTCGGTGAGGCGCATCGTGCAGGTCGCGCCGCGCCCGACCGTCAGCGCGTTGGAGCGCACCTGCAGCCGCTGCCCCGAGTCGGGGCCGTCGACGACACGGAGCACGGCGCGCGGTCGCGCGGTGCTGCTGTGACGGTGCAGCCAGGAGGCGGGGGCGGTGACGACGTCGAGCAGGTCACCGGTGCGGAGCCCGCACTCGGTGACCACCCGGTCGGCGGGCCACGGGTGGCCGCCGTCGACGGGCACGAGCATGAGGTTCGCCTGGTGCGGGGCGAGGTGGCGGCCGAACGCGCGTGCCAGATCAGCGACCGTGGCCTCGGGCTTCGCGTGGACCACCACGTCGACCGAGGGCAGGCCCGACTCGGGCGGGGTGCTCAACGAGAGCGTCCACTGCTGCACGATCAGGCTCCTTGCTCCGGGCGGGCCGTGGTCAAACCTCGGTCAGGGTGTCGGGGAGACGACGCGGGGGCCGCCGGCACAAGGCCGGCGACCCCCGTCGCGGTGCTGGGCGGATCAGGCCGAGACCTGCTCCTGCTCCTGCGCCTGGTTGTTGATCAGCGTGGAGAAGTCGTTGAGCTGGGCGACGACCTGGGTGAGCATCGCGCGGTACTCCGAGTTCCACGAGCTGCGGGTGCGCTCGGCGTCGGGGCCGACCCACTCGAAGGACTCCAGCGACTGGGTGAGACGAGCCGTGAGCTGCTCGAGCTCGCCGGCGCCCTGCGTGATCTGCTGGGCGGACTGGCGGCCACCCTCGATGTCCATACCCTTCATGGCCATGGCGGTACTCCTTCGTGTTGGTTGGTGCCGTGTGTCGGATGGTCGTGCTGGTGGTCGTGCAGGTGGTGCGGGTCGTGCTGCTCAGCGCCGCTGGTGCGGGTCGTGCGGTCAGTTGCCCATGCGGGAACGGACGTGCGAGGTGGCCTCCGCCGCGGTGATGCGGCCGTCGCCGTTGATGTCGAGCTCGCGGTTCTGGTGGTAGGCCTGCGTGCCCTGGCTGAACATCGTGGTCTCGGGCTCCATCGGCCGGCCGCCGAGGACGCTCGTGTAGACGCTCTCCAGCGAGTCGAGGCGACCGCGGTAGGGCTCGAAGTAGCGCTCGACGTAGGCCAGCTGCTCGGTCGGCGTCATCCGCGACAGCGCCTCCGTCGAGGTGCCGAGGCCCGCCGCCGTGTTCGGCATGAACTGGATGAGGCCCGTGGCGCCGCTGCGCGGGTTGACCACGTCGGAGCTGAACTGGCCGCCGGTCTCGAAGCTCATCGTGGCGAGCAGGTGCTCCGGCTGGGCGCCGACGCGGGCGGCGACCGCCTCGACCTCGCGCAGGAACTCCGGGGTGACGTTCGCGTTGCCCTGGATGCCCTGGATCTGGTTGTAGTCGTAACCGGACGGCGAGCTGAAGCCCGTGCCGTGCGCGACCTGCAGCGGGTTGTCCGCACGCCAGGCTTCGTAGGCGGCCTGTGTGTTCGCGCCCCAGACGCCGTCCGCGCCCTGCGTGTCGTAGCCCGCGGCGGAGAGGCGCTGCTGCAGCTCGCGGACGTCCTCGCCGCGGCTGCCGCGACCGTTCTCGCCGGCCAGCT
>DASWYU010000043.1:0-21390 GCA_036404795.1 Nocardioides sp. | reverse complement strand
GATGACCTCGGTGGCGTGCGGGATCAACGGCGATCCCGCCACCCGGGCCAAGGCGCTCGACGCCGCCGGGGTCGACGTACTTGTCATCGACACCGCCCACGGCCACCAGACCAAGGCCCTGCGCGCCCTCGAAGAGGTCCGGGCGGCCGCGCCGCACGCAGTGATCGTCGCCGGCAACGTCGTGACCGCCGCCGGCACCCGTGAGCTGATCGAAGCGGGCGCCGACATCGTCAAGGTCGGCGTCGGGCCGGGCGCGATGTGCACGACGCGGATGATGACCGGGGTCGGCCGCCCGCAGTTCTCCGCGGTGCTGGAGTGCGCCGAGGCGGCCCGGGCCGAGGGCGCGCACGT
Source organism: Nocardioides sp. (assembly GCA_036404795.1). Lineage (GTDB taxonomy): Bacteria > Actinomycetota > Actinomycetes > Propionibacteriales > Nocardioidaceae > Nocardioides. Next base: position 21,039 of record DASWYU010000043.1, on the reverse strand, counting down.
CTGGGCCGACGGCGGCGTGCGCCACCCGCGCGACGTCGCGCTCGCGCTCGCCGCGGGCGCCTCCTCGGTGATGGTCGGCTCCTGGTTCGCCGGCACGCACGAGTCGCCGGGCGACCTCCAGGTGGACCCCGACGGCCGGTCGTTCAAGGTGTCGTTCGGCATGGCGTCGGCCCGGGCGGTCGCGCATCGCACGTCGACCGAGTCGGCCTACGACCGGGCGCGGAAGGGGCTCTACGAGGAGGGCATCTCGTCTTCCCGCATGTACGTCGACCCCGCTCGCCCCGGCGTCGAGGACCTCATCGACCAGATCAGCGCCGGGGTGCGCTCCGCCTGCACCTACGCCGGCGCACGCAGCATCGCGGAACTGCAGGAGAACGCGCTCGTCGGCGTGCAGTCCGCGGCCGGGTTCCACGAGGGCCGGCCGCTGCCGGCGGGCTGGTGAGCGCCCGATGAGCGGGCGCGACGGCGTCGCGCGCCGCACCGACGTGCTGGTGGTCGCCGCGACGCGGGCCGAGGCAGCACGGGTGCCCACCCGGTTCCCGCTGCTCGTGACGGGGATCGGCAAGGTGCCGGCCGCTGCGGCGGTCGCGACTGTGCTGGCCCGTCACGAGGACCCGGGATCGGTGCACGTCGTCAACGTGGGCACGGCGGGCGCGTTGCGCGACGGGGTCACGGGGCTCCACCTGCCCGGTGTCGTGCTCAACCACGACATCAGTGCGGCTGCGTTGCGTGCGCTCGCGCACGACCCGCAGGAACGGCTCGAGCTCGGCACCGGCGATCCCGGAACGGTCCTGGCGAGCGGCGACGTCTTCGTCACGGATCCCGTCGTCCGTGAGCGCCTGGCGGTGGACGCGCCGCTCGTCGACATGGAGGGCTACGCCGTCGCCTGGGCGGCGCGCGCCGCCGGCGCGCACGTGACGCTCGTCAAGCACGTCTCCGACAACGCCGACGACTCGGCGTGGGACTGGCCGAGCCAGGTCGCCGCGAGTGCCGCGGTGCTGGGGGAGTGGCTCGAGACGCACCTGGGCTGACGCCACCACGAGCACGTACGACGAGGGCCCGGCCGCGATCGCGGCCGGGCCCTCGCCGTACGGGGTGTCGGGGTGCGTCAGGCCTGCGACGGCTTCGGCTGCTTCGGAGCCCCGGCGATGCCGGTGCTGCCGGGAGCGGCCTGCACGGCGGACGGCGCGGCCTGCGCCGGCCCGTTCGCGATGTAGTCGCCGACGCCCTCGCCGGGCTCGGTCGACTCCACGGAGATGACGAAGTCGTCGCCGTGCTCGGTGACGCCGGACATGATCGCCTGCTCGACGGCCGGCGTCGCGTAGACCTTGCGCACGACGACGGGGTCGGAGCGCAGGTCCTCCACGAGCGAGAAGCAGGCCGATCATGACGAGCACGAAGGGCACCGACGCGGCGATGGTGATGGCCGCGCCGCCGAAGATGGCGAACCAGACGAGGCTCACGGCGGTGGGCACGAGGAGCACGCCCGCCACGAACTGGCGGATGGTGCGTCCGCGCGAGATGCGCGCGATGAAGAGACCCACGAACGGGGTCCAGGAGAGCCACCAGGCCCAGTAGAAGACGGTCCAGCCGGACAGCCAGTCGGCGGTGGTCTGCTCCGTGCCGTCGGGCAGCACGGTCGTGGCCTCGTCGGACGGAACCCGCGCGGCCATGTCGGCGAGGCCGCCGGCGTAGGTCGCCAGCATGCTCGGGAGCAGGTCGAGGATGAAGACGGTCGGGCCGGCGACGAAGACGAAGACGAAGACGGCCAGGCTGATCGCGAGGACCATGTTGATGTTCGCCAGCCACTGGATGCCGCGGGCGATGCCGGAGATCGCCGACGCGATGAAGGCGGCGGTGAGGCCGGAGATCGCCGACGCGATGAAGGCGGCGGTGAGGCCGGCGACGATGGCGACGAGGACGCCGTTCCCGATCTCGCCGATGCCGGCGACGATCTGGAGGCCGCTGCTGATCTGCAGCGCGCCGAGGCCGAGGGAGGCCACGGAGCCGAAGAGGGTCGCGAAGATGGCGAGGATGTCGATGACCTTGCCGGCCGGGCCGTGGGCGTGACGGCCGAGCAGCGGCTCGAACGCGGCGCTGACCAGCTGGAGGCGGCCCTTGCGGTAGACGCCGTAGGCGACCGCGAGGCCGAGCACGGCGTAGATCGCCCAGGGGTGCAGGCCCCAGTGGAAGATCGTGGTCGCCAGGGCGGTCTTCTGCGATCGCGATGACGGCGGTGACGCCGAAGACCACGGGGTCGAGCCTGGAGGTGGGCGGGCGGCTCTCGACCGGGGGCGGTACGTCGAGGGCGGGGTGCCCGCCGGTGTCGGTGGTGGGGGTCGACGCCGGGTCTCCGGCCTCGTCGGGCAGCTCGTCGACGGGGTGCTTCGGGTCGAGTGGTCCGGACCGGCGCGCAACCCCGCGGCCTTGCCGCACAGTAGTTGCTAGATGCAACCTCAGCCGCGGCTGCTGCGGGCCGTGCGGCCGCGGGTGATGCCCACGAACTCCTGGGTCGACTCGTCGTCGCGCTCCACGAGCCAGGTGAGGGCGACGGTGGTCGGCGGCAGGTCCACGACCGGGCGGTGGACCGCGTCCTTGCGGTGCAGGAGCCGGGCGACCGACTCGGGGAGCACCGCGACGCCGGCCCCGCTGGCGGCGACCTCGACCGCGTCCTTGTCGCTCATCGCCGGCCAGTCGAGACGCTCGACCCGGGTTACCTCGGCCCAGCCCGGCACCCGTGAGGGATCCGTCACGAGCTCCTCGTCGGCGAGGTCGGCGAGCTCGACCTCCTCGACGGCGGAGACGACGTGCTCGCGGTCGACGACGACGACCTGCACCTCGTCGTACAGGCGCACCACGTGGAGGCCCGTCGTGTCGACGGGGAGGCGTGCCAGGCACATGTCGGCCTCGTGCTCGCGGAGCACGCGCTCCTGGTCGGTCTGCTCGACCGGCACGAGCTCGAGGCGGCCCTTCGGGTGGCGCTCGCGCCACCGCGCCGCCCACTTGTCGGGGGTGGCTCCGGTGACGAACGCGAGGCGGAAGGTGGTGGGCACGGGGCCAGCACATCACGCCGTGGCAGGGGCGAGAACTGTCGGTGCGGTGCGGCAGAGTGGCTCCTGTCAGGCCACCGCCCGGTGATGGTCGGTGGTGGTCGGTGTCGGTCGGTCTCGGGAGGACGTCGGTGACGGGTGTCGCGCTGTGGCTGCTGGTGGTCGGGCTGTGCGACCTGGGTCGGGCCGACGGCGACCTGACGGGCCGGGTGCGACGGCGTGCCGTGACGTCGGCCGGTGTGGCCGTCATGGTCGTGCTGGCCGTCCTCTCCGACCCGCAGGGGCGCGGCTGTTGGGGGTGGATCCTCGCGACGCTGGCGGTCGCGGTCTGGGTGCCGGCCTCGACGGCGGCGCTGGCCCTCGGTCAGGTGCAGCGGCCCGGGCTCGCGCTGCAGCACGGTCGGTGGCGCTTCGCGGCGGCGTACGGCGCGTTCCTCGCCGGCCTGCTGGTCACGATCCTCTGCGGTCCCGCGATGGGGTCACCCGCGTTCGTCGAGCGCCTCGTCGGAGCGAGCGTCCTCGCCGGTCTCGACAGCAGCCGGCTGCTCGTGGTCGTCGCCGTGGCGGTCGCGCAGCTCGCGACCGCCAACATCCTGGTGCGGCTCCTGCTCGACCTCGTCGGCGTGCCGGCGCACGACAACGAGAAGCGTCTGCGTGGGGGTCGCGTGCTCGGCCCGATGGAGCGCCTCCTCGTCGTCGGCCTCGGCGCCGCGGGCAACCTGACGGGAGCCTCGCTCGTGATCGCCGCCAAGGCGCTGCTCCGCTTCCCCGAGCTGCGCGCGCCGCGGGCGGGGGAGGCGGCGCACGGCGGCCCGAGCGACGTGACGGAGTACTTCCTGGTGGGGAGTCTCGCCAGCTGGTCCGTCGCCCTCGCCGGGGTCGGTCTCGTCGCGCTGGCGTGAACTTCAGACTCTGGCTTCAGATTGCGGTACTTCAGTCATGTGCTTCATTTTCTGATAGTTCAGTCATATGCTTCACCCATGACGTTCTATGCGGTGATCGGGGATCTCGTCGGATCGCGTCGCACGGACGACCGCGACGCGGTGCAGACGGCCCTCGCGGACGCGCTCCGGGAGGTCGACCGACGCATCCCTTCGGTCGACGGCCTCGCCCCGACGGTGGGTGACGAGTTCCAGGGGCTCTACCCGACGCTCGGCCAGGCGCTCCGCGCCACCCTGCAGGTGCGGCTCCTCCTGCGTCCGGTCGTCGACACGCGTTACGGCGTGGGGCTCGGTGACCGCACCGTCCTCGACGCCGACCGCACCCCTCCGCTCCAGGACGGCTCGGCCTGGTGGTCGGCCCGCGCGGCGATCGATGCGCTCGGGCGCCCCGCGACCCGCCGCCGCCGCACCTGGTTCGAGCCCGCCGAGGGCGTCGAGCCCCCCTGTCCGCCCGATGTCGTCAACGCGCTGCTCCTCTGCCGCGACGCCCTGGTCGACCGGATCGGGCCGACGGCGCACCCGATGCTCCTCGCGGCGCTCGACGGCGCGTCGCAGCGCGAGGTCGCGCGCGCGGTCGGGGTCAGCGAGTCGGCGGTGTCGCAGCAGTACGCGCGGGGGATCGGCGCGGTCCGCGACGCCCAGGAGCTGCTCGACGCGGCGCTCGGCGAGGCGACCGCGGGCCGTTGACGTGACCCCGTACTGGCCTCGGATCCGCGCCGTTGCTGGTGAACGGAGCGCGGCCACGCGGTGGCCGCCCCCCGATGCGGTCGTTTCGGGACACCCCTGCTAGTGTTTCACCCGCACTCGTCCGGGTGGCGGAATTGGCAGACGCGCTAGCTTGAGGTGCTAGTGACCTTTAACGGTTGTGGGGGTTCAAGTCCCCCCTCGGACACCGATCGGCCCCGAGTCTCTGCAGGTCAGAGGCTCGGGGTCGAACTGTTTGTCGGGCTGGTGCCCCCCGCGCACCGGCCCCGCTCGCGCCGCCCCTCAGTCCCGCCAGCAGACCACGAGCCGGTGCGGCGGCTCGCCGATGTCGACGAGCCCGTGGTCGTCCCCGGCGACGTCGACCTCGTCGACCTCGTCGGGCTCGACCGCCGACGGGAACCAGGACCGCACGTCCTCCGGGGGCGCGTCCGTGACCACCACGACGACGTCGGCGAAGGGCCAGTCGGGGTCGTCGAACATGCCGGGTGCCACCCGCACGCTCGTCACCTCGGAGCGCTCCTCGATCGCGGCGAGCACGGCGCGCGCCTCGTCCGGGGTGGGCGCGGAGGCCGGGTCGTCGGGATCCGGCACGACGTTGCACCAGATCGACCCCACGACGTCGTTGCCGTCGAGGAACTCGGCCAGGCTCAGCAGGGGGCGGGGCTCGAGGAGGTCGTCCCGCAGGTACGGCGCGACCAGCGCGGTGACGCGCTCCAGAGGTGTGGTCACCCTAGGCATCGACCCCAGGTGCGGTCCGGTTTGCCAGGATGGGGCCATGAGCGACGACACGAGCAGTCCGGGAGCCGACGCCGCCTACGACCCCGCCGCCGAGGTCGTCGAGCTGTGCCGTGAGCTGATCCGCATCGACACCTCGAACTACGGCGACGACTCGGGCCCGGGGGAGCGGAAGGCGGCGGAGTACGTCGCCACGCTCCTCGACGAGGTCGGCATCGAGTCGCGCCTCTACGAGTCGGAGCGCGGCCGCACCTCGCTCGTGGCCCGCTGGGGCGGCACCGAGGGCGACCCCCTGCTCGTGCACGGCCACCTCGACGTGGTGCCCGCGGCGGCCGAGGACTGGCAGGTCGACCCGTTCTCCGGCGAGATCCAGGACGGCTACGTCTGGGGCCGCGGTGCCGTCGACATGAAGGACTTCGACGCGATGCTGCTCTCGGTCGTGCGGGCGCGCACCCGGGCCGGCGACCTCCCGCGCCGCCCCGTCGTGCTCTGCTTCACCGCCGACGAGGAGGCGGGCGGGCACAAGGGCGCCCAGGTGCTCGTCGAGGACCACCCGGACGAGATCGCCGACTGCACCGAGGCGATCGGCGAGGTCGGCGGGTTCAGCGCCACCGTCCGTGGCCGGCGGGTCTACCTCATCGAGGCCGCGGAGAAGGGCATGGCGTGGATGCGTCTGACCGCCCGTGGTCGCGCCGGGCACGGCTCCATGGTCAACACGGAGAACGCCGTCACGGACCTCGCCGGCGCGGTGGCCCGCATCGGTGCCCACAAGTGGCCGGTGCGGCTCACGCCCACCATGGAGGTCCTGCTCGCGACGATCGGCGAGCTCGCCGGCACGCCGGCGACCCCGGAGAACGCGCCGGCGCTCGTCGAGGAGTTCGGCGGTGCCGCCCGCATGCTCGGCAACGTCATCCGCAACTCGACGAACCCGACGATGCTGAACGCGGGGTACAAGGTCAACGTGGTCCCGACGGAGGCCACCGCCCACGTCGACGGCCGGTTCCTGCCCGGGTTCGAGGACGAGTTCTTCGCCACGCTCGCCGAGCTGACCGGCGAGAACGTCGAGATCGACTTCGTCTCCCACCAGCAGCCGTGGGAGACGCCGTACGACGGGCACCTCGTCGACGCCATGACCCGCAGCCTGCTGGCCGAGGACCCGGGGGCGCTCGTGGCGCCGTACCTGATGAGCGGGGGAACCGACGCCAAGCACTTCCGCAAGCTGGGGATGCGCTCCTACGGCTTTGCGCCGCTGCGGCTGCCGGCCGACCTCGACTTCACGGCGCTGTTCCACGGCGTCGACGAGCGGGTGCCGGTCGACGCGCTCGAGTTCGGGGCGCGCGTCTTCGACCGGTTCCTCGGCGACGCCTGAGCCCCGGAGGCTCAGCTCGCCCAGAGGGTCGCGCGCTGCCGGATGATCTTGCGGCGCACGATCACGCGCCGTACGCCGTCGTTGCCGATCCGCACGCGGTCGAGCTCCCAGCCGCCGTGCTCCGCCATCTCGACGAGCGCCTGCCGCACCGCGTTGCGCGACAGGTGACGGGCGAGCACGACGTCACGGAACTCCCACTCGACGCCGCGGGACAGGGCGGGGCGGGGGGTGCGGGGCCTGCTCATCGCTGGTCACCTCCGGTGGTGGGCCGCGTCCGACCGACCGGCGACGGTGCCGGCGGTGCGGGCGGGACGGGTCAGTCGATCGCGGAGACGTCGTCGAGCGCGTCGGCGATCTCGGGCGGGAGGGCCTTGTCCTCGACGCTGAGGAGGGCCCGGAGCTGCGCGGCCGTGCGGGCGCCGAGGATCGGGGCGGTGACGCCCGGGCGGTCACGCACCCAGGCCAACGCCACCTCGGCCGGAGTCCATCCCAGCCCGTCGGCGGCCTTCACCACGGACTCGACGACACCGTGGGACCGGTCGTCCAGGTAGGGCTCGACGAACGACGCCAGGTGGGAGGTCGCGGCGCGCGAGTCCGACGGGGTGCCGGTGCGGTACTTGCCCGTGAGCACGCCCCGGCCCAGCGGTGACCAGACCAGCAGCCCGAGCCCGAGCGCCTCGGCCGCGGGCTGCACCTCGGCCTCGATCGCCCGGTTGAGCAGCGAGTACTCCACCTGCGTCGAGACCAGCGGCGCCCGGCCGGGCACCGCGCGCTGCCAGGTCGCCGCCTGGGCGGTCTGCCAGCCCGTGTAGTTGGAGACGCCGACGTAGCGCGCCCGGCCGGTCGCGACCACGTGGTCGAGCGCCGCGAGGGTCTCCTCCAGCGGCGTCGCGTCCGACCAGACGTGCACCTGCAGGAGGTCGACGTGGTCGGTGCCGAGGCGGCGCAGCGAGCCGTCGAGCGAGGCCAGGAGGGAGCGTCGTGAGGTGTCGCGCGCCGCGCCCCGGGCGCCGACGCCGCGGCGCGCACCGAGCCCGGCCTTGGTGGCGAGCACCACGTCCTCGCGGGCGACGACGTCGCCCAGCAGCGTGCCGAGCAGGTCCTCGGAGACGCCCTCGCCGTAGGCCGCCGCCGTGTCGAGCAGCGTGCCGCCCGCACCGACGAACGCGACGAGCTGGTCGCGCGCCTCGTGCTCGTCGGTGTCGCGCCCCCACGTCATGGTGCCGAGCCCGAGGCGGGAGACCGCCAGGCCGCTGGCACCGACCGATCGCTGCTGCATGCGGGTCAACCTATCCGCCGGGTCGGGACGTGTCTCACATCGCGCACACGTGGCGGGGCGTGCCGGCGTGCGGCGCTGGGGCGGTGCCCTATCCTCGGCGCCCGTGTGGGACTTCCTCCAAGCTGCCGTGCTCGGCGTGATCCAGGGACTCACGGAGTTCCTGCCGATCTCCTCGAGCGCCCACCTCCGGATCTTCCCGGAGCTGTTCGGCTGGGAGGACCCGGGCGCGGCCTTCACGGCCGTCTGCCAGATCGGCACCGAGCTGGCCGTGCTCCTCTACTTCCGCCAGGACATCTGGCGGATCGCGACGACGTGGCTGCGGTCCCTCGTGAAGCCCGAGCTCCGCGGGCACCTCGACGCCCGGATGGGGTGGTTCATCATCGTCGGCTCGCTGCCGATCGTGGTGCTGGGCCTCCTCTTCGAGGACGCGATCGACAGCGCGCTCCGCAGCCTGTGGGTGGTCGCGTCCACGCTGGTGGTGCTGGGCATCGTGCTGGGGATCGCGGACCGGTACGGCGCGTCCGAGCGCACCCTCAAGGACCTGAACCTCCGCGACGCGGTGCTCATGGGCGCCGCGCAGGCGGCCGCGCTCGTGCCGGGCGTCTCCCGCTCGGGCGCGACGATCTCGATGGGCCGCGCGCTGGGCTACGAGCGCGAGGTCACCACCCGCTACGCGTTCCTGCTCGCCATCCCCGCCGTCGTCGGCGCCGGCGTCTACAAGCTCAAGGACGTGCCGGGCGGCGACAACCCCTACGGCTGGGGGCCCACCATCGCCGCGACCGTCGTGGCGTTCGTCGTCGGCTACGCCGTCATCGCCTGGCTGCTGCGCTACGTCTCGACCCGGTCCTACCTGCCGTTCGTGACCTACCGCGTCGTGCTGGGCCTCGGCGTCATGGGCCTGCTCGGCGCCGGGGTCCTCACCGCGACCTGAGCCGCGACGTACCGGCTCACCGGCCGCCCCTCACAGCCAGCCGGAGTGCTTGAAGACGCGCCACAGCCCGAGCGAGCAGAGCAGCATCAGCCCCAGGGCCATCGGGTAGCCGAACGCCCAGTGCAGCTCGGGCATGTCGTCGAAGTTCATGCCGTAGATGCCCGCGACGAGCGTCGGCCCCGCGACGAGCGCGACGCCCGCCGAGATCTTCCGCATGTCCTCGTTCTGCTGGACCGAGATGCGCGCCAGCTGCGCCTCGAACGCCGCGGCGAGCAGGTTGTCGAGACCCTCGACGACCTCCGCGACGGAGAAGAGGTGGTCGGCGACGTCGCGGAAGTACGGTGCGGAGCCCTCCGGCACGCCGGTCACCTCGCCCGCGGCGATCCGGCGCAGGGGCTCCCGCAGCGGCAGCACGGCCCGGCGCACCTCGGCGACCTCGCGCTTGAGGCGGAAGATGCGGGCCGAGTCGTCGGTGCGGGCGGGGGAGAACACGGAGGCCTCGACCTCGTCGACGTCCACCTCGAGGCTGTCACCGACCTCGCCGTACGCATCGACGACCCGGTCGGCGATCGCGTAGAGCACGGCGGCCGGGCCGTGGGCGAGCACCGCCGGACGCTGCTCCAGCTCCGTGCGCACGGCGTGCACGTCGCAGCCCTCGCCGTGGCGGACGTGCACGACGAAGCCGGGCCCGAGGAAGATCCCGATCTCGCCGGTCTCGACGTCGTCGGAGGCGTCGACGTACCAGAGCGTCTTGAGCACGCAGAACAGCTGGTCGCCGTAGTGGTCGAGCTTCGGTCGTTGGTGCGCCTGGACGGCGTCCTCGACGGCGAGCGCGTGCAGCCCGAACTGCTCGGCGACCGCCCCCATCTCCTCCGCGGTGGGCTCGAACAGGCCGACCCACACGAAGTCGCCCTCCTGCCGCGCGGCCAGCACGCCGGCGAGGTCGTGCGACGCGCACCCCGGGTCGACCCGGTGCCCGTCGCGGTAGAGCGCGTTGTCGACGATCACGGGTGCAACATAGACGGCGCCGAGCCGTCGGGCGGGTCGGCACGACGCCGTACGCTCGCTCCATGGCCACCGTGATCCTGCAGCGCCACGGGCGCACCACCGCCAACGCCGGCGGGGTGCTCGCCGGGCGCCTCCCCGGCGTGCGGCTCGACGAGACCGGGCGTCAGCAGGCGCAGGACGCCGCGGCCCGGTTGCTCGCGGTGCCGCTGGTCGGCGCGGTGTCCAGCCCGCAGGAGCGGTGCGGGGAGACCGCGTCGTACGTCGTGGACGCCCTCGCCGCCCAGGGCCGCACGCTCGCGGTGGAGATCGACGAGCGGCTCGCGGAGTGCGACTACGGGGACTGGCAGGGCCGCCCGCTGAAGGAGCTGGCCGGTGAGGACCTCTGGAAGGTCGTGCAGCGGCAGCCGTCCGCCGCCACGTTCCCCGGCGGCGAGTCCCTGCGCACGATGCAGCGCCGGGCGGTCGACGCCGTCCGCGAGCGCGACGCCGCCCTCGAGGCCGCGCACGGGGAGAACGCCGTGTGGCTCGCCGTGACGCACGGCGACATCGTCAAGGCGGTGCTCGCCGACGCGCTCGGGATGCACCTCGACCTGTTCCAGCGGCTCCACGCGGACCCGGCGTCGTTGACGATCATCCGGTACGGCGCCGCCCGGCCCGTCGTGCTCCAGGCCAACTCGCACGCCGGCGACCTCGCCTGGCTGGACCGCCCGCCGGCCGGCGGAGACGTCGGCGGCGGGGCCGGACCCGGTGCGTCGCCCTCCGAGGCGGCCGCCCCGGCAGCCGCCCCGACGACCACCTCCTAGGCTGTCGACCATGCCTCCTGTCGTGCACCGCTTCGACCCGCCGGACCGCTTCGTCGTCGGGACCGTCGGGGAGCCCGGCTCGCGGGCGTTCTTCCTGCAGGCGCGCTCGGGCACCCGTCTCGTGACGGTCGGCCTGGAGAAGCAGCAGGTCGTGGCGCTCGCGGAGCGGGTGGACGAGCTGCTCGACGAGGTCATGGAGTCCGAGGCGCACTCCGACCTCGTTCCCGCGATCGCGCCCGTCGACCTGCGCGACGACGCGCCGCTCGAGCAGCCGATCGAGGAGGAGTTCCGCGCCGGCACGATGACGCTGTCGTGGGACCCGTCCGACGACCGGGTGGTCGTCGAGGTCTTTCCCTTCACCGAGGAGGCCGTGATCACCCCGGGCCAGCCGGAGGAGGAGATCGACGAGCCGGAGCCCGAGGAGATCTTCCTGGTGCGCGTGGCCGCCGGGCCGGCTCGGGCCTTCGTGCACCGTGCCCTGGCGGTCGTCGAGGCCGGGCGACCGTCCTGCCCGTTCTGCGCCCAGCCCATCGACCCCGACGGACACCTCTGCGTGCGCGCCAACGGCTTCCGCCGGCGGGATCCGTGACGGAGCAGGAGGCTGCGGTCGGTCCGGCCGTTCCGGACGGTCTCACCACGGGTGGGTTGAGCCTCCGCGGTCGCGTCATGCCCGCGTCGAACGCCACGTTCGTCGGGGACGTCGGGGGGATCGAGGTCGTCTACAAGCCGATCCGGGGCGAGCGCCCGCTCTGGGACTTCCCCGACGAGTCGCTCGCGGGGCGTGAGGTGGCGGCCTACGAGCTGTCGGTCGCGACGGGCTGGGACGTCGTGCCGCCCACGGTGCTGCGCGAGGGTCCGCACGGGCCGGGCATGGTCCAGGTCTGGCAGCACACGGATCCCGAGCAGTCGGCCGTCGACATCGTGCCCGCGGGCGAGGTGCCGACCGGCTGGTGCCACGTCTTCGACGGCCTCGACGCCCAGGACCAGCCCGTCGCGCTGGTGCACGAGGACACGACGGCGCTGCGCCGGATGGCGGTGTTCGACGTGGTCGCGAACAACGCGGACCGCAAGGGCGGGCACGTGCTGGAGATGGTGTCGGGGCACCGGTACGGCGTGGACCACGGCCTCACCTTCCACACCGAGCCGAAGCTGCGCACGGTGCTCTGGGGCTGGGCCGCGAGCCCCTTGACGGGCGACGAGGTGGCCGTGCTCGAGCGGCTCCTGGCCGCGCTCGCCGGTCCGCTCGGCGACCGCCTGGCCGAGCTCGTGAGCGACGAGGAGGTGGGCGCGACCGCGGCCCGCTGCCGTGACCTGCTCGCCGCGGGCGAGCTGCCGACGCCGTCGGGGGAGTGGCCCGCGATCCCCTGGCCACCCTTCTGACCGAGCCGTCCCCGAGTCGTCTCCGGGCCGCGCGCGGCCCGCGGCGCGGGGACGGATAGTCTCGACGCATGCGCGCCTGGTCCGCCCCCGACGTCCCGTCCCTCCCCGTCCGGGGCCCGCAGGTGTCGCTCCACGACAGCGCGACGCGGCGCCTCGTGCTGACGGACCCGCAGGGCGCGGCGCGGCTCTACGTGTGCGGCATCACGCCGTACGACGCGACGCACATGGGCCACGCGGCGACGTACGTCGCGTTCGACCTCCTCGTCCGCGCCTGGCGCAACGCCGGCCACGACGTCACCTACGTGCAGAACGTCACCGACGTCGACGACCCCCTGCTCGAGCGTGCCGCGAATGTCGGCACCGACTGGGTGACGATCGCCGAGCGCGAGACGCAGCTCTTCCGCGACGACATGGAGTCGCTGCGCGTCCTCCCGCCCGCGCACTACGTCGGCGCCGTGGAGTCGATCCCGTGGGTGATCGAGATGATCGAGCGGCTCGCCGAGGCCGGCGCGATCTACCACGTCGACGACGACCTCTACTTCTCCGTGGCGGCCGACCCCGCCTTCGGCAGCGTGTCGAACGCCGACCGCGAGACGATGCGGGCGATCTTCGGTGAGCGCGGCGGCGACCCCGACCGGGCCGGCAAGCGGGACCCGCTCGACTGCCTCGTGTGGATGGCGGAGCGTCCCGGCGAGCCCTCGTGGGAGAGCCCCTTCGGCCGGGGTCGGCCCGGCTGGCACATCGAGTGCACCGCGATCGCGCTCAAGCACCTCGGCTCGACCTTCGACGTGCAGGGCGGCGGCAGCGACCTCGTCTTCCCCCACCACGAGATGTGTGCCGCCGAGGCGCAGGTCGCCGTGCCGGGACACGCGTTCGCGAAGGCCTACGCTCACGCCGGGATGGTGGCCTACGACGGCGAGAAGATGTCGAAGTCGAAGGGCAACCTCGTCTTCGTCTCGCAGCTCCGGTTCTCCGAGGTCGACTCGATGGCGATCCGCCTCGTGCTCCTCGGCCAGCACTACCGGTCCGACTGGGAGTGGACCGACGACCTGCTGTGGGCCGCGGGCGAGAAGCTCGACGTGCTGCGCAAGGCCGTGTCCCTGGGCGCCGGCGCGCCCGCGGCACCGGTCGTGGAGCAGGTGCTCGCCGCGCTCGCCGACGACCTCGACGCGCCGACGGCGCTCGCCTCGGTCCAGGCGTGGGCCGACGCCACGCTCGGCTCCGACGGCCTCGCGGACGCGTCCGACCCCGACGCCGGGCGCGTCGTGCGCGAGCTCGTCGACGCCGCCCTCGGCCTGCAGCTCTGACGCTCGGAGATGGAGTGGCACTTTCCCCGGTCGACCGGGGAAAGTGCCACTTAGACCCTCAACGTTGATGGTCAAAGCGGTGTGTTCCCCGGTCGACCGGGGAAAGTGCCGGGCCCGCGCCTCAGCCGTCGTCGTCGCGCCGCTTGAGGTAGCGCTCGAACTCGCGGGCGATGGCCTCGCCGCTCGCCTCCGGCAGGTCGGCGGTGTCGCGGTTCTCCTCGAGCGACCGCACGTAGTCGGCGATCTCCTCGTCCTCCTCGGCCAGCTCGTCGACGCCGCGCTCCCAGGCGCGGGCGTCCTCGGGGAGGTCGTCGAGAGGGATGGAGACGCCGAGCAGGTCCTCGAGGTGGCCGAGGAGCGCGAGGGTCGCCTTCGGGCACGGCGGCTGCGCGACGTAGTGCGGGACCGCGGCCCAGTACGACACCGACGGCACGTCGAGGCGGCGGCAGGCGTCCTGGATGACCCCGACGATCCCGGTCGGTCCCTCGTAGGTCGACTCGTCGAGCTTGAGCCGGTCGACGAGCTCGGGCTCGGTGGCCGAACCCGTGACGGGGATGGGGCGGGTGTGGGGCGAGTCGGCGAGCAGGGCGCCGAGCGTGATGACCAGGGTGCCGCCGAGCTCGTCGCAGGCCGCGAGCAGCTCGCTGCAGAACTGCCGCCACCGCATGTTGGGCTCGATGCCGCGGACCAGGATGACGTCGCGGTCGAAGCCCGGCGGGGACGCGACGGCGATCCGGGTCGTCGGCCACGTCAGCTGCCGCATGCCGTTGTCGTCGGTGCCGACCACCGGGCGGTTCACCTGGAAGTCGTAGAAGTCCTCGGGGTCGAGCGCACCCACGACCCGTGCGCTCCAGACCTTCATGAGGTGGTCGACCACACCGCTCGCGGCATCGGCGGCGTCGTTCCAGCCCTCGAAGGCGGCGATCACCACGGGGTCGACCAGACCCTCCACGTCGTCGAACTCGATCACCGCACCAGCCTAGTGGCGCGGATCGGAAGTTCGTGAACGGTTGGCGGGGCGGGGGCCCGGCAACGGGGGTGCCGAGGATTTCGGTCGGCTTCGCCCCGGGTGTCACGATCTGACACAGGTGTCCGGGACCCGGACGCCGAGGAGGAAGGTGGACCACGTGCAGGACCGTCAGCACCGCCCCGACAGCACCGACGAGCTCACGCGAGCGCTCCGCGAGCGCATCCTCGTGATCGACGGCGCGATGGGCACGGCGATCCAGCGCGACCGCCCCGACGAGGCCGGCTATCGCGGGGAGCGCTTCGCGGACTGGCCCAGCGACCTCATCGGCAACAACGACCTGCTGACGCTCACGCAGCCGGCGATCATCGAGGGCATCCACCGGGAGTACCTCGAGGCCGGCGCCGACATCATCGAGACCAACACGTTCAACGCGAACTCGATCTCGCTGTCGGACTACGACATGAGCGACCTCGCCTACGAGCTCAACGTCGAGTCGGCTCGGCTCGCGCGCTCCGCGGCGGACGCCTACAGCACCGACGACCGCCCGCGGTACGTCGCCGGAGCGCTCGGCCCGACCTCGCGGACGGCGTCGATCAGCCCCGACGTGAACGACCCCGGCGCCCGGAACATCACGTGGGACGAGCTCGTGGCGGCGTACACGACCGCGACCCACGGGCTCCTCGACGGGGGCTCCGACCTCGTCATCATCGAGACGATCTTCGACACCCTCAACGCGAAGGCCGCGATCTTCGCGGTCGAGAGCGTCTTCGAGGAGCTGGGCCGGCGCTGGCCGGTGATCATCTCGGGCACCATCACCGACGCCTCCGGCCGGACCCTCTCGGGTCAGACCACCGAGGCGTTCTGGTATGCGGTGCGGCACGCCCAGCCGCTGCTCGTCGGCCTCAACTGCGCGCTCGGCGCGAAGGAGATGCGGCCGTTCCTCTCCGACCTGTCACGGGTCGCGGGGACGTTCGTGTCGGCGTACCCGAACGCCGGTCTGCCGAACGCCTTCGGGGAGTACGACGAGGCCGCCGAGGAGACCGCCGCCATCGTCGGCGAGTTCGCCGAGGCCGGCCTCGTCAACCTGGTCGGCGGCTGTTGCGGCACGACCCCGGCCCACATCGGTGCGATCGCCCGCGCGGTGGCCGGCAGCGCTCCCCGGGAGGTGCCGACGCACCGCTCCGCGCTGCGGCTGTCGGGCCTCGAGCCGCTGGTCGTCGACGAGGACAGCCTCTTCGTCAACATCGGCGAGCGCACCAACGTCACCGGCTCGGCGCGCTTCAAGAAGCTGATCAAGGACGGCGACTACGACACCGCCCTCTCCGTCGCTGCGCAGCAGGTGGAGAACGGCGCGCAGGTCGTCGACGTCAACATGGACGAGGGCATGCTCGACGGCGTCGCCGCGATGGACCGCTTCCTCAAGCTGGTCGCCGCCGAGCCCGACATCAGCCGGGTGCCCGTCATGGTGGACTCCTCGAAGTGGGAGGTCATCGAGGCCGGGCTGAAGTGCGTGCAGGGCAAGGCGATCGTCAACTCGATCTCGATGAAGGAGGGCGAGGACGCCTTCCGCGAGCACGCGCGGCTGGTGCGACGGTACGGCGCGGCCGCCGTCGTGATGGCCTTCGACGAGGACGGCCAGGCCGACTCGCTGGAGCGGCGCAAGGAGATCTGCGGCCGGGCCTACCGGATCCTCGTCGACGAGGTCGGGTTCGACCCGGACGACATCATCTTCGACCCCAACGTGTTCGCGGTGGCGACCGGCATCGAGGAGCACGCGACGTACGGCGTCGACTTCATCGAGGCCGTCCGCTGGATCCGCGAGAACCTGCCGGGCGCGCACGTGTCCGGCGGCATCTCCAACGTGTCCTTCTCGTTCCGCGGCAACAACCCGGTGCGTGAGGCGATCCACGCCGTCTTCCTGTTCCACGCGATCCGTGCCGGCCTCGACATGGGCATCGTCAACGCCGGTGCGCTGGTGGTCTACGACCAGGTCGACGAGCGGCTGCGCGAGCGCATCGAGGACGTCGTGCTCAACCGCCGCGCGGACGCGACGGAGCGGTTGCTGGAGATCGCGGAGGAGTACCGCGGCACCGGCGAGGTCGCCGAGGCGGCCGTCGACGAGTGGCGCGGGCTGCCGGTCGCGGAGCGGATCACGCACGCGCTCGTCAAGGGCATCGACGCGCACGTCGAGGCCGACACCGAGGAGCTGCGGCAGCAGATCTCGGATCGCGGCGGCCGCCCGATCGAGGTGATCGAGGGCCCGCTGATGGACGGCATGAACGTCGTCGGCGACCTGTTCGGTGCCGGCAAGATGTTCCTCCCGCAGGTCGTCAAGAGCGCTCGCGTCATGAAGAAGGCGGTCGCCTACCTCATCCCGTTCATCGAGGAGGAGAAGGCGAACGACCCGGCGCTCGCGGCGACGAAGGACACCAACGGCACGATCGTCATGGCGACGGTGAAGGGCGACGTCCACGACATCGGCAAGAACATCGTCGGCGTCGTGCTGGCCTGCAACAACTACGAGGTGGTCGACCTCGGCGTCATGGTGCCGGCGCAGAAGATCCTCGATGCGGCGAAGGAGCACCAGGCCGACATCATCGGCCTGTCCGGGCTGATCACGCCGAGCCTCGACGAGATGGTCGGCTTCGCGACCGAGATGCAGCGGCAGGGCCTCGAGATCCCGCTGCTCATCGGTGGCGCGACGACCTCGCGCGCCCACACGGCCGTCAAGGTCGACCCGCGCTACGACGGCCCGGTCGTCTGGGTGAAGGACGCCTCGCGCTCCGTGCCCGTGGCCGCCGCCCTGCTCCACCCGACCAACCGCGACAAGCTGCTCGGCGAGGTGAAGACGGACTACGACGCGCTGCGCCAGCGCCACTCCGGCAAGCAGGACCGCAAGCTCGTGCCGCTGGAGGACGCTCGCGCGCGCCGTACGCCGCTGGACTGGTCGTCGTTCACCCCCGTCGCCCCGGCGCAGCCCGGGGTGCACGTGCTCGACGACTACCCGATCGCGGAGCTCGTCGAGTTCATCGACTGGCAGCCGTTCTTCAACGCCTGGGAGATGAAGGGGCGTTTCCCCGACCTGCTCAACAACCCCGCGAGCAGCGACGCGGCGCGCCCCCTGTGGGACGACGCCCAGGCGATGCTCGGCCGGATCATCGACGAGAAGTGGCTGACGGCGCGCGGCGTCTTCGGGTTCTTCCCGGCAGCCGGCCGCGGGGACGACACGGTGTTGTTCACCGACGAGTCGCGCACGGAGGAGCTGACCGTGCTCCGCCACCTGCGCCAGCAGGGCGAGCACCGCGAGGGCGTGCCCAACCGCTCCCTCGGCGACTTCGTCGCGCCCGAGGGGACCGGTCTCGCCGACCACGTCGGTGCGTTCGCCGTGACCTCGGGCATCGGGCTCGAGGAGCGGGTGAAGGCGTTCAAGGACGACCTCGACGACTACAACGCGATCCTGCTCGAGGCGCTCGCCGACCGGCTCGCCGAGGCGTTCGCGGAGCGGCTGCACCAGCGTGTCCGCACCGAGTTCTGGGGCCACGTCGACGACGAGCAGCTCTCGAACGCGGACCTCATCGCGGAGCGGTACTCGGGCATCCGGCCCGCGCCGGGCTACCCGGCCTGCCCCGAGCACACCGAGAAGCTGACGCTCTGGGAGCTCCTCGACGTCGAGGCGACCACCGGCATCACGCTCACCGAGTCGATGGCGATGTGGCCGGGCGCGGCGGTGTCGGGCTGGTACTTCGCGCACCCGGACGCGCAGTACTTCGTCGTCGGCCGCGTCGGCCGCGACCAGGTCGAGGACTACGCCGCGCGCAAGGGCTGGAGCATCGCCGAGGCCGAGCGCTGGCTGTCCGCGAACCTCGGCTACGACCCGGAGGACTGAGGTGCTCGACGCTCCCGCCGCCGTCCTCTGGGACATGGACGGCACGCTCGTGGACACCGAGCCGTACTGGATCGACACCGAGTTCGCGATGGCCGAGAAGTACGGCGCGACGTGGACCACCGAGGACGCGCTGCAGCTCGTGGGCAACGACCTGCTCGTGTCGGGGGAGTACATCCGCCGGCGGATGGGTCTCGAGCAGTCGGCGGCCGAGGTCGTCGAGGAGCTCCTCGACGGCGTCGTCGCGCGGATCAGCGACGCGATCCCGTGGCGCCCGGGCGCGCGCGAGCTGCTCGGCGACCTGCGGCGGGCCGGTGTGCGGTGCGCGCTGGTGACGATGTCGTACCGGCGGTTCGCCGAGCCGATCCTCGCCGGGCTCGTCGCCGAGGACGACGGGGCCTTCGAGGTCGTCGTGACGGGCGACGAGGTGGAGCACGGCAAGCCGCACCCCGCGCCGTACCTGCGGGCCGCCTGGCTCCTCGGCGTCGAGCCGGGTGACTGCGTCGCGATCGAGGACTCCTCGACGGGGGTGGCGTCGGCGGTCGCCGCGGGCTGCCGTGTGCTCGCGGTGCCGCACCACGTCCCCGTGCCCGCCGGGCCGGGCCATGTCCAGGCGCCGACGCTGGAGGGCCTCGACACCGCAGCGCTGTGGGCGGCCGTCCGGGGGTGACGTCCCGCCCCCGCGCGTGGCTCGCGTCACGATCGTTGCCGTTTCGCGACCTCCCCAGGCCCGTTTCGCTGGTGACGCGGACGGTCCGGGAGGACTAACTTGCGCGGACGCCTTGCCGCACTCGGGTCGGCAGGGGAGATGTCATGAGGTGAGACGTGCGTTCGACGAGACTTCGTCCGCTCGGCGCCGCCGCGGCAGCCATGCTGCTCGCAGGCTCGGTGCTGGCCGGTTGTGTGGACAGCGAGCGCGACGGGACGGAGGACACCTTCGTGTTCGCCGCCTCCGCCGCGCCGAAGACCCTGGATCCCTTCTACGCGTCCGACGGGGAGACGTTCCGGGTCACGCGGCAGATCTTCGAGGGCCTCGTCGGCACCGAGCCGGGCACGGTGGAGCCCGCCCCGCTCCTCGCCAAGTCCTGGAGCCAGTCCGACGACGGTCTCTCCTACACGTTCGAGCTCGAGGAGGGCGTGACCTTCCACGACGGCACGGACTTCGACGCCGAGGCCGTCTGCGAGAACTTCGAGCGCTGGTTCACGACGCCGGAGCTCCAGCAGACCGACGACAAGGCCTACTACTACGGCAAGCTGTTCCGCGGCTTCTCCACCGGGCCGACGGCGGAGTCGGCGATCTACGCCGGGTGCACGGCCGATGCCGACCTGACCGCGACGGTCTCCCTCGACGCGCCGTTCGCCGGGTTCATCGCCGCCATGTCGCTGCCGGCCTTCGCCATGCAGAGCCCGACGGCGCTGGAGGAGTATCAGGACGACGCCTCCGAGTCGGTGCTCACCACGGCCTACGGCACGGAGCACCCGACGGGCACCGGCCCCTTCGAGTTCGCCTCGTGGAACCAGGGCAGCGGCGAGGTGCGCCTGACGCCGTACGGCGACTACTGGGGTGAGCAGGCGAAGATCGACGAGGTCGCGATCGTCGAGATCGACACGGCCCGCGGCCGCGCGGAGGCGCTCCGCAACGGCGAGATCGACGGCTTCGACCTCGTCGGCCCGGCCGACGTCGAGTCCCTCGCCGACGACGGGTTCACCATCGAGAACCGCCCCGCCTTCAACATCCTCTACCTCGCCTTCAACCAGGCGCAGGCGCCGTTCGACGACATCCGCGTCCGCCAGGCGATCGCGCACGCGATCGACAAGGAGGCCGTGATCTCGGCGTCGATGCCGAACGGCACCGAGCCTGCCGACCAGTTCGTGCCCGAGCTGGTGGACGGGTACGCCGCGGAGGTGCCGACCTACGACTACGACCCGGCCCTGGCGCAGCAGCTGCTCGAGGAGGCCGGGGTGGCGGGCACGACCATCACCTTCAACTACCCGACCAACATCAGCCGGCCCTACATGCCGCAGCCGGACGACACGTTCAACATCGTGCGCAGCCAGCTCGAGGCCGTCGGGCTGACGATCGAGCCCGTCGCGGCCGAGTGGACCGACTACCTCGAGCAGGTGCAGAACACCCCCGACCACGGCATCCACCTGCTCGGCTGGACCGGGGACTACGACGACCCCGACAACTTCCTCGGCGTCTTCTTCGGCCAGCAGAGCCTCGAGTGGGGCTTCGACGACCCGGCGCTCTTCGCCGAGGTGGCCGCGCCTCGCCAGCTGACCACGACCGAGGAGCAGCGACCGCTCTACGAGCAGGTGAACCGCGACATCATGGAGTTCCTGCCGGGCATCCCGCTGGCCAGCCCCGTCCCGTCGCTCGCGTTCGCGGACAACGTCACGGGCTATCAGGCGAGCCCCGTGCAGGACGAGGTCTGGAACACGATCGAGCTGGGCGACTGACACCACATCATGCTCCGCTTCGTCACCCGACGACTGCTGCTCATGGTGCCCGTGCTCTTCGGGCTCTCGGTGCTGCTCTTCGCGTGGGTGCGCGCGCTCCCCGGGGATCCCGCCCGGGCTCTCCTCGGGGAGCGCGCCTCCGACGCCGGTGTGGCCCGGGTGAACGAGATCTACGGGTTCGACCGACCGATCCTCGAGCAGTACGGCGTCTACGTCGG
>DASWYU010000042.1:0-8054 GCA_036404795.1 Nocardioides sp. | reverse complement strand
CCCCCCCCCCGACCCCGGGGGTGGTACGGCGCGCGCCCGTCAGGCGTCGCTGCTCGGCGTCTCCGGCGCAGTCGTCGCGGCGGGCGCCTTCTTGGCCGGCGCCTTCTTCGCGGGCGCCTTCTTCGCCGGCGCCTTCTTCGCCGGCGCCTTCTTCGCCGGCGCCTTCTTCGCGGGGGCCTTCGTCGCGGGGGCCTTCGTGGCCGCGGCCTTCGTCGCGGGAGCCTTCTCGGCCGGAGCCTCGGCGGGCTTCGCGGGCGCCTTCTTCGCGGGAGCCTTCTTGGCGCCACGGCCGGTCACCTTCGCGACGAGGCCGCTGGCGGCGTCGCCGGCGGCCTCGACGGTCGCGGCCGGGAGCTGCTTGGCGCCGGAGATGACGTTGCGCAGGTCCGCACCGGGGGTGAACTTCGGGACCGCCTTCTTGGCCGCCTCGATCAGCTCGCCCGTCTGCGGGTTGCGCACGACCCGCGCCTCCCGAACCCGCTTCTCGAACGCGCCGAAGCCGGTGATGACGACCTTCTCGCCACGGGCGACCTCACGCGTGATCGTGTCGACCACGGCGTCGAGCGCCTCGGCGGCGGCCTTCTTGTTCCCCTCGAACTTCGCGGACAGTGCATCGACGAACTGCGACTTGTTCACTGGTGTCCTTCCGGTGCCCCCGGGCGGCCCCGTGCCTCGCGGGTGGTGACTGCGAACGCTAGGGCGCCGAGGCCCGCGCCACAACGGGGCGGCGGCGAATTTCGGCCCGCGACCGCTGACCCACCCGTGACGAGCTCCGCGGCCTCAGCGCGCGAAGAAGTCGCCGAGCGCGGTGTTGAACTCCGTCGCGTGGCTGACGTTGAGTCCGTGCGGGGCACCCTCGACGACCACCAGCTCGGCGTCGGCGAGCGCCTCGGCCGACCGCTTGCCCGAGACCTCGAACGGCACCGTCGCGTCGCCGTCGCCGTGGATCACCAGCACGGGCACGGTGATCGCGGCGAGGTCGGCCCGGAAGTCCGTGCGCGCGAACGCCTCGACGCAGCCGGCGAGGGAGGCCGTCGTCGCCGGCTCCTGCAGCGCGAGCGCCTTCTGCCGCTCCTCCTCGCTGACCTTCAGCTCGCCGTCCACCGAGAAGAAGTCGGTGGTGAAGCCGTCGAGGAAGGCCGCGCGGCCGTTGGTGACGCCGTCGACGAACTCCGCCACGTCGTCCTCGCCGAGGCCGCCGTCGGGGTTGTCGTCGGTGGCGAGCAGGTAGGGCGGCACCGCGGCCGCCAGCACCGCCGAGCGGACGCGGTCCGCGCCGTACGTCGCGAGGTAGCGCACCACCTCTCCCCCGCCCATCGAGAACCCCACCAGCGACGCGTCCCGCAGGTCCAGGCCGGTCAGGACCGCGTCGAGGTCGGCGGCGAGGGTGTCGTAGTCGTAGCCGGTGTCGGGCTTGTCGGACTCGCCGAAGCCGCGCCGGTCGTAGGTCACCACACGGTGACCGGCCTGCACGAGCACCGGCACCTGGTGCTCCCACGAGGCTCCGCTGAGGGGCCAGCCGTGGATGAGGACGACGGGCCGCCCGTCGCCGCCCGAGTCGTTCACGTGGAGGTGGACACCGTTCGCCTGGATCGAGGTCATCGATGACTCCTTCGAGGTCGTCACGCAGTGTCGACCCGCGGTCGGCGAGCCGGTCCGGACCACCGTAGTTCGGCACCCCAGGACGCCCGGATGGGTCAGTCCCGCTCCCCCGTGGAGCCCGGCCACAGCGCGTCGGTCGCGTGCCGCGAGCCGACGGTCGCGTCGTACTGCACCAGTCGCAGGTCGTGCAGCAGCCGCGCCTGCCGGGTCGACAGCTCGTCGGTGCCGACCACGTCCCCGCGGGGCGTGACGATCCGGCCCTGGAAGACCGACCCGACCTCGTCGCGGAAGGCCTGGAGGAGCGCGAGGTACGGCGGCACGGGGGCGTCGGCCGCCTCGAAGACGTAGGGCAGGAGGAAGGCCGAGGACACCGGGCCGGTCGAGCGTGGCACGTTGTCGCCCCGGTTGCTCCACGCGAAGAACGGGGTCTCGTGCATCGCGAGGTCGCCGTTGATGCCCCGGAGGGTCTCGCCGTAGAGCGCCGGTAGGTGGTCGCCGTAGAACAGCACGACCGTGTCCTCGTCGCTCTCCTCCAGCGCGCCGATGAAGTCGCGCAGTGCGTCGTCGGAGTGCCGCAGGCCGCGGGCGTAGTCGCCGATCGAGCGGCCCAACGAGTCGTTGACGCCCAGGTCGGGATCGAGCTCCACCCCGATGGGGTCGTCGTACTTCGCGCCGTAGGGGCTGTGGTTCTGCATGGTCACGAGGTTGGTGACCAGTGGCGCGTCGGAGTCCTCGATCTGCGCGAGCACCTCGTCGAAGGCCGACGCGTCGTCGACGTAGGGGTTGGCGCCCGTGCGGTCGTCGAACTGGAGGGCCTCCTCGTCGACGAAGGTGTCGAAGCCGAAGGTGTCGTAGACCTCCTGCCGCTTGTACATC
Source organism: Nocardioides sp. (assembly GCA_036404795.1). Lineage (GTDB taxonomy): Bacteria > Actinomycetota > Actinomycetes > Propionibacteriales > Nocardioidaceae > Nocardioides. The sequence goes on along the minus strand of DASWYU010000042.1, from coordinate 5,576 downwards.
CCCGACCGGAACGGGTGCACCGCGACCGCGCGGTGGCCCTCGGCGCCGAGCGCGCCCACCAGCGAGGGGTACGACGCGAAGTTCGGCACCAGCATCTGGTAGGGCACCACCATCTGGGGCCGCATGAGGCCGATCGACTGCCCCGTCAGCACCTCGAACTCGGCGTTCGCGGTGCCGCCGCCGATCCCGGTCGCGATCATCGATCCGGACCGCGTGCCCGCCATCAGCTCGCGGGTGAACGGGATCGGGTCCTCGGCGAGCGTCAGGCCCTCGAGCGCGGTCGGGTCGCTGAACGACTCGCTCAGCACGACGACGACGTTGGTGTCCGCGAGGCTGCCGTGCCGCTCGACGTTGATCTCGTCCGCGAGGTCGGAGTAGCGGGCGACCAGCTCGTCCATCGCCTCGTCGGAGTAGCCGTCCGGCCGCGCCATGGCGTCCGTCGGCATGTTGTAGAGGAACCCCCCGACGAAGCTGTTCCAGAGGTAGTTCTCCGCCTGGCTCCACGGGCGCCACTGGGCGCCGCGGGCCTCGTAGAGGTCCCGCCACCGGTTGTCGGACTCGTTGAAGCGTCCCATCTGCACGACGAGCACGCCCGTCACCATGAGCACGACCACGCGGGCCGCCACCACCGCGGCGAGCTCGCGGCCCCGCGCCCGCCGGCGACGCCACCGCCCCGTGAGGAGCTCGCCGCCCCCACCCACGGCGGCGACGATGAGCACCACGGCCAGCAGCACGAGCACGATGGTGCCGGGCGAGATCATCGACAGCAGGAAGCCGGGTTCGCTGAGGAAGTCAAGGTCGCTCGGGTAGAGCGGCTCGTTGCGTTGCCGGAGCTTCTCCGTCGCGGCGACGACGACGACCGGGACCAGGGCGAGGACGAGGCCCACCGTCCACCACCAGCGCCCCACGACGGCCCAGACGAACAGCAGCAGCACCCAGACCACGAGGACGTCCGCGCCGAGCACGCCGGTCTCGCCGAGCAGCCGCCCGACCCAGTCCTGCCCGGGTCCCTCGGGCTGCGCGCGGAGCACGGCGAGGTTCACTGCGAAGGCGACGACGACCGCGATCACGAACAGACCGACGGCCCCGAGGAACGCGCTCAACGCGCGGCGCGCCGGCCACCGCGACGGGGGCACGCGGAGCACGCGGCGCCGACGCCACCAGGGGCACGAGCGCGCGCCGGCGTCGTCCGTCTCCCCCCTCACCACCCAGTGAGCCTAGATGAACGGTGGGTGGACGCCGGCGGAACGACAGGAGCGGGGTGGACCGGTCCGGTCCACCCCGCTCCCGACCGCGTGGTCGCGCGTCAGGCGCGCTGCGTCACGGGCTTCCAGGCGGGGCGCGTCGCCTCGTACGCCGCGATGTCGGCCTCGTGACCCAGCGTGATGCCGATGTCGTCGAGGCCCTCGAGCAGCCGCCACCGCGTGTAGGGATCGATGTCGAACGAGTCCTCGACCGCGAGCTCGCCCTCACCGGCGCGGACGGTCTGCGACTCGAGGTCGACGGTGATCGTCGCGCCCGGGGTGTCCTCGAGGAGGGTCCAGAGACGCTGCACGACCTTCTCGTCGACCTGCGCGGCGAGAAGGCCCGCCTTGCCGGAGTTGCCCCGGAAGATGTCGGCGAAGCGCGAGCTGATGACGACCCGGAAGCCGTAGTTCTGCAGGGCCCAGACGGCGTGCTCCCGGGACGAGCCCGTGCCGAAGTCGGGGCCGGCGACGAGGACGGAGCCCGCGCCGTACACCGGGTGGTTGAGCACGAACTCCGGGTCGTTGCGCCAGGCGGCGAAGAGCCCGTCCTCGAAGCCCGAGCGCGTCACGCGCTTGAGGTAGACCGCCGGGATGATCTGGTCGGTGTCGACGTTGCTGCGGCGCAGCGGGACGCCGACACCGGTGTGCGAGGTGAACTTGTCCATGACGACTCCTTCGACTCCTGGTCGGCTCAGCGGGCGCCGGCGGTGGCCGGCTCCAGGTCGGCGGGCGACGAGAGCGTGCCGCGGATCGCGGTCGCCGCCGCGACGGGGACGGAGACGAGGTGCGTGCGCCCGCCCTTGCCCTGCCGGCCCTCGAAGTTGCGGTTCGAGGTCGACGCGCTGCGCTCGCCGGGCGTCAGCTGGTCCGGGTTCATGCCGAGACACATCGAGCAGCCCGCGCCGCGCCACTCGGCACCGGCGTCCTTGAAGATGACGTCGAGGCCCTCCTCCTCGGCCTGCAGGCGCACCCGCACCGAGCCGGGGACGACGAGCAGGCGGGTGTCGGCCGCGACGCGGCGACCCTTGACCACGTCGGCCGCGGCCCGCAGGTCCTCGATGCGACCGTTGGTGCAGGAGCCGACGAAGACGGTGTCGACCTTGACCTCGCGCAGCGGGGTGCCGGCCTCGAGGCCCATGTAGGCGAGCGCCTTCTCGGCGGCGAGCTGGTCGTCGGGCTCGTCGAAGTCGGCGGGCGACGGCACGGTGGCGCCCAGGGGCGCGCCCTGACCCGGGTTGGTGCCCCACGTGACGAAGGGGGTCATGTCGGCGGCGTCGAGGACGATCTCGCGGTCGAACTCGGCGTCGTCGTCGGTGACCAGCGTGCGCCAGTGCGCGACGGCGGCGTCCCAGTCGGCGCCCTGCGGGGCCTCGGGGCGACCCTCGATGTAGTCGAACGTCGTCTGGTCGGGCGCGATGAGGCCGGCCTTGGCACCCCACTCGATCGACATGTTGCAGACGGTCATGCGGCCCTCCATGGAGAGCTCGCGGATCGCCTGGCCGCGGTACTCCACGATGTAGCCCTGACCGCCGCCCGTGCCCGCGTGCGTGATGAGCGTGAGCACGAGGTCCTTGGCGGTGACGCCGTCGGGCAGCGAGCCGTTGATGGTGACCGCCATCGTCTTCGGCTTCGCCTGCGGGAGCGTCTGGGTCGCCAGCACGTGCTCCACCTCGGACGTGCCGATGCCGAACGCGATCGAGCCGAACGCGCCGTGGGTCGAGGTGTGCGAGTCGCCGCAGACGATCGTCATGCCGGGCTGCGTCAGCCCGAGCTGCGGGCCGACCACGTGCACGATGCCCTGCTCGATGTCGCCGAGCGGGTGCAGCCGCACGCCGAACTCCTCGGCGTTCTTGCGGAGCGTGTCGACCTGGGTGCGGGACACCGGGTCCTCGATCGGCTTGTCCCAGTCGATGGTCGGGACGTTGTGGTCCTCGGTCGCGAGGGTGAGGTCGGGGCGGCGGACCGGACGGCCCGCGAGCCGGAGCCCGTCGAACGCCTGCGGCGAGGTGACCTCGTGCAGCAGGTGCAGATCGATGAACAGGAGGTCGGGTTCGCCCTCCGCGCTGCGGACGACGTGCTCGTCCCAGACCTTCTCCGCCAACGTGCGTGCGCCCGTACGGCCCATGATTCCTCCAACAACGCCACAGTTGTCATCTGACGAGGTGCAGCGTACCCCTTGCGTCCCACGCAATGAGACGTCAGTATTGCTATATGGACAAGGGAAGTGGTGTCGGCGTTCTCGACAAGGCCGCGCTCGTGCTGACAGCGCTGGAGGCCGGACCGGCCACGTTGGCGGGTCTCGTCGCCGCCACGGGCCTCGCCCGACCGACCGCGCACCGCCTGGCCGTCGCCCTCGAGCACCACCGCCTCGTCGCCCGCGACATGCAGGGCCGCTTCGTCCTCGGCCCGCGCCTCGCCGAGCTCTCCGCCGCCGCCGGCGAGGACCGGCTGCTCGCCGCGGCCGGCCCCGTGCTCGCCCGCCTCCGCGACATCACCGGCGAGTCCGCCCAGCTGTGGCGCCGCCAGGGCGACCACCGCGTCTGCGTCGCGGCCGCCGAGCGTCCGAGCGGGCTCCGCGACACCATCCCCGTCGGCTCCCAGCTGACGATGCGGGCCGGCTCCGCCGCCCAGGTGCTCCTCGCGTGGGAGGACCCCGACCGCATGCAGCGCGGCCTCCAGACCGCCGCGTTCTCGGCGACCGCCCTGTCCGGCATCCGCCGCCGCGGCTGGGCCCAGTCGGTCGGCGAGCGCGAGCAGGGGGTCGCCTCGGTCTCCGCGCCGGTCCGCTCCCCCAGCGGCAAGGTCATCGCCGCGGTCTCCGTGTCGGGTCCGCTCGAGCGCCTCTCCCGCCAGCCGGGCCGCATGCACGCGCCCGCCGTGCTCGCCGCCGCCGAGCGCCTCTCCGAGTCCCTGCGCCGCGCCGCCGCCGAGTAGCGCGCCCGGGCCGGCCTCAGACGACGCGACCGAGCGCGACGCCCGCGAGCATCAGGGCCGCGAGCGTCTCGCCGTCGGCGATCTCGCCGCGCCCCAGCATCGCGACGAGGTCGGGCCAGGGCACGCGCCGTACCGCGGTGATCCCCTCCACCGCCTGCTCCCCCGCCGTACCCGCGGCACCCTCGGCCTCCGCAGGAGCGAGGTCCTGCGCGAGGAACACCCGGCCGGGCGCCCGGCAGACCCCGTTGAGGGAGGTGACCGGTCCGAGGTCGCGCCACCGGGCGGCCCGCAGACCCGCCTCCTCCGCGAGCTCGCGCTGCGCCCCGGCGAGCAGGTCGTCGCCGTCCGCGCCGCCGGCGGGCACCTCCCACCCCTCGCCCGTCGTGTAGCGGTCGCAGCGCACGAGCACGACCTCCTCGGCCCCGGGCGCGCCGTCGACCGCGACGACGAAGACGGCGGGGCTGCGGAGGGTCACGACGCCGTACTCCCCCGGCGTCCCGTCCGGCCGCAGCACCTCGTCCTGGGTGACCACGATCCACGGGTTCTCGTGCACGACGCGCCCACCGAGGCGCTGCCAGCCGCCCATCAGAACAGGCCCCCGTCGTCGACGCGCTCGAGGTCGAGGAGCGTCTGCTTCCGCTCGATCCCTCCCGCGTAGCCGGTGAGGCGGCCGTCCGCGCCGATCACGCGGTGGCACGGCACGACCACGGGGATCGGGTTGCGTCCGTTGGCGAGCCCGACCGCACGGGAGCCGTGCCCGGTGAGGCCGAGCTCGCGGGCGAGGGCACCGTAGGAGGTGGTCGCGCCGTACGGGATCTCCACCAGCGCCGCCCACACCCGGCGCTGGAACTCGGTGCCCCCCGCCTCGAGCGGCAGGTCGAAGCGCGTGAGGGTGCCGGCGAAGTACGCCGCGAGCTGCGCGGCCGCCTCGACGAGCACCGGGTGCGTGTCGTCGCGCTCCCCGGCGGGCCGCGCCGGCAGGTCCCGGAACGGGAAGAAGTCGATCGCCGTCACCGCCTCGCCGTCGGTGACGATCCGCAGGTCGCCGATCGCGGTCGGCGTGGAGGTCCACATCAGCTGTTCTCCTCGGGGTGCGTGCCCGGGAGCGCGGGCATCAGGGTGTTCCACAGGTGCATCAGGGCGTAGGAGCGCCACGGTCGCCAGCCCGGCTCCAGGGCGGCGAGCGCGGCCACGTCGGTGCCGAGCCCGACGAGGGCCCGGCGGACGCCGACGTCGGTCGGCAGGAAGACGTCGGGATGCCCGAGGGCGCGCAGCGCCACGTAGTCGGCCGTCCACGGGCCGATCCCCGGCAGGTCGAGGAGCGCGGTCCGCACGTCGTCGCGCGCCCAGCCCCGGTCGAGCCGGACGGTCCCGTCCGCGAGCCCAGCGGCGAGG
>DASWYU010000041.1:0-8921 GCA_036404795.1 Nocardioides sp. | reverse complement strand
TCATGGTGCTGGTCATCGTTCTTTCCTCTCGTCGGTACTGCTGGATGGGATGGAGCGGTGGATCAGTTGGTGACGGCGCGGTACGCGGCGTACGCGGCGCCCGTGACGGCGGCACCGCCGACGACGGCGCCCGCGGCCTTCGCGGCACCGGCCGCGATGGCGGGGGTGGCGACCGCGGCGGTCGGGGTGGCGAGCACCGGGACGGCCGCCTCCGACTCGGGCTGGTCGAGCTTGCCGGTGAAGCGGGCGTCGTTGTTGACGTGGTCGAGCAGCATGGTGCGTTCCTTTCGATGGGCTCCGGCGGGGTGCCGGAGCGGGGGTTGCTCGGCGCGGTCGCGTCGAGACATCTGGGGACGTCGGCGGGTGCCGGACGTCGAGGGTCAGCCGACGGCGTTCTTGAAGGCGGAGTACGCCGCGATCGAGAACCAGGAGCCGCGGCCGGCGAGCGGGGCTCCCGTCGCGACGACGGGGGTCGCGAGGATCGGGGAGGCGCTGTCCTCCTCGGGCGGGACGACCGTGCCCGTCAGGCGGGGGTCGGCGTTGACGTGGTCGAGCAGCATGGTGGGTCTCCTTCGGTGGGCGGCCGTCAGGCCGGGAGGGCGACGAGGTCGCGGTCGGTGGACGGTGCGGCCTCGAGCTGCTTGCTGGCGAGGGCGCGGTAGGCGTCGTTCGTGGCGTAGAGCTCGTCGTGCGTGCCCCGGGCGACCACGTGGCCGTCCCCGACGAGGATCACCTCGTCCGCGGCCCGCACGGTCGACATGCGGTGGGCGATCACGAGCACGTGGCGGTCCCCGGCGGCCACCCGCATGGCGGCGTTGAGGTCGGCCTCGGACGCTGAGTCCAGGTTGGCGGTCGCCTCGTCGAGCAGCAGGACCCGCGGGTCGCGCAGCAGGGTGCGGGCGATGGCGAGGCGCTGGCGCTGGCCACCGGAGAGGCCGAGCCCCTGCTCGCCGAGCACCGTGTCGAGCCCGTCGGGCATGGCGGCGACGACCTCGGCGAGCTGGGCCTGCCGCAGGGCGTGCCACATCTGCTCGTCGGTGGCGTCGGGCGCGCCGTACCGCACGTTCGAGCGCACCGTGCCGCGCATCAGCGGCGAGTCCTGCTCGACCAGGCCCACGTGCGAGCGGAGCTCGTCGAGGTGGAGCGAGCGGGTGTCGACGCCGAAGAGCCGGACCCGGCCCTCGTCGGGGTCGTGGAAGCGCTCGATGAGCTGGAACATCGTCGACTTGCCGGCCCCGGACGACCCGACGATCGCGGTCATGCCGACCCGCGGAAGCTCGACGTCGAGGCCGTGCAGCACGCGGTGGTCGGAGCCGGGGTAGGCGAACGAGACGTTCTCGAAGGCGACGGAGCTGGTCGCGGTGTCGTCGGCGAGCGCGGTGCCGCCGGACTCCTCCTCGAGGTCCATGATCGCGTCGAGCCGGTCGATGGCCGCCCGGGCCTGCTGCATCTCGGCGATCCCCATGAACAGGGTGACGAGGGGGGCGACGACGTAGAGGACGTACATCACGAACGCGGAGAGCGCGGCGAGCGACAGCCGGCCGTCGACGGCGCGGCTCATGCCCCACGCGACGACCACGACGAGCGCGACCTGCGTGCCGACGTTCATCACCGGGGTGAAGAACGCGCTGGTCAGGATGACCTTCACGCCGCTGCGACGGGCGGTCTCGGCGGAGCCGCCGAGCGCACGCTCCTCGCTGTCCTCGTTGCCGCAGGACTTCACGGTGGAGACGTTCGAGACCACCCGGAGGAGCTCCTCGCCGAAGGCGCTGGTGTCCTCGCGGTTCTGCACGGACTGCCGCCGGATCCGTCCGGCGAGCAGCAGGCAGCCGGCGCTGGCGACGAGCAGCACGGACAGGGTGACGAGCAGCAGCTGCCAGTCGATCCAGGCCATGACCGCGAGGCAGCCGGCGACGGTGAACGACGAGGTGACGACCTGGGCCAGCGACGACGACAGTGCCAGGCGGGCCACCGCGGTGTCGGAGACGCCGCGGGTCATCAGGTCACCCTGGCCGTAGCGCTGGAACGCCGAGAGCCGGGCCCGCAGCAGCTTGCCCACGAACAGCCCGCGCATGGTGGCGACGAGCTGCTCGCCGACGGACCCGATCAGCCAGAACCCGAGGGCCCCCAGCAGCAGGTCGGCGACGAAGAGCAGCACGAGGATCGTCACGGCCCCGCGCACCGGCTCGTCGGCCGACAGGCCGCCGATGACGTCGCCCACGAGGAGCGGCTGCACGAGCGTGGCGGCCGCGCCGAGGAGCCCGACGAGGATCCCCGCCGCCAGCATCCACCGGTCCCGGAGGGAGAAGGCGTGTCGGATCATCGCGGTGCCTCCCGCTCGAGCACGAACCAGTCGAACGGCGCGTAGTCGGTCGCGAGCTGCTGCTCGACCGGACGGAGGCCGGCCCGGGCCGCGACGGCGAGGAGCTCGTCGGGCGTCACGAGCAGCACCGTCTCCGCGAACGCGGTGGCCTCGCCACCGTCGTGCGGCGTCACGACGGTCTCGACCGTCAGGGTGGGCTCGTCGATGCGCGTCGTGACGGCGGTCGTGCTGGGGTGGTGCTCGTTCTCCACCTCGACGGTGCCGACCTGGGCGAGGACGCGGTACGTCGCGGCCGAGTAGTAGTCGAAGGCGAACCGGCCGCCGGGCTCGAGCACGGTGGCCACGTTGCGCAGCCCCGCCTCCAGCTCGTCGTGGCTCCGCACGCAGGCGAGCGAGCCCAGCGTGGAGACCGCGGCGCCGAACGAGGCCGGCGCGAACGGGAGCCCGGCGCGGAAGTCCGCGACGTGGGTCTCGATCACCTCCGCCCCCGGCTTGGCCCGCAGCTCGTCGAGCATCGCGACCGAGTTGTCGATCCCGACCACGGACTCCGCGATCTCGAGCAGCGGGAACGCGATGCGGCCGGTGCCGACCCCCACGTCGAGGACGCGGCGGCCCGTCACGTGCGGGCGGCAGCGCTCCACGGTCTCGGCCGTGGGCATCGCGGCGCCGATGACGGCGTCGTAGATGTCGGCGACCGGTGCGTCGTACTGCACGTCGGTCAGCGTGGTCATGCCGCCACCTCCTTGGTGGGCTCGGTGGGCTCGGTGGGCGCGTCCTCGACCGGCTCCACGACGGGCGTGTAGTCGAAGACCATGTCGTAGACGGGCTTCTCCGAGTGGTCGTAGCCGGCGTAGCGGACGAGCAGCACCTGGAAGTAGGGGTAGCCCTCCGTGGGCTCGATCCGCGTGCGGACGAAGTCGTTGATGAGCCGCACCGCGGCCTCGCGCGCCCGGGTCTGCGTCGGCATCCCGGAGGCCCGGTTCTGCAGCAGCGTCGACGCGACGTCGAAGATCGCCTTCTCGTGCCGGCGGCCCGGGAACCACAGGGCGTGGCCCCAGCGGCGCGGCTCGATGTCGTAGACCGAGCGCCACTCCGTGTGCTCCTGCTGGTCCTCGTCGGCCAGCCGGTAGAGGAAGTGCTGGTCCTCGACCGCCGGGTTCGGCGCGAAGAAGCGCCAGTTGGGGATCAGGACACCGGTGCCGGTCTTGTCCAGCTTGCGTGCCCGGTCGTAGCTGCGCTCCGGGTGCTGCGAGAGCACCGTCGCGACGAACCAGGTGGCGAACCCGGCGCAGACCGCCTTCTCAACGACCCGCATCGTGGGTCACCTCTTCCGTGGGGACGGGGGACGCGACGCCGGCGGCGTCGGTCCGGGGGGCGAGCACCGCGCGCAGCTCCGCCTCGACCGCGTCGAGCGACGCGGCGGAGCTGACGATGCCCAGGTGGCTGGTGCCGGGGACCTCGCGCAGGGTTCCGGCGGGGGTGCCGCTCGCGACGTACGACGTGAACAGCTCGTGCTGCTCCGTCGAGCCCTGGAGCGTCTCGGAGGCCCCGATGACGTGCACCGGGACGTCGAGCTCGCCGAGCGGGGCGCCGCCGTCGAGCATGAACGGGTAGGCGAAGCGCCACTCGCGCCGGCCCGTGGTCCACGTGGACAGGGCGGAGAGCTCGGCGCGGAGCATCGCGACGTACGGGTTGTCGGAGAGCACGCGCAGCGTGCCGCGCTTGTCCATGAGCAGGCCGCCACCGAGCGCGACGGTGAGCGGACCCGTGCGCAGGCTCAGGTCGAGACCCTTCGAGCCCTGCCGCTGCGCGCGGCTCGCGACGAGCTCCTGCGGGTGCATCGGGTCGATGAGCACGACCCGGGCCAGGTCACCGAGCAGGGCGGCGGTGCGGTGCGCGATGTAGCCGCCGAGCGAGTGGCCGACCAGCGACACCTCGCTGCCCTCGGCCCGCAGGGCCCGCACCACGTCGACGGCGTCGGAGGCCGACTCGCCGAGCTGGTAGGGCTCCGACTGGCCGCGGCGGGAGCTCCGGTAGCCGGCGCGGTCGTAGACGGTGACCGTGAAGTCGTCCGCGAGCCGCTCGGCGAGCATCAGCCACGAGGTCGAGGTGTTCATGAGACCGGCCTCGAAGAAGAGCTCCGGCGCTCCCGGGCCCGCCTCGCGGCGGTGGACGGTGAGCACGTTGCCGGTCTCCGCGGTGACCTCGTGCCGCTGCCAGCCCCGGTGGGCCTGGAGGGCGCGCGTGCTGGCGTACGCCTGGTGCGCCAGCCCGGTGCCGAGCACCCCGAGGGAGATCGCGGCGAGGGACCTGCTGAAGCCGCTCATGCCGCCACCAGCTCTCGGCGCGCGAGGCTGCGCAGGGCGGGGTACGTCGAGATGAACGCCCACGCGAAGCGGGACAGGCCCATCAGCCGGGCGTTGGCGATGTGGAACGAGCCCATGGCCAGCAGGCCGGCGTCGATGTAGCGGCCCTTCTGCAGCATGAGGAGCGGGAACCCGACCTCGAGGGCGAGGACCGAGTGGCACAGCATCCGCGCCGCCACAGGGTGGGAGCGGAGCAGCGCGTGGAACTGCTCGTCGCCGTAGGTCTGGGTGCGCATGATCTTGACGAGCGCGTCGCCCGACTGCCAGTCGGCGCCCGGCAGCTTCGCGACGCCGGAGGCGCAGTAGGACAGCGCGGTCTGGGCGCCGATGAACTCCACCGCCGCGCGGCGGGTGACGTCGGTGCCGCCCGCCCGGCCGATGCCGGAGGCCGCCTGCACCAGGAACGAGACCTGGTCGGAGCCGTCCGTGCCGTAGAGGTGGCGCGGGTAGAGCAGGATCTGGGTGCCCGCGAGGTAGAGGTTCGCCGCGGCGCGGACCCGGTTGCCGCCGACGGGCGAGACGAGCAGGCCCCCGACCGCGAGCCGGCTGGCGTGCAGGGCCGTCGTCACCGACTCCTTGGCGACCACGTCGCGCACCTTCTGGGCCCAGCGGGACTTCGCCGGCACCTGCTGCTTCGTGTTGTCCCAATGGTTGAGCCCACCTTTGCGCCGGTCGACCCGCCGCACGAGGTACTCCGCGCTGGACAGCACCTGCGTGACCGCGGAGACCCGCTCGGCCGTGCCCAGCGGCGCGGCCAGCGCCTTGCCGAGCCCCGTGCGGAGCCGGGTGGTGGTCGCCCCGGCGAGGGGGACCTTCGTGAGTGTGCTCATGGTGCTTCCTCCTGGTGCGAGCTCGAGCGAGCGGAATGGGCTTTCTCGGGTGGTGCGACGGGCGGGGTCAGTCCGCGATCTGCAGGGCGTCGCGGACGGTGAGCCGCTGCCGCGTCTGCATGAGCGAGCGGCGGTAGATCCGTGCGGCGAACCGGATGCAGGCGAACGAGAACGCGGCCAGCACGGCGAGCGACAGGAGCGGCTCCCACCACAGCGCCTCGCCGGAGAGCACCCGTGTCGGCATGGCGACGACGTTGGCGATCGGCACGTACGACGCGGCCGTCAGCAGGTTGCCGCTGAGGAACAGGCCGACCGGGATGACGATGACGAGCAGGACCGAGACGGGGGTCGCCGTGTGCTGCAGGTCCTCCTGCCGCGTGGCGAGCGCTCCCGCCATGGCCCACAGGGCCGCCACGGCGAGGTAGCCCACCGCGAAGAACAGGGCGAACCAGACCCCGGTGAGGCCGAGCTGGGGCAAGGCGACCGGTGCGCCGGAGACCGCGAGCACGCTCACCGCCGCCGCTGCCATGGCCGCGACCTGGATGGAGGCGACGACGGCGCTGCCGACGATCTTCCCGAGGAGCAACGAGCGCAGCGGGATGAGCGAGGCGACGATCTCGACGATCCGGTTCTGCTTCTCCTCGAGCACGGACTGCGCGACGAGCGCGCCGAACATGAGGGCGCAGAGGTAGAACGCACCGGCGAGGGCGATCGCGGCGACGCGGACGGTGCCGTCGCCGACCTGGCCGTCGCGGAGCTCACGGGTGTCCAGGGGCTCGCCCTGCTGCAGGTCGGCGAGGTCCGCGCCGGCCGCGGCGGCGTTGGCCGCGAGCAGGCTCTCGGCGTGCGCCTGCTGGAGCAGGCCGGCCGCGACGGAGTCGGTGCTGCCGCGACCCACGATCTCGGTGCCGTCGTCGACGAGGCCCACCCGGGCGTCGCCGCGCTCGACGGCGGCCTCGACAGCGGCGTCGTCGGCCAGCACCTCGACCTCGAGCACGAGGTCGTCGTCGGTGACGAGCTCCCCGGCGCGCTCGGCGAGCGCCTCGGCGGTCGCGCTGCTGGTGGCGACGGTGACCGTCTCCTTGCCGCCGCTGAAGAAGACCGCGGCGCCGAGCGAGAGCCCGATGCACACGACGGTCAGCAGCAACGAGAAGGCGAACCCCTTGTCGCGCACCTTGAGGCTGATCTCGCGACCCGCGACGATGCGCCAGATGCCGCTCGCCGCCTGTCCCTCCGGGGGCTCTGGCCGGTGGTCGGGCGGGTCCGTGGGACCGCCCCGGTCGGTCGCGGGCGGGTCGATCGGCTCGACCCGCTCAGGCTGCAGCTGCACCATCGGTGGTCATCTCCCGGTAGACGTCGGACAGGGTGGGGCGGACCTCGACGAGCTCCCGCACGCTGCCGCGTCGGGTCGCCTCGCCGAGCAGGTCGTCGGTGGTCCAGGACCGCAGCCGCAGCAGCGCGCTGTCGTCGGCCAGGTCGAGCACGTCGACCTCGGGCCGGGCGCGGAGCCACTCGGGCGATCCGCCGAGGCGGATCCGGTGCCGGACCTCCCCGGTGGCCCGCAGCTCGGCCGGTGTGCCGGTCGCCGCGACCCGGCCGTCGGCCAGGATCACGAGGCGGTCGCACAGCCGCTCGACGAGGTCGAGCTGGTGGGACGAGAAGAGGATCGGTACGCCGCGGCGCGCGTTGGCGCGCAGCAGCTCGCTCATCGCGTCGACGGCCCGCGGGTCGAGCCCGGAGAAGGGCTCGTCGAGCACGAGCGCCGCCGGCCGGTTCATCAGGGCCGCGGCGACCTGCACCCGCTGCTGGTTGCCGAGCGAGAGCGACTCGAGCGCGTCGCCGGAGCGCTCGCCCAGGCCGAGGCCCTCGAGCAGCTCCAGGGCCCGGTCGCGGGCCGAGCGCTTGTCGGCGCCGGCGAGGCGGCCGAGGAAGGTCAGCTGGTCGGCGATCGGCTGCTTGGGGTAGAGCCCGCGCTCCTCCGGCATGTAGCCGATCCGGCGGCGGTCGTCGGCCGTGATCGGCCGGCCGTCCCAGTGCACCTCACCGCCGTGGGCGGCCAGCAGACCGAGCACGAGGCGCATGGTCGTGGTCTTGCCGGCACCGTTGCCGCCGACGAAACCGACCATCTCACCGACGGGGACGTCGAAGGAGACATCGTCGACGACGACCCGGTCGCCATATCGCCGGACGACATTCTTGATCTCGAGCATCTCGGCCCCTTTCTCGCTGTTCGTCGGAAACGAATCTAATTCCGCCGATATCGGGGCGGATCCGCCGCGGAGGTGATTCCGCCGACCGTCTTTCTCCGCCCCGCGGGGGAGGCCCGACGCACCGCATCCCCCGCGGGGTGAGCGCTTGTTCCGCGGGCCGGGACGGCCTCTCGACCGGCCTCTGGACGTGCGTAGTCCCTGACGTTCCGAACCCGATCCGTGTGGAAAGTGGACCGAAACGTCAGGGACTATGACGGCGTGGGGGCCGTGGGAGGTGTTCCCGTACGGCGAGGGGGAGCCGTCAGCGCAGCGAGCGCAGGGCGGAGCGGGCGGCGAGGTGGCCGCACATGCCGTGCGCGCCGGCGCCGGGGGGCGTGGAGGCGGAGCACAGGTAGGCGCCGGGCACACCGGTCGCGTAGGGGTCGAGCGCAACCCGGGGGCGGAAGACGAGCTGGCGCATTCCGTTGGCGCCGCCGACGACGTCACCGCCGACCAGGTTCGCGTTCTTCGTGAATGCGTCCGATATCGACCTCGGCGCTATCGCGATGACGCGATCGCGAAATCCGGGAGCATATTCCTCGATGCGCCCGAGAATCGTCTCGGTCGCGTCCCCGGAGTAACCGTGGGGGACGTGGGCGTAGGCGTAGATCGGGTGCACGTCGCCGTGCGACCGGCTCGGGTCGGCGAGGTGCTGCTGCCCCACGAGCACGAAGGGACGCTCGGGCATCCGGCCGCGCACGACGTCGCGCTCGGCCGCGGCCACCTCCGCGAGGTCACCGCCGACGTGCACGGTGCCGGCCGCCCGCGACGCCTCGTGCGTCCAGGGCACGCCGCCCTCGACGGCGAGGTCGAGCTTGTACACGCCGGGAGCGGGCTCGAACCGCCGGTAGGCGCGCCGTACCCGCTCCGGCAGCCGCGACCCCAGGATCGTCGCCGCCGCGGCGGGCGAGGTGTCGAGCAGCACGAGGTCGGTGTCCAGGTCGTCGACGGACGTCACGGTGCGACCGGTCTCGAAGGTCACCTCGTGCTGCTCCGCGCGCCGCAGCGTGGCGCGGAGGATCGCCTCGGAGCCGCCGACGGCCACGGGCCAGCCGTTGGCGTGGGCGGCGGTCGTGAGGGCGACCCCGATGGCGGAGGAGAGCGGCGCGCCGAGCGGCCGCATCGCGTGGGCGGCCACGCCACCGAACAGCGC
>DASWYU010000040.1:0-2021 GCA_036404795.1 Nocardioides sp. | reverse complement strand
GCCGGACGGCCTCGGGCTCGCCCCGGGTCGCGACGCCCGCGACGTGGGGAAGTCCGGCGAACGGCGCGAACGTGCCGCCCCCGAAGTCGAGCACGAAGAACTGCGTCTCCTCGGGTGTGGTCGTGAGGGCGAGGCTCGCGACCATCGTGCGCAGCAGCGTGCTCTTGCCGCTGCGCGGACCACCGACGACCACGGCGTGTCCCGCGGATCCCGTGAGGTCGACGGTCAGGGTCTCGCGCCGCTGCTCGCGGGGCCGGTCCAGGGTCCCGACCGGGATCACCAGCCCCGTGCGGCCGCGCCAGGACGGCGAGACCATGCCGGCTCGCGGGTCCGTGGTCAGGTCGGTGGCCTGGTCGGCGATGAGGTCGCCGAGGGTGTCGGGGTCGTCCAGCGGTGGCAGCCAGACCTGGTGGGCCCGGGGGCCGTGGGGGGCCAGCCGGCGTACGGCGAGGTCGAGGAGCGACTCCCGGGTGCCGACGGGCTCGGCGGTCGGCGGCTGCTCGGGTGCGCCCACGCCCGGGTCGGCGACCTCGGTCACCGTGAACGGCAGGATGCCCCGCCGGGGGCCGACCCGCTCGGGTGCGGCGGACGATCGCCGTGGCACCGGCCCGGAGACGTAGGCGGCCTTGAACCGCACCGTCGTGGTGCGGTCGGGCTTGAGGAGGCCGACCCCGGGGTCGGGCGGGAGCTCGTACGCGTCGGGCACGCCGAGGGCGGCCCGGGACTCGGCGGCGCTGAACGTGCGCAGCCCGACGCGGTAGGACAGGTGCGACTCCAGTCCCCGGAGCCTGCCCTCCTCGAGACGCTGGGAGGCGAGCAGGAGATGCAGCCCGAGCGAGCGGCCGAGGCGCCCGATCGCGACGAAGAGGTCGATGAACTCCGGCTTCGCGGCGAGCAGCTCGGAGAACTCGTCGACCACGACGAACAGGGACGGCATCGGGGCGAGGTCGGCGCCGGAGGCGCGCACCCTCTCGTAGTCGTGGATCGAGGCGACGTTGCCCGCGGAGCGCAGCAGCTCCTGTCGGCGGACCAGCTCGCCGGACAGCGCGTCCTGCATGCGGTCGACGAGCGGGAGCTCCTGGGCGAGGTTGGTGATGATCGCCGAGACGTGGGGGAGGTCGGCCATGCCGGCGAACGTCGCGCCCCCCTTGAAGTCGACCAGCACGAGGTTGAGCTGCTCGGGGGAGTGCGTCAGGGCGAGGCCGAGCACCAAGGTCCGCAGCAGCTCGGACTTGCCGGACCCCGTCGCGCCGATCACCAGGCCGTGCGGCCCCATGCCGGCCTGCGCCGACTCCTTGAGGTCGAGGTGGACGACGGTGCCGTCGTCGCCGAGACCGATCGGCACCCGCATCCGGTCGCGTGCGGCCCGGGGCTGCCACCCCGTCTCCGGGGCGAAGGGGTCCCGGAGCAGGGCCCGGTAGTCGCCGGCGCGCGGGAGGTCGCCGGCCGCCACCTCGGCGCCGAGCCCCTGCAGGCGCAGCGGGGCGAGCCGACGGGCGAGTGCCTCGGCGTCGGCGATCGTGAGCTGGTCGGCGCGGGCCGGGAACGGCTCGTCGTGCCCGTGCAGCACGACCGCGGTCCGCCCGCGGTCCCTCCGGCCGTGGCCCCGCGCGCGAGCGTCGGCGTCCGCGTCGGCCAACCGGATGCGCACCCGTGCCGGATCGTCCAGCTCGTCCCATCGAGACGGCAGGTCGACCACGGTGACGCCGGGGAGCCCGTCGCGGCGTACGACGAGCTCGTCGGGCGGCTCGACGCCGTCGACCACGAGGAGCACGTGCGGCGTGCCGTCACGCTCGGCGGACTCGGCGGGAAGAAGGGCGCGGAGGTCGGACAGCGCGCTGACGACGGTTCGCATCGGCCCGACCGCGTCGCGGCGGCGTTCGCTGTGTGCGTGGGGGAGCCACTTGACCCAGTCCCAGTGGGGCAGGTGGTGCGGGCAGGCGAGCACCGCGACCCGGAGGTCGTCGGGCGAGTGGAACGTGGCCGCGGAACAGACCAGGGACCGCGCGACGGCCCGCGCC
>DASWYU010000039.1:0-19640 GCA_036404795.1 Nocardioides sp. | reverse complement strand
GTCGGGGCGGCGTCGGGGTCCGCGGCGGCCGCGGGCTTCGCGGCCGGGGTGCTGGCCGGAGCCGGCGGCGGGGGCGGGGTGTAGGTCGACTGCCAGTTGTCGCCGCCACCGCTGGTGAGCTTCTTCGCCGCGAACGCGGCGCCACCCGCCAGCAGGGTGAAGAGCAGCAGCTTGCGCAGGCGGCCCTTCTTCTTCGGCGGCTCGCTCTGCAGGTCGGCCACCTTCGCCTCGGCCTTCTGCAGGCCCGTCAAGGCCTTGGCCGCGGCCAGGTCCTTGCCCTCGATCGCCTTCGCGCGCCCCTGGGCGACGTACGGCGCCGCAGCAGCAGCGGCAGCACTGGCGGTCGCGGCGGCCTTGGCCTTGCCGTCCGCGATGTGCGGGGCCGCCTTCTCACGAGCCTCGGCGATCACCGGAGCCGACTTCTCCTTCGCGGTCTCGACCGCGGCCTCGATCTGGGGCCGCACCGAGTCGGCGAGGTCGCTCGCCCGCTCCTGTGCCTGCTCGAGGATCGTCTTCTTCTTGCGGAAGCCCATCACAGTCCTCTCTCGTCGCGTTCCACTCATTCGATCATGCCGTGCCAAGCCGCGCCGTACACGTCCACGGCGCCCCGGTTCCCCGCCCGTCGCTGCGCAGCCGCGGGACCCCGCGTTGCCCGCGCGTGCGAGGATCGTCGGGGCGGCGGAACGGCCGCCCGAGCAGACGAACGGAAAGGCTGACATGGCTGACCTCAAGGCCACCCTGAAGACCAACCGCGGCGATATCGTGGTGACGCTCTTCCCCAACCACGCGCCCAAGACGGTCGACAACTTCGTCGGGCTCGCGGAGGGTACGAAGGAGTACAAGGACGACGCCGGTCGCAGCGGCGTTCCCTACTACGACGGCCTCGGCTTCCACCGGGTCATCGACGGCTTCATGATCCAGGGCGGTTGTCCGCTCGGCACGGGCACCGGCGGCCCGGGCTACACCTTCGACGACGAGATCCACCCCGAGCTCGTCTTCGACAAGCCCTACCTGCTGGCCATGGCCAACGCCGGCACCCGCATGGGCAAGGGCACCAACGGCTCGCAGTTCTTCATCACCACGACGCCGACCGCGTGGCTCAACCGCAAGCACACGATCTTCGGCGAGGTCGTCGACGAGGCGTCGAAGAAGGTCGTCGACGCCATCGGCACGACCGCGACCGCCGCCGGCGACCGCCCGGTCGAGCCGGTCGTCATCGAGTCGGTGGAGATCACCCGCTCGTGAACGACGTCCCGGCCGGGGTGCCGGTCTGCTACCGCCACCCCGGCCGGGAGTCGCACATCTCCTGCCAACGCTGCGGCCGGCCGATCTGCCCGGACTGCATGCGTGAGGCCTCCGTCGGGTTCCAGTGCCCCGACTGCGTGAGCGCCGGGCAGCGGAGCATCCGTCGCCCGACCACGCCGTACGGCGGGGAGCGCACCTCGCACCCCGAGATCACGTCGTACGTGCTCATCGCCCTCAACGCCGCCGTCTTCGTCGCGCTCCTCGCCGCCGGCGGTGCCGACAGCGCCCTCGGCAGGCTCCTGCTCCTCACCCCGCGCGGGGCGTGCGAGCTCGGTGGCGGGCAGGTGTACGTCGACATCGCCAACGCGACCACCTGCGGCTTCACGCCGGACGGGTCGTGGACCGACGGCGTGACGACCGGCGCCTTCTGGCAGCTCGTCACGAGCGGGTTCTCCCACGTCGCCATCTGGCACATCGCGGGCAACATGCTCGCGCTCTACTTCCTCGGCCCGTTCGTCGAGCGGGTCACGGGACGGTGGCGGTTCCTGGCCATCTACTTCGTGTCGCTGTTCGCCGGCTCGGCGGCCGTCATGTGGCTCTCGGAGCCGTACTCGTCGACCCTCGGCGCCTCCGGAGCGATCTTCGGCCTCATCGGGGCCGCGCTCGTGATCGTGCTGCGCGTCGGCGGCGACCCGCGCCAGCTCGCGCTCTGGCTCGGCCTCAACGTCGTCATCACCGTCGTCGGCGGCAGCGGCATCTCGTGGCAGGGCCACCTCGGCGGCCTGCTCGGCGGTATCGCCGCGGCCAGCGTCATCGTGCTGGCCCCCCGCCGCAACCGGATCGTGTGGCAAGCGAGCGGACTCCTCGCCGTCTCCGCGGTCGTCCTCGCGCTCGTCGCGCTCCGCGCCGCCGAGCTCGTCTGACGCGAATCACACGCGTGTAAGTTCTCCACACTGTGGATAACCCCTGTGGATAACTCTGGTCGGCGGGTGGCACTTTCCCCGGTCGACCGGGGAAAGTGCCGCGTTGACCATCAATATTGATGGTCAACGCGGTGTGTTCCCCGGTCGACCGGGGAACACACCGGCCCGCGACCCCTCCACAGGTACGGCGCGGGATGATGCGGGCTCATCCGTCGGTGTCCGCGGGGCCGCGGCGGGGCACCAGCTCGCCCTCCGACCGCCAAGCCCCCGAACTGTGCGGATACGACGGCGCCGATCGCTCGACGGTCGCACCAACCGCACAGTTCTCGGCCGCGGGCGCACGGCCCGGGTACGGCTCCGCAAATGCAACGACGCCGGCCCGGTGGGATCCGGGCCGGCGTCGCGCCGTACGTGCTGCTAGCGGGTCATTCCCACTTCGTCGCGTAGGAGAAGCCGACGGCCATGAAGGCGATGCCGACGACGAGGTTCCACTGGCCGAGGGCGCCGAACACCCAGATCGACGAGATGTCGTCGGCGAAGAGATAGAACGTGCAGATCCAGATCAGGCCGACGCCGAAGCAGGCGAGCATGCCGACGACGACGCCGTTGCCGCGGCCGAGCGGGGTCGAGCGGTGGGCGCCGACGATGAGGCCGACGAGGATCGCGCCGAAGCCGATGGCGTAGTTCCACAGTCCGAGCTCCCACACCCAGCGACGGGTGCGCTCCTCCTCGGGGATGAACGCCCACTCGTCGTAGCTGGACGCGCCGAGCGCGCGCCACGTCATCGTGATCCACGCGATGCCGACGACGATCAGCACGACCATGAGGATGAACCGTGGCGTGAGGAGGCTCTGCCGGGGGGCGGCGAGCGGGTCGCGCTCACGGCGGAGCCGGCCGAGGGCGCCGCCCTTCGTCGCGGTGGCCGCGCCGGCGGACTTCTCCGACTTCTCCGACTTCTCCGACTTCGCTGCCGTGGCCGACGTGGACGTGGCCGGCTTCTTCGCCGCAGAGGCCGTCGCCTCGTCCGTCGAGGCCTCCGAGGTGCTCTCGGGATCGGACTGGGACTTGCTCACGACATCTCCTCGCCGAAGGACGCGGTCGTGCAGGTTCGCACGCCGCGGGCTAGCGTAGTCGCCGTGCCTCCCGGTTCCCACGCGAGCCTGTCCGGCGACGGTCCGTCCGCGCCGCGCCGCCGCCTGCGCGCGTGGGGGTGGGGGACGCCGCTCGTCCTGGCGCTGTCGGGGGGCCTGTTCGTCACGAGCGCGCTCAGCAGCGACGGCACGGACCTGCGTCCGGGGCGTTACCAGGACCTCGCCGGCCTCGTCAGCAACGAGGCCGCGCAGGCCGAGGCGCTCACCGAGCGGGTCAACGACCTCGACCGCGAGATCCAGCAGCTGTCGGAGGGTCTCGGCGACGCCCAGGTCGACGACCTGCAGGCCGAGGTCGCGGGCCTGCGCGACCCGGCGGGGCTCACCGAGCACACGGGCGCCGGCCTCACGATCACGCTGAGCGACGCGCCGCTGTCGGTGCGGGAGAGCTCCGAGCTCAACCAGAACCTCCACGTCGTCCACCAGCAGGACATCCAGACGGTGGTGAACGCGCTCTGGGCGGGCGGCGCCGAGGCGATCACGATCCAGGGCCAGCGCATCATCACGACCACGGGCATCAAGTGCCAGGGCAACGCGATCCTGCTGCAGGGCATCGCCTACCCGCAGCCCTACGTCATCTCCGCCATCGGCGACCCGGCCGACCTGCGCGACGCGATCGACGACGACTCGTCGATCGACACCTACCGCGAGCAGGCCGACGACCCCCGCATCGCCGTCGGCTGGGAGCTGGCGGAGGACGACGACCTCGTCGCGGGCGAGTACCGCGGCCTCCTCGACGTCCAGCACGCCGAGCCCCTGCGCTGACGCGCGGCTCGCACGCGACGTACGGCGCGTTTCAGCCAACTCGACGCCCACCGCCGCGCGTTCCAGCCAACTCGGCGCCCACCGCCGCGCACTTCAGCCAACTCGGCGCCCACCGCCGCGCGTTTCAGCCAACTCGGCGCCCACCGCCGCGCGTTCCAGCCAACTCGGCGCGTACGGCGCGACGCGACCCGCGACTCGGCGCGGACGGGCTACGGGATGAGGCCGCCGCCCCCGCCCGGGTCGGGCTCCTCGGTGGGCGTCGGGACGACCGGCGGGGTCGTCTCGGGCGGGGTCTCGGGCTCCCGGTAGTTGTTGTAGACGATCGTGACGGTGTCGCCCTGGCGGAGCGTGCGGTCCGAACCCGGCGACTGGCGCGTGATGATCCCGAAGTCCAGCGACTCGTCGTTCGTGGGGATCGCGTCCGCCACGAAGCCCTGCGCCTCGATGGCGGCCTCCGCCTCGGTGCGCGTCATGCCGACCACGTTCGGCACCTGCTTGGGGCCGCGCGCCACCTGGAGGGTCACGACGGTGCCGGGCGCGTACTCGCCGCCCGTGCCGCCGGCAGGCTCCATCGACACGATCGTGCCGGCGTCCTCGTCGCTGTCGGTCTCCTCGCAGCGCACGTCGAAGCTCTCGCCGAGCTGCGTGCGTGCCTCCTCGCAGGTGTCGCCGGTGACGTCGGGCAGCGCGACGGTCTCGGGTCCCGTCGACACGACGAGGGTGATGGTCGTGCCCGGTTCGGCGAAGGTGTCGCCGGACGGGTTGGTGCCGATGACGAGACCCTCCTCGACCGTCTCGCTCGTCTGCGCCTCGACCTGGTCGGCGATGCGGAAGCCGGCGTCGGCGAGCTCCGTGCGCGCCACGTCCTGCGTCTCGCCCGCGACGTTCGGGATCGCCTTGTCGGTCGGCGGGTCCTCGAACAGGTCGTTGTTGGCGAGGAACCAGCCACCGACAGCCAGGAGCGCCACCAGCAGGAGCACGATCGCCACGATCCACGGCGTGCGGCTCGGTCCACGGTCCTCGGCCGCGGCCTCCGGCGGCACGCGTCGGGTCGGCGGCGGGGCGGCCGGCGTCGACTGCGCGGTCGGTGCCTCCGACTCGTCGGGGATCGCGGGCGCCTGGACCGGCCGGCCGGCGAGGTAGCGCTCGATGTCGCTCCGCATCTGGGCGGCGCTCTGGTAGCGGTCCTCGACCCGCTTCGCGAGCGACTTCATGACGATCTGGTCGATCTCGGGCGCCAGCGTGGCGTCGAGCTCGGAGGGGCGCTGGGCCTGCTCCCGCACGTGCTGGTAGGCGACGGCGACCGGGCTGTCGCCCACGAACGGCGGCCGGCTGGTGAGGAGCTCGTAGAGCAGGCAGCCCGCCGAGTAGACGTCCGAGCGCGAGTCGACGACCTCGCCGCGCGCCTGCTCGGGGGAGAGGTACTGCGCCGTGCCGACGACCGCGGCCGTCTGCGTCATCGTCGACGACGCCTCGGAGATGGCCCGCGCGATGCCGAAGTCCATCACCTTCACGTCGCCGCTCGGGGTGAGCATGACGTTGCCGGGCTTGATGTCGCGGTGGATGATCCCCGCGCGGTGGCTGTAGTCAAGCGCCGACAGCACGCCGCTCGTGATCTCGAGCGCCCGCTCCGGGAGGATCTTGCGGCCCTCGCGGAGCACGTCCCGCAGCGTGCGGCCGGCGACGAACTCCATGACGATGTAGGGCTGCGCGATCCCGTCGGCCGAGATCTCCTCGCCCGTGTCGTAGGTGGACACGATCGAGGGGTGGTTGAGGGAGGCCGAGGACTGCGCCTCACGCCGGAACCTCGCCTGGAACGTGGCGTCGCTGGCGAGGTCGGTGCGCAGGCGCTTGACCGCGACCACGCGGCCGAGGCGGGTGTCGGTGCCCTTGCGGACCTCGGCCATGCCGCCACGGCCCAGCAGCCCGCCGAGCTCGTAGCGCCCGCCCACCAGCGTCGGGCTGTCGGCGTCCGTCATCGCTCTCCCTCCGGGCCCACCGGGGACGGGGGCTGATACCTCGGGTCAGACACGGTCCGGCTTCCTCACGGTGCTTCGGTCGTCGCGCTGGTCGTCGGGTCGACCGGCTGCGTGGGCTCGCTCGTCTGGGTCTCGGTCGGCTCCTCGGTGGGCTCCGGGTCCGGCTCCGGCTCGGGGCCCCAGAAGTAGACCGTCACCGAGTCGCCGGCCTCGAGGCCCGAGGCGGGGCTGACGTCGTCGACGGTGTTCGGCACCTCCGAGCCGTCGTTCTCGAGCTCGCGGCGCGAGACGGACAGGTCGAAGTCGTCCTCGAGCTCCTCGACGACGTCGTTGACGTTGCGCCCCTCGTAGGAGGACACGTCGAGGTCGAACGTCTCCGGCTCGGCCGACGTCGTCTCGCTCGTCGGCTCCGAGGTGGTCGGCTCCGACGTGGTCTCCGTCGGGGGAGTGGTCTCGGCGGTGGTCTCGGTCGCGGTGGAGTCGGCGTCGTCGTCGTCACCGTCGCCGCCGGTCATCACGAACAACCAGATGAGCGCGGCCACGAGCAGCAGGGCAAGCACACCGGCCACCCAGGGCAGCACGGGCTTCTTCCGCGGCTCCTCGGGCGCGGTCTCCTCCTCGGTGACGGCCGGGGTGCCGGACGTCAGGGGAGCCGCAGCCGCAGCCGCGGCCGCAGCCGGTACGGCGCCGCCCCCCAGCACCTGCGTCGCCTGGGTCGGCATCGGCTCGGCCGCCACCACGGGAGCCGCCACCGACGACGGGTCGCGCAGGGCGCGGGCGAACTCGGCCCCGTCGGCGAACCGCTCCTCCGGCTTCTTGGCCAGCGCGCGCCGTACGACGCTCGCGAGCCCCGGCGGCACGCTCCCCGGCAGGTCCGGGACCGGCTCGCGGAGGTGCGCCAGCGCCGTCGCCACCGCGGTCTCGGCCACGAACGGCCGGCGGCCGGCGAGGCACTCGAACGCGACGACGCCGAGCGAGTAGACGTCGGCGGCCGGGCCGGCGGTCATGCCCTGGGCCTGCTCGGGGGAGATGTACTGCGGCGTGCCCATGACCATGCCGGTCTGGGTCAGCGCGAGGCCGTCGGCGGCGCGGGCGATGCCGAAGTCGGTGATCTTGACCTGGCGCTCGCGGGTGACGAGGAGGTTCGCGGGCTTCACGTCGCGGTGCACGATGCCGGCGCGGTGCGCCGCACCGATGCCGTCGGCGGCCTGCGCGATGATGTCGACGACGATCGCCGGGTCCATCGGCTGGTCGGGGCGCAGCAGCGCCGAGAGCGGCTGGCCGTCGACGAGCTCCATGACGAGGTAGGGCCGCGTCGATCCGGAGCCGTCGGTCGTCTGGGACTGGCCGAAGTCGAAGATCCCGGCCACTCCTGCGTGGTGGAGGGCCGCGGCGTTGCGCGCCTCGGTCTCGAAGCGTCCGCGGAAGGCCGCGTCGTCGGCGTACTCCGCCTTGAGGATCTTCACGGCGACCACGCGTCCGAGCACCGTGTCGGTCGCGCGCCACACCTCCCCCATGCCGCCGGTCGCGACGCGCGCGTCCAGGCGGTAGCGACGCGCGTCGTCCGCGAAGCGCTCGGGGTTGTTCGCGTCCATCGTCACTCTCCCACTCCCAGTGCCTGCTCCATGACGGCCTTCGCGATGGGGCCACCCAGGCCGCCACCGGAGATCGTCACGTTGTCCGAGACGTTCTGCAGCATCACGGCGACGGCGACCTGCTGGCCGTCGCGCTCGCCGTAGGACACGAACCACGCGTAGGGCCGGCAGCCGTCGCAGTTCTCCGCCGTGCCGGTCTTGCCGCCGACCTCGACGCCGTCGATGCGGGCCTGCCGCGCCGTGCCCTGCTCGACCGTGTTGACCATCAGCTCCTGCAGCACGCCGGCGGTGCGCGAGCTGACGACCTCGGCCCGCTCCTCCGGCTCGTGGCGGGTGATGGTCTCGCCGTCGGGCGAGGTGACGCGGTCGATCAGGTAGGGCTCCATGAGTACGCCGTCGTTCGCGATCGCCGCGGCCACCATCGCCATCTGCAGCGGCGTGGCGCGGACGTCCTGCTGACCGATGCCGGACTTCGCGAGGAGGTCGTCGGAGGCGTTCTCCGGGTACGCCGACGCGGACGTCCCCGGGTAGTCCGCCGCGGGGTCCGCGTTGAAGCCGAAGGCCTCGGCGATCTCCGTCATCCCCTCCTGGCCCTCCTCGACGGCCAGCTGGAGGAACGTCGTGTTGCAGGACTGCTCCATCGCCTGCGTGAGGGACACGGTGGTGTCGCCGCAGGACCGGCCGCCGTTGGCGATCGAGGTGCGCGTGCCCGGCAGCTGGTAGCTGTTGCCGCCCGGCACCTGCGAGTTCGCGTCGACGTCGGGGTGGTCCTCGAGGTACGCCGCGGCCGTCACGAGCTTGAACGTCGAGCCGGGCGGGAGGGTCGTCGCGACCGACCTGTTGGTCAGCGGGTTCGACTCGTCGTCGTACAGCGCCTGGTAGTTGTCCTGCACGTCCCCGACGTCGCGCAGCGCGAGCTGGTTGGGGTCGTACGTCGGGAGCGAGACCGAGGCGAGGATGCGGCCGGTGCTGGGCTCGAGCGCCACGACGGAGCCCTGCACGTCCTCGCCCTGCGCGGCGAGCTGCTCGAAGGCGACCTCCTGCACGGCGGGGTCGATCGTCAGGCCCACGTTGCTGCCGGCGGGGTTGCGGTTCGCGAGCAGGTCGGAGAGCTGGTTGACGAAGAGGCTCGGGTCGTCGCCGGACAGCACCGCGTTCTGGGACCGCTCGAGGGCCGAGGCGCCGCCGAAGTAGAACCAGCCGGTCATGTGGGCGTACTGGCCGGCGAGGGGGTACTGCCGCTGGTACTCGTAGCGGTCGTCCACCGGCACGCTCAGCGCGACCTCGGTCTCGCCCGCGAGGATCGAGCCGCGCTCGGCGGAGAACCGGGCCTCCAGCACCCGGCGGTTCTCGGGGCGGTCGTTGAGCTCGCCCGAGCGGAAGAACTGCAGGTTGGTCGACTGCGCGAGCAGGGCGATGAAGAGGAGCATGCAGAACACGCCCACGGTGCGGATCGGCTTGTTCACGGCTTCACCACCTTGACCACCTGGGTCGCCTCGTCGGCGCCGGAGTCGTACGTCGCGTACGGCTCCTCGACGCCCGGGAGCGGCCGGCGGGCCTGGTCGGAGATGCGGAGCAGCAGGCCGACGAGCACCCAGTTCGCGACGAGGGAGGAGCCGCCGTACGACAGGAACGGTGTGGTGAGACCGGTGAGGGGGATCAGCGTGGTGACGCCGCCGACGACCACGAACACCTGGAGCGCGACGATCGTCGCCAGTCCGGTCGCGACGAGCTTGCCGAAGCCGTCGCGGCACACCAGGGCCGTCCGGAGGCCGCGCTCGACGATGATCGCGAAGAGCAGGATGACGGCCATGACGCCGGTCAGGCCGAGCTCCTCGCCGATCGCGCCGATGATGAAGTCCGACTCGGCGAAGGGGATGCGCCACGGCTGGCCCTCACCGAAGCCGCGGCCGATGAGGCCGCCCCAGGCCATGCCGAACATCGACTCGACGAGCTGGCCGCTGCCGGGCGAGCGGTCGACGTAGTCGAACGGCGAGAGCCAGATCTCGAACCGGTTCCGCACGTGGCTGAACGCCTGGAAGCCGAGGAACGCACCGCCGGCGAACAGCGTGCCGCCGACGACGAGCCAGCCCGGGCGCTCGGTCGCGACGTACAGCAGCACCAGGAACATGCCGAAGAACATCAGCGACGAGCCCAGGTCGCGCTGGAAGACGAGGATGCCGAGGCTGACGAGCCACATGCCGAGGATCGGGCCCAGGTCGCGGCCGCGCGGCAGGTCGACGAACAGCAGGCGGCGGCCCGCGAGGGCGAGGGCGTCGCGGTGCAGCACCAGGTAGCCGGAGAACGTGATGACGAGCAGGAGCTTCGCGACCTCGCCGGGCTGGAACGAGAAGCCCGCGACGTTGATCCAGATCCGCGCGCCGCGCACCTCGTTGCCGATGATCGGCATCATCGGGAGGAGCAGCAGGCCGATCGCCAGCAGGCCCGACGTGTAGGTGTAGCGCTGCAGGATCCGGTGGTCGCGCAGGAGCGTGATCGTCAGGATGAAGAGGGCGACGCCCAGCGTCATCCAGATGAGCTGCTGGCGCGCGAACGAGCTGTTGTTGGCGAGGTCGAGCCGGTGGATGACCGCCAGGCCCAGCCCGTTCAGCGCCGCGACGACGGGCAGGAGGATCGGGTCGGCGTACTGCGCCGTCATCCGGATCGCGACGTGCGCGGCGATCATGAGGGCCGCCAGCCAGCCGGTGTAGCCGATCATGTCGGCCGGGATCTCGCCCTCGATGCCGAGGCCGACCGCCGCGTAGGCGCCGGCGCCGACGCTGAGCGCGAGGACGAGGAGGAACAGCTCCGCGCCCCGGCGGGAGCGGTGCACGAACTGGTCGGGAGTGGCGGACGCCTGGGACATCGTCAGCCGACCTCGAGGAGCACGACGCCGGTCGACTGCAGCTCGGCGGTGGGGTCGGTCGTGGGCTCCGAGGTCGGGTCGGACGGCATGTCCTCGGTCTCGCCGGGGGTCTGGCCCGGGGGCTCCTCGGTCTCGCCGGAGCCGTCGGCGCCCTCGGTGCCCTCGGCGGCGTCGGCGAGGGCGGCCTCGTAGCGTCGCTCGAACTCCCGCTTCGCGCCGTCGACGTCGTCGTGCACCGGCAGGCCCTCCTCGATCGCCGCCGCGAGACGGGGGCTGAGCTCGTCCACGTCGTCGAGCGTGATGTCGGTGCCCTCCACCGCGTCCTGCAGGGAGAACCCGGCCAGCGAGTAGTCGAACCCGCGGAACACGACGACCTCGCCGTCCTGGACGCCGACGTAGTAGCGCCCCTGCAGGAAGCCGTAGCCGGCGCCCGCCGCGGCCGCCAGCAGGCCGGCGACGACGACGAGCCAGAAGAAGCGCTTCACCCAGACGAACCGGCGCGGCGGCAGCGGGGCGTAGCGCGCGGCCTCGGGGTCGATCGGGTCGGTGGGGATCGCGAACCCGACGTTCGGCGGGATCGTGGCCTCCACCGGCTCGAGCTCGCCCGTGTCGCCCGAGCGGTGGCCGCGGAACAGGCCGGTGAGCCCGGCGCTGCGCCGCGGGAGGTCGGCGGCCGCACCCACGAGGAGCGGCTCCGTGTCGACCCGCTGGCGCGTCACGTCGGCGACGACGCAGGTCACGTTGTCGGTGCTGCCGGCCTCGAGGCTCGCACGGACCAGCTCGATCGCCGCGAAGTCGGGCGTTCCCGTGCCGAGGATGTCGTTGAGGCGGTCGTCGTCGAGCACGCCGCAGGCGCCGTCGCTGCAGAGCAGCAGTCGGTCGCCCTCCGCGATGTCGACCACGAACAGGTCGGGGTCGGTCTCGTGGACGCCGTCGAGGGCCTTGAGGATCAGGTTGCGGTGCGGGTGCGTGCGTGCCTCCGCCTCGGTGATCCGGCCCTCGTCGATGAGGCTCTGCACGAAGGTGTGGTCCTTCGTGAGCTGCGTGATCTCGCCGGAGCGCACGAGGTAGGCGCGGCTGTCGCCGACGTGCGCGATACCGAGGCGCGCGCCGTCGAACAGCGCGATCGTGGCGGTCGTGCTCGTGCCGTTGAGGCTGGGGTCGTCGTCGACGAGCTCGCCGATGCGGTTGTGCGCCCGCAGGAGCCCGCCCGCCACGTGGCCCAGCAGGTCCTCGCCGGGCTCGTCGTCGAGCTTGCGCAGCTGCCCGATCGCCGTGCTGGAGGCGACGTCTCCGCGGGCCGCGCCGCCGACACCGTCACAGACGGCGAGGAGGTGCGGGCCGGCGTACCCGGAGTCCTGGTTGTCCTTGCGGACCCGGCCCACGTCGGAGACCGCGGAGAAGTCGAGGTGGAGGCCGACGCGGTCACCCGGTACGGCGGGGACCTCGCCCGTCGTCTCGTTGGGGCCGATCTCGGTGTAGCCCTCGTCCTCCGGCGTCGCGGGCACGATCGGGCGCGGCGCCGTGTCGTCGGGCGCGGGGGCGAACGCCTCGTCGGCCTCGTGGTCCTCCGGCCGCAGCGTCGGCACCTCGCGGGTGCGGTCGTCGCGCGGCTCGTCGTCCTCGGGCGGAGGCGTGCCGGTCCCGTCGGGAGTGCTCGTCACGGCTGCCTACTTCCTCAGCTCGAGAATGGTCTTGCCGATCCGCACCTGCGCGCCGAGCGTGAGGGTGGTCGGCTGCGAGATGCGGGCGGTCCCGACGTACGTCCCGTTCGTGGACCCCAGGTCCTCCACGAAGCACTGGTCGCCGGACTGCGCGATCCGTGCGTGCCGCGTGGAGACGTAGTCGTCGTCGAGCCGGATCGCGGCGTCGGTGCCGCGGCCGATGAGGATCGGGCGGCCGTCGAGCTCCGCCCGCGCGCCCGCGTTGACGCCCTGCACGACCACGACGTGGGTCGGCGAGCCGCGCCGCCGCGGCGGGGGCTGCTTCGGCGCCTTGCCCTTCGGGCTCGCCTTCGCCTTGGGCGCGGCGGCCACGCGGGCGCCGAACATGTCGGCGCGCACCACGGACACCGCGGCGAGCACGAAGATCCACAGGATCGCCAGGTAGCCGCAGCGCAGCAGGAACAGGGTCAGCTCGCTCACGAGGCTCCCTCCGAGACGAGACGGACGGTCATCGTCGTGTTGCCGATCCGCACCACCGAGCCGTCGTCCAGCGGCGACTGTGCCACCTTCCGACCGTCGACGATCATGCCGTTCGTCGAGCCCAGGTCCACCACCGACACCTGGAGGGGCGCGCCGTACTGCGGGTTGCCGACCCCCACCCGGAACTCGATGTGGCGCCGGCTGACGCCCGGGTCGTTGATCCGCACGTCCGCGTCGGTGCCCCGGCCGACCACCGCGCCGGGCGGGGTGAGGGGGTGGCGGGTGCCGTTGATCTCGAGGTACGCCGTCGCGCGGCCCACCTGCGTGTTCGTCGCGTTGCTCGTGACCTTCGCCTGGGCGCGGCTGCGCACCCGCAGGCGCCCGGTCGGCAGGTCCTCGGCCAGTTCGAAGTTGATCTGCACGGGGCCCGGGAACACGTAGGACTGGCCCTCGGCGTGGTCGCGGAGGTTCTCCGCCATCTCCTGCGCGAGCGTCGCCGCGTAGGGCCCCAGCCGGTCGAGGTCGGAGCGCGACAGCTCGACGTGGAAGTCGTTGGGCACGAGGCGCCGGTCGCGGCTGAGGATCTGGGCGTTGTTGTCGACCTCGCGCTGCAGCGCCGCCGAGATCTCGACGGGCTGGACGGCGCTGCG
This sequence comes from Nocardioides sp., assembly GCA_036404795.1. Taxonomy (GTDB): domain Bacteria; phylum Actinomycetota; class Actinomycetes; order Propionibacteriales; family Nocardioidaceae; genus Nocardioides. The sequence goes on along the minus strand of DASWYU010000039.1, from coordinate 6,325 downwards.
GAAGGCACGGGCGAACACGCCGGAGATCATGGACTCCAGGCGGCTCTCGAAACGCTGGAAGCCTCCGCTCATACCCACCTCCTCCGCCCGCACCGCTCCCGGTGGGTCGCTCGTCGTCCGTCGGCCTGACTCCGCGGCGCGCGGGCGCGCCACCGACCCGCACGGCAGCGGGTGGTGCCGATCGTAACCATGGCGGGGTGCAGACGCCGTCTCCCACGGCGTCGGCACCCCGCCGGACCAGACGTGCCGCGGTGTGCGGCCCGCGTCCCCGGTTTGGGGATCGTGACGGGGCTGGGATAAGTTTGTCCGGCTTCACGCGCGAGTGGCGGAATAGGCAGACGCGCACGGTTCAGGTCCGTGTGCCCGAAAGGGCGTGGGGGTTCAACTCCCCCCTCGCGCACGTGGGGTCGTTTGTACGGCAGGCGGGAAACCGTTTGTACGGCAAGCGGCCGAGAACGAAGAAGAGCCGCCTCCCAGGGATGGGAGGCGGCTCTTCGGTTTCTGCGGGCTGATGTGTGCCGGTCGCGACCGTTCGTGGACGCCGGGAGCGGCAGATCGGGCGCGGATTTTGGGCGGGATGGCGCCGACCGTGGATGGTCTTGGACAGCGTGCTGCGCGACATGTCGAGGGTGGCGGCGACACGGGACCAGACCTCGTCGCGGACTCGGGGGTCGCGGCCTTCACGGACGGCGGTTCGGACGTGCTCATCCATCGCCTCGGTCAGGACTTTGCCGAACGCCATCGCGACCGCATCTGCGAACCCGGACGGGGTGAGCAGATCGGCGCGGAGCATCTCCTCGTACTCCTGCGCCTTCATCCGAGGTGGCCGCGGTCCCGGCGTCACGCGGTTAGTGAAGCATGCGCAACGATCGACACAAGGGCAGCGAGCCAGTGCATCAAGGCGAAGTGTCGGTGGGCACTCCTAACCTGCGGTGTGAGAGAAGGAGACGCCGGTGGGACACGTTGCGCAAAACACTGGACGCACTTGGGGCTGGCCGGATCACCGTCAAACGGGCGGTCAAGCGGCTCATCGACGGCGACGGTCAGGAGCAGGCCGGGGCCGACACGTGGGACGAGGTCGAGGTCGCGAGAGCCGCGTGCCTCATCACGGAGGACGACTACCAGGTGCTGCGGCGGGCCAACGACGCAGGTCTGTTCCGCCACAAGCGCCGACCCACGGGCCAGCCCCCGCGATGGATGCTCGAACTTGAAGAGCGGCTCACCCGCCAAGAAGCCGAAGACCGGCGAACTCCCGATGAGCCTGGAAAGCGCCACGACATCCGCGCGTATCCGGGATTCGCCGATGGAGGCGTCACGCCACGCGAATGGGACGCGTCATGATCAGCAGCCAACGCGCCACCGAAGATGCCTTGACGCTGAGCCGTGCCGTCTCCGGTCACGGTTATCAGCGGGTCGCCCTCACGGTCGGAGACAAGAGGGTCACGCTACGCGTCGACTCCCGGCTCAACAGCCGCAATGGCGACGGCTGGGTCGAAGCGGTCCTTCACGCAGATGATGTGACGGCGCTCCGAGACTGGCTCAACTCCCAATTGGGCTGCTAATCGACCGCTTGTGTGGTGGAAATGCGAACCGCTCCGCCTCAGCCGTCTTCGTCGCGGCGGCGGGCCTCGTCGGTCCGCTGCATGTGCTCCATGACCTCCATCATCTGTTCCAGGTAGTCCGGGCTGTCGAGGTACTCGCGGACTCCTGACTGGAGGTGCTCACGACCGGCCTCGCGCACCTGTGTGGTGACGTCGCCGACGTTGATGCTGAGGGTCGCGATGACGCGTTCAACGATCCGCACCTGGGCCTCGCGGCCGACGCGCGCCCAGCCGTCGACCTTGTTCTCGCCGTCCCACGCGAGCGCGGCGGCGGGCTCACACTCCTCGGACCAGTCGGGGGCGTCGGTGTAGAACGAGTTGCGCCAATGCGCGAACTCGAAGGCAGCGCGCACCGATGCCTCGACGACCCCGAGGGCACTGTCTCTGAGCCGGAGCAATCCCGCGCGGCGGGCCACGACCTTGGGCCACAGGTCACGACGGTTGACCTCGCGCATGACGAGCAGGGACAGCGACATCGACCGGTGCTCCAGCGACGTTCCGCAGGTTGCTTCCGCCAGTGTCACCAAGTCGTAGTCAGGCAGACTGCGGAAATGGTCCTCGTCTGACCGGCTACGCCCTGCTGGTGGCCGCTCACCCACGGTGTTCGTCAAGCCAGGCCATGAACGCCTCTGCCGTCGTGAACCTGTAGGGCTCTTCGTCGCGAGCGACGGACGCTTCGTACTCGCGCAGCCCTTGCTCGGCCATCACCCAGATGGCTTCGTCCTCTGGTGGCAGTGTCATCTCGCGAACCTCCCCAACTGGTCAACGGACTCTCATGGGTGAGGCTAACCAGCGGCACCGACAAGATCAGTCGACCTCGTGGTGCGCCTCGTGGAGGAGGGCCTGGAACTCCTGTCGTGCCTGGCGCCGCTCGTGGCGGGTGCGGCGGCGACGGCCGATCGTGTCTCCGCACATCCAGCACTGGCAGCCAGTCCCACGGTCACGGCCGTAGAAAATGGCGGTGGTCCAGGTCCAGTAGCAGGTCTGGCCCTCAGGTGCAGCCATGGCGGTGGGCCACCAGTCACCGACGCCGCCGAAGGCGTCAGCGGGGGCGGCGGGAAGGTCGCATGCCCCGGCGTGATGCCGGTGCACAGGTACACAGGTCACCATCGGGCGCTCGGTGGCGCGCAGCCACCACGGCTTGGTCTTGTCGGTCTTGCTCACGTGCGGTCACCTCGTCGGCTCCGCCCAGCCCCGTCCTGTGGGGCAGGGCTATGTGCCCGTGAGGTGACGCGTTGACCATGGTCACGAGTCTGCCGTGGCGCACCGACATCCGCGACTCAGTTGCCGCCGACCGGGTCGAACCCGCTGGCCGTGGCGCACGCGCCGCAGAGCGTCTGGTACCACGTCCCGCGCTTGGCGAGGCTGCCTGCGGTGCCGCAGAGTTCGCAGGTCCGGTACGCCTCCTGCTCCGCCTGCTGGATGCGGGTCTCGAACCGTTCACGGACGCCATCCTTCTCGGTGTGCGTGTAGTAGCGGAGGCCGCCGAACTTCTCCTTCACCTGGTGTACCTCGTAGGCGGCATCCAGGGCAGCCAGGTCGGTGTCGAGGCGGGCGAGGATCGGATACCAGCCCTTCTGACAATCGATCCAGCGTCCCCAATGCTCGGGGATGCGCCGCAGGATCGCAGCCAGCGCGTCGGCGTACTCGCCCGCGTCCGCGGGCACCTCGATCTCGTCGGTGCTGCTCACTGTCGGGGCTCGCGATCGTCGCGGGTGACCACGGGCACGCAGTAGCCGGTCCGGTGCACCGAATCGAGGTGACGGGCCCAGGTAGCGGGGTCGTCCTCGAACCGGATCTTTCGCATGCCCCGCGGCGCTTCGTCGTCCGGCACAAGCACGTGCAGGTCGGTCATGAACTGCTCGTCGGGGTCGTCGAACTCCACCGTGCCGTCGTCATGCACCCGGAGTCGGGCGACGGTCCGGTACTCGGTGACCGGCTTGCGGAGTTCAACCTCGATCATCGTCCGGCTCCTTCCTCGGGTCGGGCTGCTCGACGATGCGGTACGCCGCTGCGCCCTTCGCGATGAACGGCTTCGCGACCAGCGGCGGACGGCCCCTGCTGTCGCGACGCCCTCGGGGCGGCTTGTCCTGGCTCTTCATGGAGTTCTCTCCTTTCGTCGTGAGGACCGTAGGCGTCGACACCGACACAACCGGCACGGTTTTCTATCCACAGGGACACGGATTCGGCTTGCTATCCACAGATCGAAGGCGGTAAAGCCGGTCGAGTCGCTGGTCGCGGTTTCCATGGCCGCATGGACATCCCAACCACCACCAGCAGCGCCGCCAACGGCGTCTACTCCATGCTCGTCAGCGCCCTCGACGCCATGTACGAGCACGCCCACGAAGCCTCCCTCGACGACTTCGCCCACTACCTCGCACTCGCCCGCAGTGAACTCGACTTCGGACCCTGGCACGCGCCCCACGCCTACCCGCTCGATGAGCGTCTCCCGTTCGTCGACGGCATCCAGGCAGTACACCGCCTCCTCATCGCCCTGCGAGAGGAGACGCCCGACGACCAGATCGCACACCTGACGATCGCGCTCGCCTGGCATTGGATCAGCGACGGCATCGCCGACCTCGACCGACAGGCGGCACGCATCGCGGCCAGGCTCAGGCGAGCCGCCAACGCGTCGGCGGTCGGGGCATGAACACCGATCGTGGGGCCGACCACGTGCACGTCCGGTGCGCTCAGACCTTCGATCCCAGCAGGGGTGGAACCGCGGTCATCGTCGACGACGACCACCTGATGGTGCTGACAGGCGACAGCCTGCTGACCGTCTACCCGCGCAACCCCGAGCGGGTCACCGACAAGCACCGCCACCCTGCCTACGTCTTCGGCTACTCCGACATCCAGGTCGGGGCGCCGTGGGTCTACATGACCCGCGAGGAGGGGCGCACCCGTCGTCACCAGACCGGCCCGGTGCGGGAGGTGCGCGCAGTGCAGGGGGACCTCGCGGACCTCGGGGTCAAGGACGTCGTCGACCAGCGGGCACCCGTCAAGCGCACGGCGCTGAACGAGGCGTGGACCGGCAGTGCCGAACTCGACGCCACCGTGCTCGTCACGATCACCACCTACGGCACCTGGGACGGCACCTGGGTCATCACTACCGGCCCGATCGGCTACCACTTCCTCCCCGCCGACCCCGCCCAAAACGCTCGCACCTGGAGCCGGCTCAGCATCAACGGCTGGGCACGAACCGGCGACACCCTCTGGGTCGACCACACCGTCGCACCAGGCGTCTGGACCACGGTCGACCCAGCAGGGTGCGGCACCATCAACACGATCACCGTCGAGGAGATCGACCTCTGGCGCTGACCCCCAGACCGAGGCGTTGGTGGGTCAGACCCGGCGCCAGGCAGACGAACCACCAGCCCGGCCTGCTATAGCAAAGTGTCGGTACTCCCACTTAACCTCTCGACCGAGAGAGAAGAGAACGTCCACTCGGGGGGACTCCATGACCACAGGACCCGGTCAATTCCATCCGCCGCAGCCCGGCAATTTCCAGACGAACAACGGGCCGGTTGGGAAGCCCGCGGCCACGCCGCGTGTTCGCCGCAGCATTCACCTATCTACGGCGGTGACGCTGCTGCTGGGCATCCCGTGGCTGCTGTTCAGCCTCGTTGTTGTCATGGTCATCGTGAGCGTCGTCGCTCCCGACAATGAGACTGCACTCTGGAGCGCGCTCGGCGTCTTTCTCGGCTCGGGGTTGCTGGTGTTCTTCCGGCCCACCGAAGACGTGATCGCCCGTGTCATGTTCCGGCTCCGGAAGCCGACCATGCACGAAGGCCGCGCCCTCGATGCGGTGTGGGGCAACGTTGCCCAAGCAGCCGGGACCCGGCCGGAGAAGTATCGGCTCTGGGTGCAGGACACCCAGGAGCCGAATGCGTTCGCCACCTCCGGGCACATCGTCGCGGTCACTCGTGCGGCACTCGACATGCCTCCCAATCACCTCGACGCTGTGCTCGCCCACGAACTTGGGCACCACCTCGGTGGCCACGCGTGGGCGACCCTGCTGACGTATTTCTACGCCATCCCCGGACGACTCGTCGCGAAGGTCTGGTTCTGGCTCAACTACGTCGTGTTCGCCGTCCTCGCCGGTTTCGGGCTCGGCGCCGCGGGCGGGGCACTGGGCGGAAGGACAGGAGCGCAGGCCGCAGGGTGCCTGATCGGCCCGATCGTCCGGCTGTTTCCGATCATGTGGATGCTGTTCCTCGCCTGGGCTTTGTACTCCATCCACCCCGCACTGCTGCTCCTCTTCGCGATCCCGTACGTGCTCGCATGGTTCGGCCGGTACGGCGAGAAATACGCCGACCGCGTTGCCGCCGATCTCGGATACGGCCAGCCGCTGATCGAGGTGCTCTACGGCTGGCTCAACGCGGGCCACGATGCGGCTCGAAAGCAGCAGGGATGGCGGGCCAACCTGTTCTCCACTCACCCTTCCTGCGCCTCCCGCATCCAGGCGCTGGAGAAGCGGCTCTACGGCCGCACCCAGATCGGAGGAAGCGCATGAAGTGGCTCCCCCGCAGGAGGAACCCCCGGATCGAGCCGACCGTCAAGGAACTCGGGGCCTGACCCCGGTGCTTGGACACGCTGAATCCAGCACCTGGTGCTGGGGAAGCGAGATGATCCGAGAACTATGGCCAGGAAGAACTACTCCGAGGAGTTCCGTCGCCAGGCCGTCGACTTGTACGAGTCCACCCCGGGCGCCACGGTCCGCGGCA